>JAJXYX010000058.1 GCA_021780355.1 bacterium | reverse complement strand
GCAGTAACTGCATAAGTTTTTTTGTGTACATCGATTCCTAAAAAAATTGTTTTTCCTGTATAGTCCTTCATGAAGGCTCTCCTTGTTGATTATTTAACTTCTTCTTCAAAATTAAGTTTTAATCTGGGGAGCTTTCTTTTTTCCATGAGGATCTCCAAAGTGTATGCTTTATTTCAGCATAGCAACTTTGGTGGGTTGAGCGCTCTGTTTCAAAAATTTTTGAGATAATTTCGACGTCAAAGTGGCCTAAAATCAACGATCGGAAAGTGGGTTGTATTGCTTCATACTAGCCCACTTTCACGTCGAAATTATTCCAAAAATTTTTGAAACAGAGCGCCAGGGCGAAGCCCTAGATAAGGATTTGCTTGCTAAGCGCTCCGGGGACTTCGCGGACGAGTCGGGGGACTGCGTAGCCGGAGGTGTGTTTTTGGAGGTATTGGATTAGCTCTCGGGCTCTTTCGTCGCTGACGAAGAAGTGGGCGGAGCCTTCGACTAGATCGAGTACGTGCAGATAGTAGGGGAGGACGCCTCCTTGTACGAGCGCTTCGCTGAGCTCGAGGAGGGTTTGTTCATCGTCATTTACGCCTTGTAGGAGGACGGCTTGGTTGAGAACGGGGATGCCGAGTTTTTGTATTTTTTTGAGGGCGGAGAGAACGTCTTTATCAAGTTCTTTGGGGTGGTTGCAATGGATGATGAAGATGATTTGTTTGCTGGAATTTTTAAGGATTTCGAGGAAAGAGATATCGATGCGTTCGGGAATGCCGATGGGAAAGCGGGTGTGGAAGCGGACTTTTTTGATATGGGGCATGGTATCGAAGGCTTGAAATAGGGAGTCGAGCTGGGGATTGCTGAGAGAAAGGGGATCTCCTCCGCTTAGGATAATTTCATTGAGGGTTTTGTCTTGGACGATGTGGTTTAGGTCTTGTGTGAAGTCGAGAGTTTCTGTCTCGTAGGGGAAATTTTTTCGAAAACAGAAGCGGCAATGCATGGCGCAGGCGGAAGTAGCGAGGAGAAGCGCTCTGCCTTCATATTTATGTAAAAGTTTTTTTGTTTTGCGAAATGTGGTGTCCTGAAGAGGCTCTTCTACGTATCCAGATGTTTTAAGAAGTTCTTCTTGCAGTGGGACGAATTGTTTGAAAATGGGATCGTCGAGGGTGTTTTTTTCTATTTTTTCAGCGAGGCGCCTTGGGAGATTTAGAGGAAAACGAGGGCCGAGAGCTAGGCTTTTTCGCAGCGTTTCAGAAAGTTTTAGAAAATCGGCTAATTTTTCCCAATGGGTAAAATTTTCCTTTTGAATTTTTCTCCAAAGAGGAGGGGAATTGAGTGTCATGGCCAAGCATTTTAAAGAGACTTGGCAAGATTGTCAACTTTTAGAAGCTGATGAAGAGTCATTTTTTTATCTCCGGATGGTTTTTTGAGGGTAGATTCTCGGGTGATGTTAGCTCCTAGAGCGGTGAGTTTTTGCACTAGCTCCTCGTAGCCTCGATCGAGAAATTCTACATTGGAAATTTGACTGGTCTCAGAAGAGAGTAGAGCTGCCATGACGTAGGCAAAGCCTGCTCTTAGGTCAGGGATGCAAAACGAGTGGCCTTTGAGCACAGTAGGGCCTTTGACAACGAGGCTATGTTGGTGGTTGCTAGAGGCAAAACGGCACTGTTTCCCTCCAAGGCATTGCGTAAATAGTTCAATATCGGCGCCCATTTCTTTGAGCATATGTGTGTAGCCGAATCGATTTTCATAGACGGTTTCGTGGATGACAGATGCTCCTTTGGCTTGCGTTAAGAGGACGACGAAGGGTTGCTGCCAATCTGTCATGAACCCAGGATGCACATCGGTTTCTAAATGAAGGCCTCCTTTAAGTTCGCTTTCATAGAAAAACTCAATGCCGTTTTGCTTGATGGTAAAACAGCCGCCGATCTCTCTAAGTTTATTGAGAAAAGCAATCATGTGCAGATGTTCTGCTCCTTCCACAAAGACGCGTCCTTTTGTGCTGATAGCTGCCATCGCATAAGAGGCTACTTCATTGCGATCGGTGAGTACGGTATGTTCTACTTCTTGGAATCGGTGCGTTTGTTGGATAGAGATCGTTCTATCCACATCGACCATGATGTTGGCTCCTAGCTTTTGGAGAAATAAAATGAGATCGATGATTTCAGGTTCAATCGCGGCATTTTTAATGAGCGTAGTTCCTTTCGCTCTTACTGCTGCTAAAATCGTGTTTTCCGTTGCGCCGACGGAAGGGTATTCGAGAGAAATGACCGCCCCTTTTAATCCTTGGTGCGCTTGCGCCAGATAGGCTCCCTCTTTTTTCATCTCTCTATATTCAATGCGGGCGCCGAGTTTTTGCAAAGCGTGGATATGCAAATCGACAGGACGAGATCCGATAAGATCCCCGCCTATGGTTGGCACGATAATGTCCTCATCTGTTCTTCCTAAAAGAGCTCCAATCATTAAAATAGGGATCCGGTTCGATCCAGAATATTTTTGCGGGACGTACGATGTTTTGAGTTCGCGGGTAATGATGCGCAGCGTTTTTTCTTTTCGATCCCACTCCACCTCAGAGCCGATCTCTTTACAGAGGTTTACGGTAATTTCTACATCCAAAATATTGGGGACGTTGTAGAACGTGCAAGCTTTGTCTGAAAGAAGCGAAGCGACAAGGAGTTTGGTCATGGCATTTTTCGCTCCGGCCGCTTTGATATGCCCTTGTAGAGGAACTCCGCCTTTGATGTTCAATATGTCCATATCCACCCTCATTGATTTTGCCTATCCACGCAGCTGAGATCATATAGCAAGGGCTATATATAACCAAATGTTGATCCTCAATTTTGATGAAGTTCTCCATTTTTTTGTTGCAGATCTGCTATGCTGACTAGAAATATGTTGAATGCGGAAAACTATGTCGTTAAAAAATTTTCCCCTGTTTCGAACTGGAATCGGGCAAGACAGCCATCGCTTCCTTCCCTCCGATTCCTCAAAACCTTGCATGATCGGCGGCATTATTTTTGAAGGAGTTCCTGGCCTCGATGCCGATTCCGATGGCGACGTCGTCTACCACGCGCTTTGCAATGCCATCTCCTCTCTCACCGGAGTTCCCATTCTCGGCGGAATCGCCAACGAGCTTTGCCGCAAAGACGGTATCACCGATTCTCAAGTCTATCTAGAAAAAGCCCTTCAAACCCTTCAGGGGCAAAAAATCGTCCACATCGCTTTCACCATCGAAGGCAAAAGGCCAAGACTCCAAGAGAAAATCGATCAGGTGAAAAGAAACGTAGCTTCCGTCTGCTCTCTTCACGAAAAGCAAGTCGGCCTCACCGTCACCTCCGGCGACGGCCTCACCGATTTCGGCTGCGGAGAGGGACTCCAATGTTTCTGCCTCCTCACCACCGTCGAAGCCATGGCGCTTCCCGATCAAATCGGACACAGCGGCTAGAGGTTAGATGGGGCTTCGCCCCCCTATAGTTTATAGTTTTCTTCGACTTTTCAGTTTCTTTGGATTTAAGTCCCTATCGCCTTCCAACGCTTCGCGTTTCCAGTTGATCACTTGCGTTTGATGATCGATCGCCTCGATCGATCATCAAA
>JAJXYX010000028.1 GCA_021780355.1 bacterium | reverse complement strand
TTTTCTGGTGGCAATAGAGAGGGGGACACACCTGATCCCATCTCGAACTCAGCAGTTAAGCCCCTCGTCGCCGATGGTACTGTGCACAAGAGTACGGAAGAGTAGGTAGCCGCCAGATTTTTCTTTCGCCCCTGATAAGGAAACTTGTCAGGGGTTTTTTTTTGGAGTAATGTGGATTTATGAAGCTTATTCATCCTTGTCCATGCGGAAGCGAGCAAGAATATGATGTGTGCTGCAGGCCTTTTCATCGAGGCGCTGCTCCTGAAAATGCACTTTTGCTGATGCGCTCGAGATATTCCGCCTACGTCTTAAATCTTCCTGAATATATTGTTGCCACAACACACCCAGCAAGTCCCCAATATTCGGATGACAAATTTACTTGGAAGCGAAGTATTTCTCGATTTTCTAGAGGAAGCTCTTTCCTTCGCTTAGACATTCTAGATTTCAAAGAGCAAGATACCTTGGCAACCGTGACTTTTACTGTTCATCTTTCGCAAAGAGGCCAAGATGCTACGTTCACTGAAAAAAGCCATTTCGAAAAACTAGGACCTCGCTGGTTTTACAGGTCGGGTCAATTGATGCAAGGGAAAGCTCCGAATCTAGTGACAACAGGTCAATTGCGATTGCTCCCTCTAGCTTATTATGGCGATGCGGTGTTGAAAGAAAAAGCAGCTCCTATAGTAGAGATTACTTCCGATTTGAAAAAATTAGTTGAAGAGATGATTGAGACAATGGATGCTTGCGAGGGTATTGGCCTTGCCGCGCCTCAAGTGCATCATTCCCTTCGGCTTTTCGTGATGAGAAAACCGATGGAAACAGATTCTGATCGGATGGAGCTTGGAGAAGTGAACGTATTTATCAATCCAAAGCTTTCCCAGTTTAGCGAAGAGACTTGGGAGGCTCCGGAGGGTTGTTTATCTATCCCGACCTTCCGAGCCGCTGTAAAACGTCCTAAAGAGGTGACAGTAGAATATACGTCGCTCGATGGAAAAACTCACAAAGAGCGGTTTATCGGATGGGAAGCCAAAGTTATATTTCATGAAAATGATCATCTCGACGGCATTTTATTTACGGATCGATTAGAGCTAAAACAACAAGAAAGACTAAAACCTTTCTTGCAGAACCTAGCAAAACGAATCCACGATGGCCGAGCGCTTTAACTGCGCCGCTTGAGTTTCAATAAAGAAATGCAAACACTTGTATTGATAGATAATGACGATTCGAAAAAAAGTTCGCTAAGTCTATCTGGACTTTTCTCTCGAGAAAATGTCTCAGCGGGAATCGCTGAAATAGGTCTCATTTTCACAGCTCCTCATCAATTTTTTCAGATGATGCTGTGTGTTCGTTAAATATGATTTCATCAGCAGATGACCAAGATCCTGCAAGATGATCTAAATCATGATGAATCGTTCTTTTGGAGGTAAGTCCAAGCTTTTGTTCAATCATTTTTAACAAGAGTGAATTGACGCTCGTTCGCAATCTTTTGGCCTCTTGTTTTAATAAATTCATTACTTCAGAGGGAATCCCTCTTAAGTTAAAATTTAAAGAAGACATAAGAAATCCTACATTTATGCCGTTCCTGACTCGAGAATCCGCTATGCGATGGGTTCAAAGCTGTTAAAAATCAATCCTGGCAAGTAAGCTATTATTACTGATTTTATGTATTTAAAGCGCCCATTTGATCAGGGACGCCGATGCTGAGGTAATCGAACCCCTTGCTTTTCATATCGAGGGGTTTGTATTGGTTGCGCCCGTCGAAAAAGGCGGCGCCTTTCATGTGATGTCTAACGGGTTTGAAATCGACCAGTCTAAATTGTTTCCATTCGGTGAGGAGCGCAATGCCGTCGGCTTCTTTAGCTGCATCGAATTCATCTTGGCACCAGACGATATGAGGATCGTCGGGAAGCATTTTGCGGGCATTTGGCATAGCTACAGGATCGAATACGCGAAGAGTCGCACCTCTTTTTAGAAGTTCTGAAATAAAGGTGAGTGATGGCGCTTCTCTCATA
Organism: bacterium; assembly: GCA_021780355.1. Lineage (GTDB taxonomy): Bacteria > Chlamydiota > Chlamydiia > Chlamydiales > SM23-39 > SZAS-17. The sequence continues at coordinate 1,628 of JAJXYX010000028.1, read as the reverse complement.
TCATCTGTATCAGGTTTGAATGAGAGTCCCCAAACAGCGATTGTTTTGCCTTGTACGCCCCCTTTTTTTGAAAAGTAATGGGTGATCGTTTGGCTGAGTGTAGTTTTTTGCCTGTTGTTGACGGTTTCTACCGCTTGAAGCAGCTGGGTTTCCACGTGATGTTCCTTGGCTTTCGCGATAAGGGCTCGAATGTCTTTAGGAAAGCAAGAACCTCCATATCCCATGCCTGGATAGAGAAAGCTGTAACCGATGCGGCTATCGGAGCCGATCCCTTTTCTCACTTCATTGATATTGGCTCCCACTTTTTTGCAAATCGCCGCCATTTCATTCATGAAAGAAATGCGCGTAGCAAGCATCGCATTGGCTGCGTATTTCGTCATCTCTGCAGATAGCGTATCCATGATGAAAATTTTATCATGATTGATCATGTAGGGAGCGTAAATTTCTTTTAAGACAATCGCAGCCTCTGGATTGTCAGCGCCAATGATAATTCTATCGGGTTTTAGACAATCTTGAACTGCGGCGCCCTCTTTTAAGAATTCAGGGTTCGAGATAACATCGAAAGTAATCTCAACGCCTCTTCGCTTTAACTCCTCTTCAATGATCGAGCGCACCTTTGCGGCGGTTCCTACAGGAACGGTCGATTTATTCACAATGATCATCGGATGCTGCATGTGAGAGGCGACTTGAGTGGCCGCAGAGATGATGTAGCTGATATCGCAAGAGCCGTCTTCTTGAGAGGGAGTTGGAACGGCTAAAAAACAAACGTCTGTAGATAACAGTGCAGAGGCATAATCGGTTGTGAACTGGAGTCTTTTTTGTTTCACATTGCGCTTTACAATCTCTTCAAGCCCTGGCTCATAGATAGGAATGACGCCCTCTTGCAATTTGGTGATTTTTTCTTTGTCGATATCTAGACAAATCACCGTGTGTCCCATCTCGGCAAAGCAAGCGCCAGTGACAAGTCCTACATATCCAGTTCCTACCATTAAAATTAACATCGCGCACTCCTGTATAAGAAGAATATGGGTATCACAAAAAGCAATTTTCCAGCTAGAGCTAACATAAACAATTTCGAAACGCGCTTTTGTGTCTTAATCGTTCCTTTACATCACTAGCGCTGTAAATTTTTGTTTTTACAAAATTTCAGGCTTTTGAAAAGATCTTCGGATTGTACTAAAGAAAGCTCAAGAATCGGTTTTCAGCTTCCCTTAGCGCATATTTTCGCAAAAGAAAACAATTAAAGAGGAGTTTGAATGAATAATGGGTTATTTAATTTGAGAAAAATAGCAACAAGCACAGAAATTCCCGCTAGAAAAACTGCAAGAGCTTTATTTCTAGATGGTTTTGCCGATAAGAATACAGTTCCTGTCGCCGCCTTGCGAGGCAGATTGCAGCACCTTAAAAATTTTCTGAACAACAAAAACACTCAATTGAACACTACGAAGCATGGCTCCCGATCAAGAAGTGTTCAAAAGCTTTCTTGCCATTATGAAGCGATATAGTAAGTTCCTCAAATTGAGGAGGATCCTATGTCAAGACGCAAGCCGATTGATGCCAAAATTTTAGAAGCTGGCAAAGAATTCGATGCCCACTTATTTGCAGAGACCGTCAAAGGGGCATTTTCT
>JAJXYX010000052.1 GCA_021780355.1 bacterium | reverse complement strand
CCCCCCTCCACTTCCTAGCGCCCCCCCCCCTCCACTTCCTAGCGTCCCCCCCCCTCCACTTCCTAGCGTTCCCCCCCCTCCACCTCCTAGCGTCCCCCCCCCTCCACTTCCTAGCGTTCCTCCCCCTCCACTTCCTAGCGTTCCTCCCCCTCCACCTCCTAGCTCCCCTCCTCCTCAATCCATAGTCTGGCAAGACCTCGATGGCAATCAGGTTCAAGGACAATTAAAGCTATCCCCGGGAAAACAGCAAATCCAACTGCAGCACGATAGATATCAAGGCCACGCCAAAGGTGCTATCATAGAAATCACTACTTTAGGTCCTATTTATAGTTTTAGCCGCGCTCGTTTGGGAAATATGCAAACGAAAGGGGCTTGCCTTGTGATGGATGCTCGGGATTTTTATGCTATTCAAAAAACGATCCATTCAGGCGCCTTTGGAGGCGATTATTGCCAGCTACCCACTGGACAAATGGCCGTTTGGAAAATTCCAGCAGATCTTCTGTATATTGCAAATTTTGAACCAGATCAAGTGGCAGTTAGCGTAGGTGAGTATCAGTTATTCTCTGATTTAGACAATTTTGTCGATCGGTCTTTGAATCAATTCGTTCGTCAATCATTTCCAGCAACCAAATTCAGAATTGATAAGAAATGCGGGCCTCATGTTATCGAAAGCGTCCATTATTTTCATGTTCAAGACCAAAACGGCCAAAATTATTACCTCCCTGGCATATCAACTGGAAATTTCTTCCAGAATTTTAACGACCCTACTCCAGAGGAATGGGGAAAAGTTCAAACAATGATTGAGACATTAAAAGGATTCGGCATCGAAGGATGCTTATGTAATGGCGCCCACCATGCGGTGATTTTCTATACATATCTCAAAAATCCTTCAGATTCTCCCATCCTCCTCCACCCAAGAGATGTTGCAAATCTGCTGCAAGAAGATGCTCGAATCTTTCAAGCCATTCAGAACGCTGCCAATAAGGACTTGACTAATTGGAGAGCCGCTTTTATTGAAACATTCAATAAAAGGCAATGAACTAAACAACACATTTGGGAGTGCCTGCACTCCCAAAAACCTCAATTAAAGCGATCTTTTGGCTTTGTTCAGATCTTTCATCAGTTGAGTAGTATTTGCTGCGTCGTCTTGGCTTTCAAAAGCCGCCAAATCTTTGGCTAGTGCTTCGTTTTGCTTGAGTAAATCCTGCTTTTTTAGCTCGCCTGCCGTTTCATTCAGCACCTGCATGGCTTTTTCCATGACTTCTTTAAACTCAGCTTTTTGAAACATATTTTTCGAATGGGAATAATCATTTAAAGCGCGTTGAAACAGATCTATTCCATGTTTATATTCAGCTTCATAGGCTCTTTTATCCTGAGGGGACAAAGGCCCCATTCCCTGATTTCCCGATACTTGGTCTACCATATTTCCTCCTTGAATCTATTTCTCTACTTGCCAAAAAACACAAAAAAGTTAAATAGGAAAGAAAGGGCAGAGGAAAAATGAACAAACTATGGATTGCGCTCAGTCTTTGGATGTGCACGAGCTTGCTCGCTCAAACAGTACATAAAACGCCAGAGCAAATTCAGCAAGAACTCGACGATGCGGAAAACCAGCTAAAAAAAGCCGAAGAGATGTTCGATCCCTGGTATACGGGACCTCTCCTCACACCGTCGGCCTCGATGATGCCTCCCGGCTACGCAAACTCCCAATTTTACGCTTTCGTGACGCAAAACTACGCAGCTTTTAATGAAGATCGAACATCGATCTCTTTTGACAATGACAGCTTTAACTTCAACCCCTCTGATATTTTACAGTTCGGCGTGACCGATTCTGTCGATACAACTCTCTCTTTGCAAACACAAACCAATTGGCTCCAAGGCCGTTCAGCAGGGGGATTTGGCGATCTGCAGTGGTCTGTTGGGTTTAAAATCCAATCCCAAACACTTTACATTCCCAAAATGAAGTTCAGCATCCAAGAGACTTTTCCTACAGGAGCCTACCAACATTTGCGCTCAGATGGACTAGATGGGACAGGCGGAGGGGCTTACAAGACCTCTTTTTCTTTTGCCATGACAAAAATCATGTTTTGGTCAACGCCCCATCCGGTCAACGCCCGTTTGGCGATCGCCTATAAACTCTCCACGCCCGTGACAGTCCACAACTTCAATTCCTATGGAGGAGGCTACGGCACGCATGGCGTCGTCAAACCCGGCAACACATTCAACGCCGACTTCGGTTTAGAGGTCAGCTTCAACCAACACTGGGTGCTCGCTACTGACGTGGTCTACACCATGTCAGGCAGAACCAAGTTCCATGGCAAGTCAGGGCTGACGGCAGCAGGCGCGCCAGCCAGTGTCGGCGGAGGGTTTAGCGACAGCTTAAGCCTAGCGCCCGCCATTGAATATAACTGGAGCGCCAATCTCGGCATACTCGCCGGCGTTCAGTTCTCCGTCTACGGCCGAAACAGCACCAATTTCATCTCCTCGATCATCAGCGTCACCTACGGCTTCCCCATGGGACCCTGGAAAAAAGATTAATTTATCTCAAAAAAGATATGAACTAAAGGGCTCCGCCCTTCAACCCGCCAAGGGGACAAGTCCCCTTGGAACCCCGTTTTCTTTTTTTATATAAAAACAAAAGGGAGTCCAGAGGGCGAAAGCCCTTTGGCAGGTTAAAGGACAGCGTCCTTCAAAAAAATTAACTTCCTGTGGAACGGTAATGCCGGACGCCAAAATGCCAAAATTGGCAAGCAAGAAGGAGGAAAACGAGGCCGGCTAGGGGGAAAAGGGCTCCAAGCCAGAGGGGAATCGAGCCGCGCTGTAAAAGCGAAGCAACTGGATAGTAGCCGACGCAGGCGATGGGGATGACGAAAGTAAAGATGAAGCGAAAGGTTTTGTCGTAGATGCTGATGGGATATTGTCCTGTTTGTAGACCGCCGTAGGTCGCAACGTTCATCAGTTCAAGCGCCTCGATAATCCAAAAAGAAACTGTCGCTTGGATGACAAAGAGCCCGTAAAAAAGAAAGGCCGCTCCTAGAATGGAAAAGACAATGAGAGCAGAAGAAGAGGAGGGCAAAGAAAGCTGGGAGAAGCTCCAAACGAGGACAACGATGCCTTGTAAAAATCGTCCAATGCGCATGGCGTGCAGCTCGCGAAGAGCGACTTGATAGAGAGAGCTCAAAGGGCGAAGGAGCAAACGGTCGAAATCTCCATATTTAATCAGCTGGGCAAAGGTATCAAATCCTCTTGAAAAGGCTTCTGCCAAAGCAAATCCGGTGTTCATGATCCCATAGATAAGCCCCACTTCGGGAAACGTCCAGCCTTGAACAAGCTTGAATCGATCAAATAAAATCCATATGCCTAAAATATCAACAAAGGTCCCCAAAAAATGACTTAGACTCAGCATGAAAAATGAGGATTTATATTGCATTTGCGATCGCAGAGAAACAGAAATCAATTTCCAAAATAACATTTATCCTCCTTGAATCACTACATTCTTCATAGCCCTACTCATCAACCATCTACCAAAAAGGATAAAAAGAAGAGCCCAAACGAGTTGAAATCCCAAATAATATAAAGCCTCGGAAACAGGGATGACACCGGTATAGAGGCGGCAAGGGATGTCCATGACACCTCGAAAAGGTTGAAGGTTTAAAAAGGGCTGCATCCAGGAAGGGAAAAGAGGCAAAGGGACGAGCGTGCCAGAAAAGAGAAGGGTAAAATGGGGCATTAGGCGCTGCACGCCTTCCCCTGAAATCGTCCAAAAAAGGGAGATGAGAACAAGCGTTGTGATGGAGGAAGAAAGGAAGAGCGCCAGAAATAGAGAAAGACAAAACAAAGCTCCAGCTGCCCAAGAAATAGGGGCTGAGAGGCCAAAAAAAAGGCCTCCGATCAAAAAAATAGGAAGACAGCGCATGAGCGTTGGGATCGATCGAAGCGCAAAAGATCTCGCAAACCAAAGGCCATAGAGATGAAGAGGGCGAATGAGCTCATACGCAATATTTCCATTTTTTACCTGCGCCTCAATCTCTTTATCAATCGACCAGGGAATCACTTGCAAAAGGGCTTGTCCAAGCCAAACAAACACAATCGCCTGTTTTAAAGAGATCGGCCCTGCAAAAGCAGCTTCTGCATAAAAAGCGCGAAGGATCATCACATTCAAAAGCGCCCAGAAAAGCTGCGTGCAAATCGCAGCAAAACTCGCCGCTCGATATTGCAAAAGCGTTTTCACCCGCATCTTCAAAATAGCAAAATAACCGCTCATAAATTTCGATAATATTTGGCAATAAGTTCTTCAATCGGTGGATTTTCCACAAAAAGATCCTGAATCGCATAAGATGCGCTCACGCGGGAGATAAGCTCTTGAACGGGCGTCTCTTTCGGATTAAAGCTCAGCCAAACGCGGTGTCCTTCTTGATGGATCACTTTGGCAAAAGGATCTTCCAATCTCACTCCCTCTTGCACAAGATCGACAATCAAACGGCGCTCTGGCAAAATCTTTTTTCTCAGCTGTCCCAGCGAGCCATCGAAATAGACTTTTCCCCCATTCAAGATAAGGACTCTTTTGCAAAGAGCTTCAATATCATCCATGTCATGCGTCGTCAGGAGAATCGTCACTTGATGCTCTTGATTTAGCCGGCGAATAAAATCCCGCACAGCCAATTTGCTCACAGCGTCCAAACCAATCGTCGGCTCATCGAGGAAGAGAATTTTAGGAGAATGGAGCAGCGAAGCGGCCAAATCGCAGCGCATACGCTGGCCTAAGCTGAGAAGCTTGACGGGAACTGTCAATAAATCGGCCAAATCCAACGCATCGGAAAGTTCTGCCAATTTTTTTCTATACTGATCCTCGGGAATCTTATAAATCGCCTTCAAAAGTTCAAACGATTTCACGACCTGAAGATCCCACCAAAGCTGCGTTCTTTGACCAAAGACGACGCCAATTTGCCGAACAATCTCGATCCGATGCTTCCATGGACTTTTCCCCAAAACAGACACTTCGCCGCTTTCCGGCACTAAAATGCCTGAAAGAATTTTCACCGTCGTGCTTTTCCCCGCTCCATTAGGGCCGATATAGCCGACAAGCTCCCCTTCTTTCAAAGAAAAAGAGACGTGATCCAGAGCCACCCGACTTCCCTTTTCTCGAGAGAAAAGAGCCTTGCAGCCCGCCCAAAAACCTTTGCGCGGTTTTGATGTGCGATACGATTTACTGAGTGATTCAACAGATAAAATTGACATAGTGGGGGCTATACTTCCATAGAGCCCTCTTTTTTTCAAGTTGAATCGAAAAATACATGAAAACTAAAATGAATAATAAAGAGTTTTTTTATGAACATGTCTTGCAAACTTCAAGCTCAAACAGCTTGGGCCTCCGAATATCAAAAACAAGGAATCCCCTCTTCTTTTCGAAAAGAACCGACTGGCGCCCTCGTAGAATTCATGAACTGGCTTGAAGAAAAAAAAATACAAGGAACTTTTGCGGCTGATCTCGGATGCGGGCGAGGGAGAAATAGTTTTTATTTAGCCAGCAAAGGATTTTCTGTTATCGCCCTAGATCTCCTTCAAGAAAATGTCGATACTATTCACAAAGAAGCGAAACTTTCTCATCTCCCTATCCAAGCCTTTGCCCAGGATGTTTCAACAAATTGGCCCATTGAACCCAACTCGCTAGATCTTGCCATCGACATTTTTTGCTATAAGCACATTGTGAATAAACAGGCTCAAACAACCTATCGGCAAGAGTGCTGGAAAGCATTAAAACCTGATGGATTTTACTTCCTGTCTCTAGCCTCTATTGATGACGGATTTTACGGGCCTCTTCTGCAAAACTCTCCCTGTCCAGAAGAGAAACTCATTATAGACCCCCACGCTCACATTGCGTCATATCTCTATTCTCTAGCCGATCTATCTGAAGAATTTTCCGATCGATTCACTCTAATCAAAGCTTCTGAAAACACTTCGCAAAGCCCCATGCATGGAAAAGAATATACAAGAAAAGTCTTGAATTGCATTTGGCAAAAACGCGCAGAATGCTAAACAAAGAGAAAGGGTTACCGCGGTTTTTTTGTCGAACCATCATCGGCTACTTCTCTCATGGCTGTAAAGAAACTCCGCCAAGCTGGAAAAATTCAGCAGCATGAATCTGTTATTCTCATGCTAACTGGATCTGGACTGAAAGATGCCGAAGTGTTTAGACATCATCCCATCAACATCATCTATTCCGATCTATCCAATATTGCGCGCGACCTTGATCAATGCATTCATCTCAGTTCAAAGCATTAATTCTTAAACGCCTATTCAAGGAATATTTCTCCAATTGCCAGCCTCGATGACTTGGTCTAACAGCTGCTTCCACTCTGGAGAAAATTCATGATTTTCTTTTAAAATAGCATAAACATCGCGGATGTCTTCTACCTCGTTGAAACCAATGCTTTCTCCCATGCATTTTTCAACATCTATCCCTAGAGCTCTAAAATAAGAATAGATGACCCTATTATCTCTTTTACGCCAAAAGAGATTTAGCGAAATCGAACCATCATATCTTCCTACAAATGAAATACACGTAAACCACCCTTCGTCAGTCTCACCAAAAAACTCTACCGTTTTGGGAAAAGTTTTATCACCATGCGGATACCATAGGTCTAAAACACCATCAAATCCGAATCTTTGTTTCTCTCCTGGATAAGGAATCTTATGCAACGTGTTGAGCCGGACTGGGCCTTTAACGCGAACTTCTGGGAGAACCTTTTCGACGTTCAAGGAAAAAAATGACTCTACGGCATTTCTCACCCAAGAATCGGGATAAAACATTTCAATAGGTTGGCTGCAGCCGGAAACAGGACACTCTTTCAATCCTTTCAGGGCGGTTTCATTCACCTTATGCGCGCAAGGATGAAGATGCATAGCCTCTGTTAAAGGAGTGTTGCTGACAGGGCAATACCAAAAATCAACTCTGAGATCTCGAGATGAAGTAAGCTTGCTATCTGTAAGATAAGAAGAAGACATACGTATACTCATGTTTTAAAAAAAGATGCGGAATTCTAGAGAATAGGTAATTTTTAGATCAAGCGAAAAGACCGCAAAGCTACCGAGGCACTAATCCCACAACTCGCAAAGGGGCTTCCGTGGCCTGATCTGCCCGAGGGGGCAGAGCAATCACATAGCTGCCAACAGGTGAAAGTTGAGAAGCGTTAGCTAGATTTTCAATAATGTACTTACCAGCTCCTAAAATGAGTTCATGAACTGGATAAGTTTGATCCAAACAATCGGGAGAGAGCGTATCTATGGCGATTCCTGCGACATCTCTTTCTAGCAAATAGCTGGCTACCTCGGAAGAGCAAGCAGGGAAATGCATTTGGCCCTTTGCATCCACGTTGCGGTAAGCGTCCGGATCATGCCAAAAGCGGCTCCAGCCTGTATGTATAATCACTAAAGATCCCATTGGAATAATTCCATAACGTTCTTCAAACTGCATAACGTCTTGAAGAGACACTTCATCATCTGCGCCGATGTTAGCAGACACATCGATGACGCATGCGGGAACAATGAGTTTTTCTAAAGGGATATCAGCGATTGAGGCCGCCCGCTCAAAACGATGAGTTGGAGCGTCCATATGCGTTCCGACTCCAGCGTGCATCTTGATTTGCTGCACGCGAAACACCCGATCATAATCTTTTTTCACCTCCAAGCAAAAACCGCAAGATCCGTTCCATGTAGGAACGTGAGGAGAAAGAAGATGGGTCAACTCAATCAATCGAAAGGTATGCAGCATAGAAAACTCTTATTTTTTTATGAATTGATCAAAAATAGCTTGAATAGAGGGAGCGGTGGGACTGAAGGATTGGATCAGCCAATCTGCCTGAGGAAAAAAAGAAGCGTCCAAAGGATCTCTAAGGACTAAAACAATCGATAGTTTTTTCTCATTGAGCAAAGACTCTGAGAGCTGGATGGCGGCAGGATTTTTCCAGGCATTGTAAGAACAGATGATGATCGCATCTGAAGATTCTGCTTGTTTTTTAGCCGCCTCCATCTCAAAAGCCGAAGGATTTAGCCCCTGATAAAAATAGACATCGGTCGTTTTTCCTAAGCTAAAAAGAGGCGAGGCCGATAAAACACCCTGCAAAAGTTGAGGCGCTACAATACATACCTTTTTTTCAGAGAGCTCCAAGGGGTGGCCATTTTTCTTCTCCGTCACCTGCAGCGACAGCGAAGCGATTGTTTCTGCCAGTTCGCGGTGCTCTTTTGTGTACACTTTTTTAGAGAGATCTTCCGAAGAAATTTTCCCTACATACCGATTTTTCAAAGCCAAAATTCGCTCGACGGCTTGATTTAGTTTTGTTTCAGAAAGCCTTTTTGTTTTCACGGCTTTGACAATCGAAAGGTGAACCCGCTCAATATCCTCTGCTGTCAACTCCATAGGCTCGATGCTGCCAGTAAGCAGCCTTCCTCCCAAAATCAAGAGATCACAACCTGCATCTAAAGCGAGGATCGAAGCTTCCTCTATCGAAGAGCACGTGGATAAAACGCCCTGCATCACTAGAGAGTCCGATACGATCACTCCTTTAAAACCAAGAACGTCTCTCAAATAACTGAGCGTTTTTTTAGAAAGAGTGGAAGAGTGTTTAGAATCTAATGCGGGAACTAAAAGATGGGCGGTCATGATCGCATCGGCAGTTGGAGCCAACTGAGCAAAAGGAAAAAGCTCTACTTTCTCTAGCTCTTCTAAAGATTTAGTCACCACAGGCAAACCTTCATGCGAATCGACGGTTACATCTCCGTGGCCTGGAAAATGCTTGAGAGTTGCGATTACCTGAGCTTCTTGAAAACCCAAAAGTGCTTTCTCTCCAAAGACGGCCACAGTCTCTGGATTGTCCCCAAAAGAGCGAATACCAATCACAGGATTTCTCTGATTGCAATTCAGATCGACAACAGGGGCGAGATTCATATTGATCCCAACACCTCGAAGCTCTTCTCCCATAGCAAAAGCGGCCTTTTTTGCAAGCTCGGGATCTCGCGTCTCTTGCAAAGCTCGATTACCTGGGAAAATGGTAAACCCCTCTTGCAAGCGGGCCACAATTCCGCCCTCTTGATCCGCAGCGATCAAAAGAGGAAGAGCGCTCGGATTCTGCTCGGCTAGCGCCTGTAAGCCTAAGCTCAGTTTTTTTACCTGGGCTGGAGAAGTCAGTCGATTTGCCCAATTGTAATAAATAATGCCTCCAACCTTCACTCCCCGGACCAGCCGTTTCGCCTCTTCTCCCGTTTCATCTCCGAGAACATGGACCATCAAAACCTGGCCCGCTTTTTCTTCTAGAGACATCCCGTCTAAAAGAGACGATCCAAAGCAAGAAGAGCTGCCGAGACAAAAAAATGCTGAAATAAAACTTCTGACGATCTTTTTATACCGTTCGCGACTCAACAATCGGCTATTGGACGGGATTGAAAGCTGCCAAAAATCGAATGCGGCAAAGTGGGCTAGTATGAGGCAATACAACCCACTTTTCCGCATTCGATTTTTGGCGCTTTGAACCCGTCCAATAGCCGATTCTTGAGTCACGAACGGTATACAAACAATCATTTCTTCGGCATTCATTTTTTGCTAACTAAACTCCACCTTCTTCATGAGAGATTCAACGGAAGGAAAAAGAGGCGTAGGGATAGCATGCCGCTCAAACCATTGCCACCCTTCGCATTTATCCGGCTCCAACAGTTGAACATCCCCCTCTATTCGGTCAACAAAAACAAATAAAGTCACATAATGTTTCGTCTGTTCCATCACATCGTTGACCCAAGGGCCTAAACGCCAAGAGAGCGCTTTGAGTCCCGTCTCTTCTAAGAGCTCCCGGCATGCGCACTCTTCTACCGTTTCCCCAAACTCCAAATGACCGCCTGGAGCCGCCCAGGTTCCTGCTCCATGAGAGCCTTTTCTTTTACCAAGCAAAATATTCCCCTCATTGAAGACAATCACTCCAACGCCTACTTTAGGCCTCAAGATCTCATTTCCCATCTCTTCCCCCTAAAAAAACACATTTTTACTACTTTTTAAATAACTCTTCCAAGCTTGCCCATGCAACTGATAAAATTCTTGTTTTTATTTTGAAGCATACAATAGCATCGCTCGCTATACCCGTTCGTATACCGTTCGCGACTCAACAATCGGCTATTGGACGGGATTGAAAGCTGCCAAAAATCGATTGCGGCAAAGTGGGCTATTACGAGGCAATACAACCCACTTTGCCGCATTCGATTTTTGATGCTTTGAACCCGTCCAATAGCCGATTCTTGAGTCACGAACGGTATAACGCAAGAATCGGCTTTCTTCAGCACAACAGGATCGAGTTTCTCGGGCTTCTGAAATTCGATAGACAAAAAAATATTATCTTTGATAGCCTTCTCATTCTTTAAAAAATCCGCTTACCACGAGAAATTAAATGGCTGCTTTGACTCCTCTTCAAACCCTCGTTCGGGCTCATCCCGAAAGAATTCAATACCTGCCTCTCGCGCAAGAAATGCCCACAACAGCAGATGCCGCAAGAGTGCTGCAAATTGCCGAATCGAGAATCATCAAAACCTGCATCATCGGCGTAGGAAAACCCAAAACATTTGTTGCCGCGATTTTGCGTGGAGTCGATCGAATTGATTGGAAAAAGTTTGAAAGCCTCTCTCCCGGATATAAAAAACATAGTTTCGCTTCCCCAGAAGAGGCTCTCCTTGTCACAGGATACCACACTGGAGGCACACCCCCGATAGGACTTGGAGATCAACTGACCCAAGTCTATGTGGACGCCCGAATATTCGAACAAGACGAAGTATATGGAGGCGGCGGAGAAAAGCACTCTTTGATTCGAATCGCTCCCAATATGATCCAAGAATTGAATCATGCTATCGTTTGCAATATCTCAATCGCAACCGATCCAAATGAAAAACAGTAAAAGCAAGGAATTTTATAATGACCCAGATAACTTTAGACCAAGCTGAAGAAAAAATCCGCTCGTTTTTAAGCGATGAGCTCATGAAAGATTGGGCCTCGACCATTTCTCATACAGAATCATTCCAGCTCGATAGCATCGATCAAGTAGATCTGCGCGTCTTTCTAGAAGAAACTTTTTCTGTCCAATTCACAGCCGAACAAAAACCTTTTCAAAATCTTCAAACGATCCTAGATCTGGTAAAGCAAACATCTTAAAAGACTAATTTAATTTTTTTTGCGAAGACTGTTTCGCAAATGCTACTTGAAAGAAAAAAACCATGAATTACACATCTTTGTGGGAAGAATCTAAAAAAAACAGCATTTTTCCTATTAGCCAACTCGACCCCTCCCTTGCCGACTGCATTGTGAATGGAGATCAGATTTTTGATCACTATGGAGGAAAACCACCCTTTTCCATTCTTGCTTATCAAGGCCACCATCTATTAGTGCTTGAACGCTTGCCAGATGGCGTGTCTGTCGCGATTCGGACAGTTATCAATGGCACGGGAGGCTATGGAACAGGAATTCTGGGCGCAGATGTGGGAATTCTTTCTCAGACCTTGGAAGACAGCCTCTTTTCCGCTCCTTGCGCAAACGATGAATTTGGAAATTTCGAACGCTACCGATTAGCCAAAAAAATCAAACAAATGATCGCTTCTCATACGGAAACCTCAGCTAATGAATGGGAAATTACCTTCACGAGCACAGGAACTGAGGCCATGGATTTCGCCTATCAAATTGTTCAATTGGAAGGGTTTGATCTCTCAACAGGAGTGGGATCTAGAGATCATCGAAATGTGATCGTCGCTTGCAGAGGCGCCTGGCATGGATGGAGCATGGCCCCGAATCAGCTGCTTGATCGAAGACAATTTACAGAAGGCCTTCCCCGTTTCAACCATCATCAAACCGTCTTCCATCAGTACGGAGATATAGAAGATTTAGAAAAAATCTTCCAAACTCATGCAGGAAACATTCGAGCTGTGTTTGTCGAGGGGATTTTAGGAGATGGCGGCATCATTCCAGGTTCTCTTTCTTGGTGGGATCGTCTTTTAAGTCTCGCAGAGCAAGAAGGCGCCCGCGTAGTCGATGATGAAATTCTGACTTGTATGAGGACTGGACAATTTCTTGCCCTGCCCAAGGGGAAAACTCCTGATTGCATCACGCTAGGCAAAGGCCTTGGATTCGGAATATTTCCCATTTCCGCTGTGGCTTGGAAAAAAACGGTTCTAAGCCCTCGTCCAGGTATTGGCGTTCGAACGTTCAATGCGCGGCCTCTTCATAGCCAAGTGGTTGAAGCGGGCCTTTGCTATATCGAAGAAAAAAATCTTTTTTCTTATTCTCTGCAATTAGGAAATGAACTGCTCGAGCGCCTCAAACCGCTGCCCGAACTATATCCCGATGTTTATAAGGCAGTGCGCGGACAGGGACTTTTAATCGGAGTAGAGCTGGCCAATTCCTACGGAAGAAAAGGAAGAGAAGTTCGAGATGAACTCATCCGAGCAGGCCTATTGACCGAACTCGAAAGCGGCCTCACCTCCGTGCAGCTGCCTAGAAATAAACGGATCAATCAAACGATCCGCTTAACGCCTCCTTTGACGACCCCCAAAGAAGCTATTACAGCCATATTCACAAGTTTTGAAGAGGCTGCAAATCGGCTAAGCCAACTGAGGCCAAGCTATGTCTGAACTCTATACGCGCTCTTTATTTCATTATGAAACGGATGCAGATGGCGTCTGCCACTTTTCCAACTATTTGCGCATCGCTGAAGAGGCTTTTTATCATGCATTCAGACAAAAATTTCCCGATCTTGACTTTGCAGTTATCGAAAGCCAAGCCCAGTACCTACATCCGCTTCGATTCGGATCCATCTTTCAGGTGGTAATTGAAAAAAAAGAACAGCGGAGATCGAATTTCGAACTTCTCTTTACCATTCAAGAAAATGAAATCCCCTCAGCGCGGATCAAACTCCGCTTTGTTTCTATTGAACCAAAACAATGGGAAGTAATCGCGCTTCCAGAAAAACTTAAACAAGAATTACAAAATTATGAACCACACCCTAACTTTACTTACAGCTGAAGAGATTTTAGAACGAAAAGGCAACGGCCCTATCGATCATTCCGATGCTAAACAATACTTGCGCCACACTCACCCTGTTCTAGGAGTCGACCGTATCTTAGATCATGATTTTTCAGAAGGATGGCTTCATGCGGTCCGGGCGATTTCTTGCAGCCAGCCTGTCTTTGCCGGCCATTTTCCTGATGCCGCTATTTATCCCGGCACCCATCTCATGCAAGACATCATTCAGCTCGCCATTCTTCTCTTTATTGGGAAAACTGGCCCTTTAAAAAAGACGGCGGCAGATCAAGAAATCAGCGTAGTCACCGATGTCAAATCCTCTTTCGGCCATCCTGTCGCTCCGGGAAATCTCCTCGACATTGCAGTGTGGACCCAGGAACAAGGATCGTCTCGAGGTTCTTTACGATTCCATTTTGATGCAAAAGTTCGCGACTTCCCCTACTATAAACAGCCCAATTCTTATGGAATCATTTTCTCTTCAGCAGCCAAAGGAGAATGCGAGTTAAGACGAGTGCGCCGGAGAATGTATGCCCACATCGGCATTTGAGCCCGTTTATGCTTTGCATGCTGATGTCCTTACAGCTCTCGGATCTGGGGCTCAGTTTTGGGAAAATTTATGTTCTGGCCAATCAGGCCTCGCTCCCCTTTGTCAAATATTTCCAGACTGGTTTCCTGAAGATCATAGAAAAGTAGGAGCTTTGCCTTGGGAGGAGAGCGACTCAAGGCTGCTCATGATCTTAGATCGCCTTCTAGCTCTATTTGACGACCGTTTTTGGCCTTTTATCGATGGGATTTATGCAGCCACTAGTTTAGGTGACCTCATTGGCAAATATGCAGGGGCTCCTCATTTGGCTCTGCAAGAAAAAATGAGCCGGTGCAGTGCAGCTCTTCACATAGTCTCATCAGCTTGTTCCAGTGGTTCTGATGCCCTGAGTCTAGCTGCTTTAGCGATTCGATCCAAACGAGCAGATGTTATATTGGTTTTGGCAGTCGATTCATTATGCCCGGCAAAATTATCTCATCACGTGATGTTTGGAACTCAAAGTCCTACTCAAGCCCGTCCTTTTGACCTAAACAGGGACGGAACATCCTTCGGAGAAGGAGGGGCGTTTTGCCTTCTAGCAAGCAAGCGAGGTCTTGAGCGTTTACAAGAGACTCCCCTTGCGGAAATTTTAGGCGTCGGCTTTTCTTGCGATGGCTATGATATTACAGTTCCCGATCCTACAGGAAAATGGGCGGCTTTGGCCATCGAACGGGCAAAACCTCCCTCCTTCCTCCCCGATTACATTAATGCCCATGGAACCGGAACTTTATTGAACGATGCGGCAGAATCAAAAGCTCTTCGCTTATCCTTCGACCTATCCCCCATTTTGATCAGCAGCACAAAAGGAGCCACAGGACACTGCCTCGGCGCCGCAGGACTCATTGAAGCCATCATTGCTATGCTTGCCTTGAAGACTGGACAAATTCCTCCCACGGCAGGGTTGAATACGTTAGATCCTGCTCTTGGATTCAATCCCATCAGCCAAGAAGATCAAATCCAAAAAGTCATTCAAACCGCTTTATCCGTTACTTTTGGCTTTGGCGGAGTCAACTCTGCCGTCACGATGAGAAAAGTATGAAAATTAAAACGACAAGCACATATGCAAAATGGCCTCCTGATCCTCCGGAAACTCTCAAAGACCTTCGAGCGGATCCTCTGGCTTTTTCAGCAATCCAAGCTTTTATGAACCTACAACAAAAACCGGCAGATCCATGGAATACGGCATGCATTGCCCTCATCTCCTCTCATTGGGGGACCCACCACAAAAAAGTATTGGAAGCCTGTAGAGAGCGGCGCGTCAGAGCTGGAAATTTCATTCGAATGGGACCTCATACAATCGCAACTTATTTAGCAACGGCTTGCGGATTGCATGGTCCTGCGTTTGCTCTTCTCGATCAATCTTTAGAAGAGGCTCTAAAGATAGGAGAAACCTTGCTTGTTTGTTCGATGGCGTCAGATGTCTGCGTGATTTCTGTCGAAGAAACTAGCTGCACCGCTACTCTTGTTGGCTTATGAGCGACCCCGTTCACCATTTTTTAAAAGAACTCAAAGAAAAAAAGCTTATTCTCTCAGAAGAGGGCCGTTTCTGCACAGCGTCGCAATTTGTTTCACATATCGAAGAAAAAGCAAAGAGGCTCTCTTTAAAAGGCAAGCGCGTCTATTTTTCTCTCGAGAGATCCATTGAAAGTTTCGAGTGGTTTTTTGCCCTATTGAAAAGCGGAGCTCTTGTCTTTCTAGGAAGCCCCCTTTTCAGCCATGAAAAACTCAAGCTTCTTTTTGATTATTTAGAGCCTCACTTAGCTATTCTTCCCCGTTTTCAAAGCAGCCCGTTTGATTCTTCAAAGATGCAAGAGTTCAGCGGCTCTCTCGTTTCTTTCCCCTGGTCTTGCAAAAAAGAACTAGACTCTCAGGAACAAAAGGCTCAAATTGGCATTTTAACCTCGGGAACCACAGGATCGCCTAGAGCAGTTCTCCACCGTTTTCCCTCTCTTTTACTCAACGCTTCTTTCCACGCAGAGGCAATCCAACTGAACGCATCAGATCGAGTAGGAAGCGCGCTTCCTTTGCATTTTAGTTATGGGTTAGTCGCTGTGGCTCTGGCCTCGCTTGTACAAGGCTCCTCTCTTTTTTTCGCCCCTCCCTTTATTCCGGGCGACCCTCTCGTTTGGATGAAAGAAATTTCTGTCTTCAGCGCCACACCGCTTCTTGCTAAAAAAATGGATCGATTCCCATCTCGCATCCTGACCATTGGAGGCGACTTTACTCCCCCTTCTCTCGCCGAAAAGATTTTACATCAAGCGCCCCACCTGACTTTGTTTACCACCTATGGACTTACAGAAGCAGGCCCAAGAGTCGCAACTTGTAAAATTTCACAAGAAGACTGCCTCAAAACCTCTTTGCCTCTCGGAACATTTCTCCCCTCCATAGAAACACAAATAGCTGAAGATCAAGAGCTTTTAATCAAAACTCCAAGCGTTATGCTCGGTTATTTTCGATCCGCCCAAGAAACTGACGCCGTTTTTACCAAGAGATGGCTGCACACAGGAGATTTGGTTAAAAAGCAAGGGGATCAATTCTTTTTTCTAGGGAGAAAAAAACGCCTTTTAAGTTTAGGGGGGGAAAAGATTTATCCCGCTGAGATAGAGAGTCTTTTTCAAAAGATCCCTTTCATCGAAGATGCATATGTCACACAAGAAGACGAAAAGATCGTAGCCTATCTACAAACAAGTAAACCGCCGGAAGAAAAATCCATCTTTTCTTTTCTGAAAAACCATTTGCCTCGCGCACAGATTCCGACTAACATTGCATTCGTCAACGAACTTCCAATTGGAGCTAGAAAAAAGTAATGGGCGCGCTATATGTTTTTTTAGCAGCTTGTGGCTATGCCACGGTCGCGCTCTTTGGACGATGGATTTTCGACCATGAACTTCCTATGTACGCAGTCCTTTCTTGGCGTTTTGCCGGAGCTGCTCTGATTTTTCACCTTTGGACAGTTTTCTCATGCAAACAATCCTCGCCCCTCAAAACAAAAATCGCCTGTTTTCTCATGGGGATGTTCGCCGATGCACTGCAAACGTCTCTATTTTTTCTTAGTGTAGCTTACGTTGGCGCCTCTATTGCCGCTTTGCTTCTTTATACGTTCCCTCTTTTTGTCTTCCTCATACAGCGCTTTTTTTTTCAAGCACCAGCCAGCAAAATCCAATGGATCAGTCTCCTGCTTTCACTTCTAGGCTGTCTTTTGATCATCAACCCCTTCCAACAAGTTTCTCTCTCATCGGACAACTTTCAGGGAATCTGGCTCGGATTAGCAACAGGATTAACCTATGCTTTTTACCTTAGCTTTGGAGCCCATTTCACAAAAAACATCCCTCCACCAACCTCAGCGGCTTATCTGACGAGCGGAGCTGCTGCAAGCTTTTCTCTGATCGCTCTAGCTCGAGGAGAACTCTTTTTCCCTTCACTGCCCTCCGAGTGGCTTCTCGCTTTTCTTATCGTTCTGATAGCCACCGTGATTCCCCTTTTTTTTCTTGTCAAAGGGATGCAGATTTTAGGAGCAACCCAAACGGCTCTGCTTTTTACCTTAGAGCCTATTGTCACGATCCTTTTCGCCGTTCTTTTCTTCAATGAATCCTTTCTTGGCACAAAAATCATAGGCAGCCTTTTGATTTTAAGCTCAGCCCTTTTGATTCAAAAGAAAAAAATCGGTTCTTCCGAAGAATTGGAGATGGGGAAATAAGGGAGGGGAGCCTCGATATACCCAAGGTGATTCAAAATTTGGTCGCTAGGCGGGTTCAAAGCGCCAAAAATCGACTGCGACAAAGTGGGCTAGTATTGCTGAATACAATCCACTTTGCCACAGTCGATTTTTGGCACTTTGAACCCGTCCAATAGCCGATTCTTGAGTCACGAACGGCATAAATAACAAAAAGAGCCAAAATAAAAAGCCGACAATCAGAAGATATTGCCAAAAGCGACCTAGATCGAGGTACTCAGAACCTTGCGCGCCAAACCAAAACCAATAGTCTTTCAAGTACCCATGTGCTGACAAGAATTCCCCTGCCAGACTACCTACAGCAACAACAACGAGCGCCCCGAAAAATAAATTAACGCCCAGTTTCTAAAACTTTGCCTCTTTTCCCGACAGAATGGGGGCTATAAACAAACCGCCTGCAACCCATGCTGTGGCAATCTAAAAAATCACCAACTGCAAGTGCCAAGTCCGCATCAAATTGTATGGGAGGATATTTGCAATAGATAGTCCGTAAAAAGTTTGCTCAACCCGATAGTGGGCCAATCCTCCGCCAATGACTGCTTGAGCTAAAAAAAGTAGCCCGACAAGTAGACAGCTCCAGGAAAGCGCTCTAAACTCCTCTTTTTAAACTGACGAGACTCGGCCCATGTCCTTCAAGCGCATTTCTATCGATGTCAGTAAGTACATTTTTTCTAGACATACTGACATCGATAAGATAAACTTAAAAGAAAGGAGGTTGTCTCTATGTCCATGCATGCCCTGCGACGGAAGATATCTGGGGAGATATTTGATTATCAGGTACTTATAGACAACCTAGAGGGCGTCAAATATCCGAGGGCGAAAATAGGACGTCTTTTAAAAAGTGGAGAAATCGTTCGAATCAAAAAAGGGCTATACATCTTTGGAGAGATTTGGAGAAAAAATGAGGTCAGTTTGGAGGTAGCTGCCAATCTGATCTATGGACCCTCTTGTATTTCATTTGAATATGCCCTATTTCGATATGGTATGATTGCAGATAGAGCTGTTGCGGTAACAAGCCTTACCATTGGAAGAGCGAAGAGATTTGATACCCCGATCGGAATCTTTGAGTATAGCGCTATTCATAAAAGAAAGTTTGGAATAGGAATCGAATACCGGGAATTTCCTAAAGAAGGGGGATTTTTTATAGCATCAAAGGAAAAAGCTTTGGCAGATACCGTTTCAAAAATACGAATGCCTCTCTCTTTAAAAGATTTTAAATTTTATTTAATCGAAGAGCTTCGTATCGATGAAGATTCTTTACATTCTTTAGATAAAAAAATGTTAAAGGAGATTCATTTAGCGTATCAAAATCCATTCACAGAAAAATTATTGCAATTATGAATCCATTCGTCTTAGATTTAATAAAAAAATATCAGCCGAAAACAAAAAATGATTATGAAAATGCGTTGCATGAAATCATTCAAGAATTAGCTCTTATTGGCTTATGGCGATCCAAATTTTTTGAAGTTGGCGCTTTTTACGGAGGAACGGCTTTGCGCATTCTCTATGGACTTGATCGATTTAGCGAAGACCTAGACTTTTCTCTTTTAAAACAAAACTCATCCTTTAATTTACACCCTTATTTACAAGCCATTCAAAATGAATTGATGATTTCTGGATTAGATGCAAAAGTAGAACAAAAAATTAAACACCCAGCATCGAAAGTACAATCTGCTTTTTTAAAAACCAATACACAAGAGACATTCATACGTATCGGTCTTTCAGAAAAAGAGAAAAAAACTACACAGATTAATGAAGTGATCAAGATCAAAATTGAAGTAGACACGGATCCTCCTCCTCATTTTTCTACAGAGATGAAAACTCTGTTAACTCCTATTCCTTTTTCTGTAAAAACTTATAAGCCTGAAGATTTATTTGCGGGCAAAATGCATGCTCTTTTATTCCGCGAATATAAGGTGCGGGTAAAGGGGCGAGATTGGTATGACTTTGTTTGGTACATTGCTCAAAAAACACCTCTTCATCTTAAGCATTTAGAAGCTAGAATGAGACAATCGGGCAATTGGACGCACACAAGGATGCTTACATCAGATGATGTATTGACAATTCTGCGCGAAAAAATCACTCGCTTAAACATTCAGGCAGCTATCGACGACATCCTTATTTTTGTCCCTGATCCGCGAAAAGTTGAAATTTGGTCTAAAGATTTTTTCCTTTCCCTCGTATCAAGATTGGAATTCTTTTAGATCGAAGAAACTGGGATATTGGATACCGAAATGAACTCAATGTAAGCCACTGATCGCCCTATATCAAGATAAACAGCATGTTCTTTTAAAAAATCCATACCTAAAATCCCGTCCATATTAGTTACTAATGAAGAAATTTCAAAAAGATAAAAATCTTTAGGGCCAAAATCGAAATCTCCAAGAATAAATTTTTTGCTTTGCCATAATGGCAAATGATAGAAAGATTGCGTAGATAAGTTGAGCTCAGAAAGAGATTGGCGCATTAGACTGTGAGAAGAACCTGAATCAAGAACTAGAGTTTTTGTACCAGTATCCGTTTCCACTTGAAAACAAATTCCATTTGTATTTATCAAAAATGGCACTTGTATAAAATTTTGAGCTTTATACTCATCTCTATAAAGATCTCGAAAATTCTTACATAAAATGACTCGGGAACGGGAAAAATCCAAGAGAAAATTTTTCCCCTCAAAAACTTCTCTCCCTATTCGCCCCAAACACAAAATTTTATCCGAGTCCCCTTCCATCGCACTATTATTTACAAATGCAGAGGACTCTTCTCGAATTTTCATTGCCGGGACAAAAAAATCATAAATTTTCACACCAAAAACTTGATAAATATCACTTTCATAGGTATTTCCATGAATATCCAAACTAGAAAAACTTCCGTAGAATTTTTTATCAATCTCACCTAACTCTTTTCGAGACAATGTCGACAATTTAGTCCCAAGATCCAATTCAACTTGGTAATTTTTTTCCCCAATTTCAATTTGAACCATTGGGGTCCCCCAATATTCATCGATATGTATAGGAATGAAAAAATAGTAGGACGATCCTCCCCAAAAAAAGTAACTCACTCCCGCAAGAAAAAACAAAAATAAACAAAACAAAACACGCACTTGTTTTTTAAAAAAAGACAAATACATCTCCCAAAAAAATCACCTATTAAATCTTATGTCATGCACTAAAAATATAAATTAATTTACCAAGTAGAGATCTAAAATTCTCCGCTAACCGCAACAGCACCATGCGCCCCAGTCTCAACCTTCTGATCTTTATCTTTTTTTGCATCCACTCCTACTTCAAAAGAATACTTCATGCCACTTTCCGTCTTTTTTTCGACATTAACATTGGCGCTTCCCTTGGTATTTCCTTGATCATCCTTATCTACCTTTGCAGACGCACTCCATTTTCCTCCAGCGCAAGTAATAAAATAACTTCTCGGCATTGGCTTATGAGTTACTTTCGCCTGAGCCCCCTGTCTCTGATCACAAGATAAAATAGACTGAAAAAGCTCGCTCAAACCAGAGCCTTTTTTTAAAAATAAATCATCTTCAAATTCCTCTGCTGTCCAGAATGCGCCTTCTACAATCTCACCTAGTTCTACTGACATAAAAACCTCCTTAAAAAGTTAAGTCAGCACGATAAAAAAAAATTTTTATTTTCGTCTAAAAAATTCATCGACGAGAAATAAAAGCAAGTGAGATTTAGCGGGAAATTTGCTATAATTACCGACTTTCCAACTACAAGAGTACATGAAATGGACATAGCCAACAAAATTTCGAATCTGAACAACTGGGCCTGGCAACAAGCGGAAAGGGCCCTCCTTCCCCTAGGAAATGGGGCTGGACTGGCCCAAAAAGTCGCTCAATATGCAGTGCAGGCAATTTGCGCACCGGCAGCTTTTGCTCTTTGTCTTGCAACAAGCGCCGCCCATCTGATCGCAAGCCGTTTTTCAAAGAGCATTCCAGACCATCCCCTGATTGCCTTTGCAAAACGCCCAAGTTGGGAAACTCCCGGACCAGATAGCAGAGCTCCGGTGCCTATTGGCTTTGCCACAGCAGGCTTCCAAGATAACGGCCCTAAAACCCATCCCTATAGCAATTGGGGAGCCCACCACAAAGACACCCCGATTCCGCACGTTCCCGATTTTTGGAACCACCCTGAAAGATTTATTAAGCGGCTGCAGAACATCGGAGCAAGACATTTTCGTTTCTCAATCGATCGAGATCTTATTCAACCTATCAAAGACGGCCCTATCCATGAACTAAATCTCTGGAGATACGCAGAGATCATCAGACAGTTAAAAGCTGTTGGAATCGAGCCGATGATTACTCTCGTCCATTTTTGCGATCCTTTGTATTTCAGCTGGGAAAGAGAAGAAGATATTGCAGAACTTGTAGACTATGCGGCTAGAGTCTGCGACATGCTAGCTGAAGAAGGGGTATCCAAAGTGATCCCTATCAATGAACCAACTGTCCCTGCAACGCAAGGATATTCCTCTCCTTTTGGAAACTTTCCCCCCTATCAAAAAAACGATTTTCAAAGGGCGAGCCTTGTTCTCAAAAATATGATGGCGGCGCACAACCTCATCTACGATCGCGTTAAAAAACACCATCCTGAAATGCAAATCGGTTTTTGCAATAATTCCGTCGGATTCAGCAATTACCACAAATGGAATCCTCTCTTTGCTCCTATCGAAAAACTTCTTTGCGCCCATTTCAACAAACTGGATCAAGCGTTCAGACGGCACCTCCATACTGGACTATTCGAGCTAAAAGTTCCCTTCCTCGCCAATATTTCGTTTCCTATGGAAAAACCTAAAATGGACTTTTTCGCAGCGCAATATTACTGCAACCGAGTCCTTATCAGCGCAAACCCTTTCTATCCAGGTTCTGTTTCTCGAGTGCCCGGAGAAAAAGTCTGCAGCTATCAGTTCCGCGCCTACCCGCAAGGCTTGGCTTCGGCTCTTTATGAAGCAAGTCTGCTTAAAACACCCGAAGGCGATCCTGTCCCCATCGAGATCACAGAAATCGGCATGGATACTGGAATCAACTCCGATGAGAGCGATGCGCCGCGCATCGAATACTTTGGCCGGATTTTCCAAGTCGTTGAAAAAGCTCTCCAGCACGGCATTCATGTCCGTGGTCTTTACTTTTGGACTCTCATTCGCAATATCGAATGGTATCAAATGGACAAAGTCGATTTTGGATTTTACGATTTCGATTTTCAAACTGGAGCTATCACAAAGCGCCCTGTCGTAGACTGGGTTCAAGGACAAATTCAAAGATCTGAATCTGCAAGCGAAGCCTCGGGATATTAATGCCTATTGTGATGTTTGCAGGAGGACAAAACATAATCACTTAAGATGTTCGTCCAAAAACTCCAAGATCACTGTTGCAGCTTTCATTTGATTTTGTTTTTTTACAAAGCCATGCCCTTCATCATCAAAAACGAGATATTGATGAGGAATGCGCGTGTTCTTTACTGCTTCGATGATCTGATCCGACTCGATCTTTAACACTCTTGGATCGTTGGCTCCTTGAATCACTAAAAGAGGATGTTTGATGCGATCGGCGTGGAATAGCGGCGATATACTTTCCAAGTAACTCACTTCAGTCTCTGGATTTCCAATTTTTTTATACATAGCTTCTCGATGAGACTCCCACCACGGAGGGATGCTTTTCAGCGTACGGATCCAATTTGAGACCCCAAAGATATCAATGCCGACGGCCATTTCATCCGGTCTAAAAGTTAAGGCGGCCAACGTCATGTAACCTCCATAACTTGCTCCGATCATCCCAATTTTATCCTCATGGATACGCCCCGTTCCAATAAGGAACTTCTTTGCCCAAATACAGTCATCTAAATCAGCTTCGCCGTGCCGATGATCGGCCGCTTGATAAAATGATTTGCCGTATCCTGAACTTCCTCGGTTGTTCACGCTCAAAACAGCAAAGCCGTGATTGGCAAGATATTGAATCAGATAATTATAGCCTATGCGCGATTGTCCGCCTGGGCCTCCGTGTATCCATAGAAGAGCTGGTATCTTCTCCTCTTGAGGCCTATCTTTAGGTTCATAGTATAATGCGGGAATCAACGTTCCATCATAAGATGGATAACGAATGATTTCGGCATTCACAAGATCTTTGGGATCAATTTCAGAACTTAAAGAATTGGTGAGTTTACGAAGACTGGACGTCGCAAAGTGATAAGAATAAAGGTTGCTTGGGAAACTATCTCCACTTACATACAAAAGCATCGATTGCTCCGTTTTAGAGATCATTACGCCAGTCACTTCTCCTTCGGGCGATGCTGGAAGAGATACTTTTTGGTTTATTTGCTGATCATAAAGGTGGATCACCGTTTTACCGTCTTCATTAACTCCAGTGATCCGATATTTGCCAGTATGAGAAAAGCTGCAGAAAAAAATATCCCATGGATAACTTTCAACCACTTCAATAACTCCAGAATCTATCTGTAAACGTTTTAGATAAGTAAATTCACTCTCCTCATCGGTAAGATAGTAAAGATAGCGGCCGTCCACACTAAATTGCGTAGGTTGATACTGAATATCACCCTCATGCGGAGTAATATTTTGAAGAACGTTTGTAGATAGATCGTATAAGTAAAGCTCTGAATTACTGGTTGATAGAACCTTAGTTAAAGCCAAATACCGTTTATCGTCTGAAATAGCACAAAAATTCAACCCTTCAAAACCTTGATAAAGAATCTTAGGCTGAAATGTCTCGATATCCATTTCATATAGATCCATCGAATTTGGGTCTCGGCAATTCGATACAAAAAGAAAACTTTTTTGATCTTTGCTCCACCCATGAAATTCAGATTTTGCATGAGGCCACGGAGTCAAATCACGAACAGTCCCATCCATATCTCGAAGAAAAATATGATCAAGTTCATCGCCTAAACCATCGCTAGCATACAACAATCGATCATCAGAAGGAAATCCGGATAAAAGAAAGAAGGGATGATTGGTTGAATGAGTCAACTGCGTTAAATTTCCTCCGCAAACCGGTATAGAATACACATTGAAAATTCCACTCTCATCACTTGAAAAGAGAATCCTTTGCTCATCGAAACTAAAAGCCCCGCCCTCATATTTCTTTGTATTGAGAAATTGCTCTATAGAATATTTTTTTTATCGGAAGGGGCTTTGTGCTAGAAAAACCCATGGTGCTTAGACAGACAAACAACCCTAAAAATATAGATCTCATTTTCATTGCGCACGACCCCTTATGATTGAAGGCTATTTTGACACAGATAAGCTATTAAATCAAAAAACACGGATCATAAAATGCGCTAACATCGCGGTCCAAAGACCTCTCGACCAATAGAGCCAATGACCAGTTCATAAATTTGATCCTCCTACGCTTCCTTGGTTTGATAAAGTTGCTTGTAAAATTTTTCTTTTGTACAATCCGGCGCTCCCTTGTACAGGAGCCATGTAATGAAGTTTTTTTCTAAAGCAGTTTTAACGTCTCTTCTTGTCACCACTCCGACCTTAAATATTTATCCAAACAACGACCTGCCTGTGGTTCCGATTCAGAGGTCTTTTGATATCCCAGACCCCCGAAATTTTTCGTACGATGAGGCCATGGATCTCCTCGCACTCATTGAGTCGGACTCTTTTGAAGAGAGATGTTCACTAGAGCAGTTAGATCAAGTAAATCACCTGATCTCATTTCTTGCCATGGAAGGGGCTACAGAAGATGAAAAAGTCGATCTAGCAACATCCATCGCAACTCTTTTAGAAAAAAACGATAATCAATATGCCTACTGGATCGATTCAAACATTCCATACATTGCTAAACCGGCAATTTTTAGAGACGGATCGCTAAACGCCGTTCTTTGTAAGAGCTGGTTCAAGAAACAATGGGACCAAACAAGAAAATTCGTTAAAGAACACAAAAAAGAGATCATCATTGGTGTCATTATTGTAGTTGCTGTAACAGTAGTCATTGTCACAGCAGTAGTCCTCTCATCATCTGCAGCAGGAGCTGCTGCAGGAGGAATAGCAGCTTCAGGCGGCGCTTTAGCTTCTGAATCAAGCCACCCGTATCAAAATGATCACAGCAGCCTCTCAGATCTATCTGAAGCAAAGCCTTTAACCACCTCTCTACAAGAACAAATGTCAGCATTTAAAGAAAATGTTGCGCAGCAGCAACTAGGCGCCATATCAGAGACTAATGGCATCTCCATGGAAGAAAATGGACGGATCGTGGGCTCTCTTTTCGCTCATAAAACAGTCGACACCCTCGCTACCCAAGCCGCTGAGAATCCTTTTTTAGGTTACGAACTACAAAATCTTGGAAATCATTCGTACTATCCGCCGCCAAAATGGGCTAGCGGCTTAGGACCATCTCCACATACTGCGATAGATTCCGCATTCTCCACCAATTACTCACCAGCATGTATAGGCAATAACGCCGATTTAAACACATTGACCTATCAAGCTCGAGGCGATTGGGCTCTTTCATCGGGATGTTACTCTCAAGCCGTTCAAGATTTTGGCAACGCGATCCAAAACGATCCAAGCAACTCAAGTTCTTACTTAGGAAGAGGCCTTGCCCACTTTGAGCTTGGACATTACGAAGAAAGCATTGCTGACTATAACACATATGTTTCTCAAGCAAAGGAACCCTTTTCTGTCACTGATTTCTCAGTTGGGTTTGCCCAAGGACTGCCAAAAGGGATTTACGATTCAGGAGAAGGGATTCTCTTATTTGTAACTGATCTCGCACGTCATCCCATTCAAACAGGCGAAAAAGTATACGAATCGATCTCAACGTTAAGCGGTCTTGCAAAATCAGGAGAATGGAGCCTGATCGGAGAGACCCTTTCTCCAGAGCTTCATCAATTGGTTTCTGAATGGGACACATTATCAGCAAAAGAAAAAGGAGAACTTTCCGGCTACGCATTTGGTAAACATGGAGCGGATATCCTTCTTCCAGGAGCTGCTGCAAAAGCCGTGGCAAAAGGCGGAGTGGCTGCTAAAGAATTAGGGGCAATTTGCAAAAACCTGCAATCTGCCGAAAAATTACTCATCCTTGAAGCCGCTGCTGAAGGAAGCTCGGCGGGGATGAATGTTAGCGAAACAATGATTTCAACTAGGAAAGCGCTTGCAGCTGGAGAAGACCTTGGACTTAGCGCCAGAGAAATAGCAGGACTTAAACAGTCCGGTGAATTAGAACAGGTAATTGGTAAAGGCCTAGATTTTTTTGCTGGAAACCGAGAAATGTAGGCGTCTTATGATTTATTTACGACTGCCAAGAAAGAACTGAAGCCGTATACAAAGCAAGTTATGCCGGAAATAGAGATTAGAAATCTAATCCATCAACATGGCATACCTACTTTTCAAAAGCTGCCTGGGATTCCAGACAATTATTTGGTGAGAATTACGGATAAAGGTGCCGGGATGGAATATTTTGACCCAATCCAGCCCAAAACTTCGATTAGAATAATGCCTGGAGCAGCCCATAATCCCAATCCATGCCAACAGGCACCTTATGTGATTCAAACAAAGAGAGGAGAGACTTTCGATAAATTCGATAAAGTAGTTTCCTCGGATGCCCCAGAAGCACATATTCCATTATCTGAATTTATATACAAGGATTAGTTATGGAGCTTACAAAAGAAGAACGACGTTATATATTAAAAGAATTTCTAAGAGATTTATTTTATATCTCTGATAAAGAATATCAGAAAAGAATATGGATTCGCGGCGAAGGGCCTGAGTGCGACAATTTTGATGAAGCCGTATGTCGTTATTCATCATCAGCAGATTCTATTTTTGCAGAGAGTGAAAAATATGAGATTTCAGATTTTCAATTAACCTATCTAAAAAAATTTCATGAAGAATTCAAAAATTTTTGGGAAGAAAACGATCTTCCTCAGCTGTTTATTGATACGCCGGAATGGACTAAGATTACCCTAATGGCAAAAGAAGTATTACAATCATTTGGTTATCACAAACCGAGAACACTAAAAATAAGACTGAGCAAACAAGAGTATATTTATCTCTGCAAAGCAACCTTCATACAAAAAAAACATAGAGAAGCCCTTCTTTCTGCTCAGCAAATCAGCGATGCTCATTTCATCAACTTACCAGAAGAGCAAGCCAAAGAAATTCGAGATTTATGTGGCGAACAATTACAAATAGCCAAACTTGATGATAAGGACAATTTAACCCCTGAGGGAAAAATTCTAGAGTCTCTTGTAGACAAATTTTTTATTGGATAATTTACCTATACCGAACAAAACTGAAGGATCTGCTTATTAGCAGGATTGAAAGCTACCAAAAATCAATTATCGTAAATATTTTTACAAATTCTCTCCTATAGAACATACAAACCGAACCCGGAAGCTATTGACTTCCTGGTAGCTTCCGGGTTATCTTCCACCGGCCTTAGATAAAATCATCTCTTTTGTCCAACGCAATACCAAGTTAGGAAGCTGAGATTGGCCTATCATTGGAGTGCTCCATAGAGAGCTTTTGAGCGGAGCCGCCATTCTCAGGCTTCAGCTTCTTGGAATCTCTGTATTCAGTAATGTGATCACGAATTGCATCTTCGGAGAGGAGCAAAGCCTCTGCTATTGCAGGAATAGACCAACCCTTATCGAAGAGTAGCACGGCCTTGATTCGATCGCAGACTCTTTTGTCTCGTTCTCGTTTATGTTGGGATATGAGTTGCGCCCTTTCGGCATCACTTAAGAAAATCATGCTCAACATTTTGCATGTCAAGCCAGATTTTTATCAAACCGATTCTTCAATCACGAGCGGTATAGCAGCGCTTTTTATATTTGACCAGGGATTTCAATCCATTTGTCAACTTAACTCGAGAATGATTGCACCAAATTCAAATATTTTTTCATTAATTTTATTTTTCACAAAACAGCACATCCTGCTGCCTATAGGCATGTTTTAAATTTTTTCTATAGAAAAGATTAAATCAAAAAAACATGGATCATAAGATCTGTGATGAAATGCGCTAGCATCGCGGTCCAAAGACCTCTCGACCAATAGAGCCAACCGAAAACGACTCCCGCAATTCCATTCAGAAAAAGGACTCTAAATATCTCAAATCCTGACGGAGGTGCTAACTTAAATAAGGCAGGAAGATGCCCCAAACCAAAAAGTAAAGCCACGACAACAGTCGAACCCCAAAGAAGCAAAGTTCTTTTAGCAGATGGCAGACATTTTCTAAGGAGAAAATAGATCAGAGTCAGTAAAAAAAGCCTTGTCAGCACTTCTTCATTCACCGCTCCATAAATCGAGGCAATAGCCCCCACCCAAAAAGGAGGGTGCTGACCAGAAAGAAGTGAACTTGCAAACACAGTTTTATCTAAAAAATAGAGGACGAATCCAAGAAAAATCCCCCCAAAAATGCCAGGATAAACAATTCTTTGAAGAGGATTTTCCAGCAAAAAAGGGTGTATATCGGTTTTGGGTACAATTTTAGAAGAGAGCCAACAGATCAATCCGAATAGAATCGAAGAGTTCAAAAGAGCGATAAGGATCAATTGCCAAAGAGGCATAGCCACTTGAACGATTCCCGCAGATAATGCGTAAGGAAGGGGGGCCAACGATCCTAAAATGCAGAAAAGCCAAAGAAGATTTTTTTTATGAAAGAAAGCCTTCATACAAAGCTCAAAATTTTGATAGTAAAGCAGCTTAAGCCATTGCTGGCTTAAGCTCTTTAAAAGAGAAGGTAACTAAGTCTCGAGTAAAGACTCACCTTCTCGCGGTTTGGCATGCTCGGAGAGGGACTCGAACCCACACGGGATTGCTCCCAGGGGATTTTAAGTCCCCAGTGTCTACCATTCCACCATCCAAGCAGAAAGCAAAGAATTATATGCAGCTCGCTCTATTTTAGCAAGCTGCAAAGAATTTATTCTTCGTCGTCTTTTGTCTCTTCATGCAGAGGCTCTCTCTCTTCATGAGAGTCATCTTTCATCTCTTCATCAGAAATCGGATGATCGAAAATCGACTCATCGTAGTGATGAGGCGCTTTTTCTTCGATGGGAGGAGCTACAAAAAGATCTTGCTCCACAATTTCTGCTGTTTTATAGCGGCTCAATGTTTCTTTAATGAGCGTTGGAGGAGGAGGAAACAATTTGGAGATAAAGGAGGGAGCTTGCGGCTCTTCTCGAGCAAGCTCCATCTCATTCATCTCCCCGCCTTCTGTTGCAATTTCTTCGACTTTAGGACGAGCTTCATGCATCGGCTCGTGACGGTCTCTGCCTGATCTGCGGCCTCGACGTCTTTTATCTCGCTTGCGGTCCCCTGGGTTTAAAGGCAAGACACCTGTAGGCTCGCCTGGAGCAGCGGGCTCTTCCCGTTTTTCTTCACGTCTTTCCTCAACAGGCTCACGATGTCGGGGAGGAGCCGCTTCGCGGCCTCCGCCAATCTTAATCGCCCTTTCTGGAGAGGCGTTTTTTAGCACCATGCGCGTTTCTTTAAGTTCTAAAACTTCATAGTCGCTCATGGGAACTAAAAATGATTTCGGCCTCTCTAGGGAGCGAAAAAAAAATGAGTGTCCAAATGACACGACTTCAACAGCGTCGACAAAATAATCTTCTTGGCCATTGCCTTTGCTGCTTCGGATGACTAATTTGCATCCGTCGCGCGGCGTAATGACCGTCTCTATAATAGGTTCTCGGGTAAAATTCACTACATATTCCGTTATTTAAAGGGTTGGTGATGCAGAGCGCATGGCAAGCGGTCAAAATTTGTCTTTCGAAGCCATGTACTCCAATAGGTCGACTACTCGCTGGGAATACCCCAGTTCATTGTCGTACCAAGCAATTAATTTATAAAAACGACTGTTGAGAGCGATCCCTGCCAACTTATCGTAGACGCAAGAATACGTGCTGCCGATAAAGTCGGAAGAGACTAGCTGCTCATTCGTCGTTGCCAGAATGCCTTTCAGATTTGTGTTTGCTGCAGCATCCATGGCCTCGTTAATTTCCTCATAAGATGTATCTCGATCCAACCTTACGGTTAAATCGACAACCGACACATCTGGAGTAGGGACCCGAAACGCCATGCCCGTTAGCTTGCCTTTTAACTCAGGCAAACAAAGGGTCACCGCTTTCGCGGCTCCCGTAGATGATGGGATAATATTGAGACTCGCCGCTCTCCCCCCTCGCCAATCTTTATGAGATGGACCATCCACTGAAGGCTGGCTGGCTGTAAGAGAATGAACGGTGGTCATCAGACCTTCTTCAATCCCAAAATGGTCTAATAAAACTTTACATAAAGGAGCCAAACAATTCGTCGTACAAGATGCATTACACAAAATATCATCTGTCTTCGGATTGAATTGGGTGTGATTGACCCCCATCACATAGGTGGGAATCCCGTCTTTGCCGGGCGCTGAAATGAGCACACGTTTCGCGCCTGCGACCAAATGCTTGGCAGCCCCTTCGCGATTCGTATAGCGCCCCGTAGACTCCACTACATAATCAATCTTGAGCTTCTCCCAAGGAAGAAGGGAGGGCTCTTTCTCAGCAGTGACCACAATTTCATGGCCATCAACAAACAATTTTCCCTCTTCAGAGCGGACAGATTTAGGGTAGGTCCCATGCACTGTGTCATGCTTAAAAAGATAGGCTAAGTTGTCCGCTGGAACTAAATCATTAATAGCTACAACTTGAATATCTGTATGTTGGAGCGATCTACGTAAAACAAGCCGTCCTATTCGACCAAACCCGTTAATCGCAATTCGTTTGACCATAACTCGAACTCCAAAAAAAAGTAGTGTACCTGATTTTTGAGCTCCTGTAAAGCAATACTGATCCCTAAAAACAAAAAAACCACTTACATAGAAACAATCTACGCAAGTGGTTTAAAACCAACCTCTAAAAGAGACTTTTAAGAGGCTCAATTACTGAAGATACTCGATATAGCATGTGGGAGCATTATCGCCTACGCGATCGCCTGCACGAATAATGCGAGTATAGCCGCCTTGGCGCGTCGTGAATCGATTTTTGAGTTCGCCAAAGAGTTTGTCGATCACTAAACGATCTCTGGAATAAGAGCTCCTATCCCCTTTTTTAGCCGCTCTCGCTTCTTTCGCAGTCAGAGGGTTAAAAGAGACCATAAGCTCTGCAATCGCATTTCTACGAGCCGCCAAAGTATCTTTTTTAGCCATGGTAATTAAACGATCTGCATGACGGCGAAGTTCTTTCGCTTTCACGACCGTTGTCTCAATCCGATCGTTTTCGATCAAAGATTTTAACATATTGGCCAGCATACAGCGGCGATGAGACCCTGTTCGGCCAACTTTAAATGTATGTTTTCCGTGTCTCATACTTCTACGTTACCTAATTTTTCTAAATTGTAGTTTTGAATAATCGTCTTGATGTTATCGCGATTAATTCCGAATCTGGCTAGATCCATGCCCAAAGAAAGTCCCAGCTCATCGAGCTTTTGCTTAATCTCTGTCAAAGATTTTTTACCAAAATTACGGAATCGGAGCATTTCCGACTCAGGCATCACAACGAGCTCGCCAATCGTATCAATATTTGCATTCGCTAAGCAGTTCGTGGAGCGAACCGATAGCTCAATTTCATTGATGCGAAGCGCCAATTTCTGCAGGATCTCATCGCGATCTCGGTTGCTTTGAGCTTCGCCCTTATCAAAATACACCATGTGCGTTTTAACAAGATCGAATACTTGAAAATGCAAAATACCAATTTGCGCAGCAAACGTGAGAGCTTCAACTGGAGATACTCTTCCATCTGTTGTAATTTCTAGGATCAATCGATCAAAGTCAGTATCTTGTCCTACCCGCGTATTTTCTACGTAGTAGTTCACCAGGCGAACTGGAGAAAAGCAAGAGTCGATGACGATTTCATCCACTTGGCGTTCAAATACGTGGCGCTCTGAAGGAACGTAGCCGCGATCTGAACCAATACGCAGATCCACTCGTTTTACCATCGGCTTAGTGACAGTAAACAAATGATGATCCGGATTGACAATATCAAAATCGGAATAGCTAAGCAGATCTTTCAATGTGACTTTATAAGCTCCGCCGCATTTTTCTAACATCTCATCGGTAATTTCGAGCATCTTCGTAACAGTTCTAATGTCGCGGGGATGAGCGTCTTCGCTTAGAATCACCTTGCGGAGCAGAGCCCCTTTAAAATTCAAGATAATGTGGGTCATATCTTGAATAATTCCTTCTACCGCCATGTACTCATGGGGGACTCCTTCGATACGAACAGAGAGAATTGCAGGAGCCTCTAAGGAGGCCAACATGATCCTTCTCAATGCGTTGCCAACTGTATGGCCAAACCCTCGTTCAAAAGGTTCTATCACGAAACGGGCAAACGTATTTGTCTGACTCGCTTCGTCTAACTTGATTTTGTCTGGCATTTCAAATTTGCCATACTTTACGGGCATGTTAGGTCTCCTCTCATCAAACTTTATTATACGCGTCTTCTCTTACGCGGTCTGCAACCATTGTGCGGCACAGGAGTCTTATCGTGAATCACAGTGATCGACATCCCTGCGCTCTGCAATCCTCGGACTGCGGACTCGCGTCCAGCGCCAGGACCGTTTAAATTGACTTCACATTCTCTCATTCCTACAGACATCGCTTCTTTGGCTGCGTTTTGAGCCGCTACTGTAGCAGCAAAAGCTGAAGATTTTCGAGATCCCGAAAAATTCGCCTTTCCAGCTGAAGACCATGAAATCACGTTTCCGGCCAAGTCTGTAATCGAAATAATAGTATTGTTAAATGTCGCCTTTACGTAGGCAATTCCTGTCGGAACGGTGCGTTGCATTTTCTTTTTAACGCGCACGCCTGCTTTTTTTGGGGGCGCTTTCTGTTCTTGCTTAGCCAAGTGTCAAATCTCCTATCCTTTAGATTTTCTTGTTGGCAACGGTTTTTCTCTTACCCTTGCGCGTACGGGAATTCGTTCGAGTTCTTTGACCGCGAACTGGCAATCCCAAGCGATGACGCTGACCGCGATAACAATGAATACCGATCAATCGCTTAATGTTGTTTTGAATTTGACGGCGAAGATCTCCCTCAACCGTATACTCAGATTGCAAAACTGCGTTCAACTTCGCGATCTGATCTTCGTTCATTTCACGAGTACGCATATTTTTATTTAATCCCAGCTTATCAATAATTTCGTTCGATAGCTTTCTGCCAATCCCGTAAATATAAGTTAGGCTTATTTCTAATCGCTTATTGTCTGGAATATCTATCCCTATGACTCTAGCCATGATGCTATACCTTTCATTTTTTTCAGTCTAAAATACCACACGAACCATTTAATTCACAACGGCTTATCGCCCTCGGAGCCTACCTTTCGTCATGAAGCCATCGTAGCGCTTCATAAGTAAATGAGACTCAACTTGTTTGGTCGTATCTAAAATCACCCCGACCAAGATCAGGAGGGAAGTTCCTCCAAAAAATTGGCTAATATTTGCGTCCACGCCCATCAGCCTTCCCACAAGGGTCGGCAAAATCGCGATAATCGCCAAGAAAACAGCCCCTGCCAGCGTAATGCGGCTCATGGTCGACTCGAGAAAATCTTGAGTCGGCTTGCCTTGGCGAATGCCTGGGATAAACGCACCGTTCTTCTTCATATCGGAAGCTATTTGCTCAGGTTTAAATTGAGTAGCCGTCCAAAAGTAGGTGAAGAAGAGAATAAACACTACGTAAAGAGAAGTGTATACCCAAGACCCAGGGAGTAGATAGTTGGAAAACTGTCCAAACCAAGTGCCTTTGCCTAAAAATTGACCGATCGTTGCAGGGAACATCAAAAATGTGCTTGCAAAGATCACAGGAATCACACCTGCATAGTTTACCTTTAAAGGGATATGGGACGTTCCACCTTGCACTTCATGACGTCCTACGATTCGTCGGGCGTATTGAAGCGGAATGCGCCTTTGCCCCTGAATCACCAAAATTGTCCCTACTGTAATGAGAACGAAAAGAGCGCACAAGACTAAAAGAGTGATAAAATTCAGTTGCCCTGCTTCTTGCGATCCCAAATTCAACTGCTGAATAATCGTTCCTATTGTGCTTGGGAAAGAAGAAAGGATGCCAACCGCAATAATCAAGCTGATCCCGTTGCCAATTCCTTTCTCTGTGATCTGTTCTCCAATCCACATAAGGAGCAAAGTCCCTGTCGTCATCGAAAACATAACAGTAACGTAGAAAAGCCAAGACACGCCGAACAGCTGAACGTCTAACAGTTCAGATACGACAATCCCTGGACTTGATCGGTTGACCGTCATCGCATATTTTGCAAGAAATCCAGATTGGGACAAAGCAAGCAGCAAAGTGGCGCAGCGAGTCCATTTGGACAGCTTGCGCCTACCTTGATCAGGACTCTCTCTAATTTCCCTCTGCAGAGAGGGAATGAGAGCAATCAAGACTTGCATGATGATCGAAGCCGAAATATAAGGCATGACCCCAAGCGCCAATAACGTCATCTTCGCAAAGGCTCCGCCAGAGAAAATATCCACTAATTGGAAAAGGTTTTGACCTCCCCCTGTGGCAAATTTAAACAAGCTGATGGCAGCATCTGCATTAATGCCTGGAACTGGGATATAAGCCCCAATTCGACAAACTGCTAGCAATACCAAAGTAAAAAAGATTTTTGCCTTTAACTCCGGAATGCCAAATACACGTTTGATCGGTTCGATCATGGGTTGTCCAATGTTATTCTACTAGGGTAAACGATATCTTTTTTTCTTCCAATTTTTGTAAAGCTGCTTGCGAAATCGCCTGCGCTTCAATGGTCACTTTCTTCGTCAATTCGCCATTTGAGAGAATTTTGATGCCTGAAGGAAGGCGTCTGTGGATCAATCCCTTGTCTCTCAACGTTTCTTTATTGACGACTTCACCATCTTCAAAATAAGCTTCAATGAGGGCTAAAGTGATCGCTTGGGAAGGCTTGTCAAATCGTCCCCGAGTAAATCCTCGGACTGGCAATTTACGATAAAGAGGTACTTGTCCCCCTTCGTATCCATAACGTCTTTTATAGCCTGATCTCGAGCCATCGCCTTTTTCACCGCGTCCTGAAGTTTTGCCTCGGCCGGATCCAATACCTCGACCTACTCGCTGAACTTTTTTCTTGGGTCGGGAAGTGTTTTGCAATTCTGATAATGTCAACATGTTACGCTCCTCTTCGTTCCGAAAGAACTTTCTCTCGATTTCTGAGTTCGTGAATCGCTTTAAATGTCGCTTTCACTTGATTCAATGGATTGCTCGAGCCTAAACTCTTCGCGATCACATTTTTCACTCCGCCTAACACCAATACGGAACGCACTTTCGATCCTGCGACAACCCCAGTTCCTTCAGGAGCTGGTTTCAACAGAAGTTTAGCGCCGTCCCACTCGACATAAATCTCGTGAGGGATTGTCTCGCCTTCCATCTCGATCGTCATAATATTTTTGCGGGCAGCTTCCGATCCCTTGCGGATCGCATCAGATACTTCGTTCGCTTTCGCAAACCCATACCCCACATGCCCTTGTCCATCGCCTACTAGAATCAGCGCAGAAAAACTAAATTTCCGTCCACCTTTCACCACTTTGGAGCAGCGATTGATGTAGAGAACTTTTTCTTCAAATTCAGTGCCGAAATCTTCCTGGCGCTTTTTCTCTGGTTGCTTTGCCATGTTCAGTTCCTACCTTTAAAATTGCAATCCGGCTTCGCGAGCGGCTTGGGCCAGCTCAGCGACGACTCCGTGGAATTTTGATCGGCCTCGATCAAAGACAACTGTTGTAACTTGTTTGGCCTTCGCCATCTCTGCAATTTGCACACCGATTTGACGCGCTGCCTCTTTCGATTTGCGCTGAAACGAGGTATTTTTATTTTCCTTAGAGAGCGTGCCTGCTCCTGCTAAAGTAATCCCTTTTTCATCATCAATGAGCTGCGCATAGATATGCTGATTGCTCTTAAATACAGAGAGACGTGGTTTATCCGAACTCCCTCTCAGCGTTTTTCGAACACGCATGACGCGTGAGGCGCGAGCCTTTTTACGCCTTTTCAGTGAGTTATCCATTGCTGACCTTTTTAATTACGCTTTTCCTTTAGCGGCTTTGCCTTCTTTCTTACGAACGAATTCGTTTTCGTAGCGAACGCCTTTTCCTTTATAAGGCTCTGGCGGTTTCATCGCTCGTACTGAAGCTGCAAATTGCCCTACTTCTCTCTTATCTGCACCTTTAATGGAAATAGAAGTACCCTTTTCGATAGTAATTTGAATCGATTTAGGAATCTCTATGCTCGTAGGATGCGAATAGCCTAAAGAGAGATCTAATTTATTTCCTTGAACTGCTGCTCGATAACCGACGCCGATCAAAGTGAGCTTTACCTCAAATCCTTCCGAAACCCCAATGATATGGTTCCTCACTAAGGAACGGAATAATCCATGCATCGCTTTTTCTGGCTGAAGAGCTTCATCTCTTTCTAAAAGAGCCTCAGAACCTGAAACCTTAATGCTCAAGCCTGCTGGTAGCTTCATCTCTAAGGTACCTTTCGGCCCTTTAAAATGAAGATGCCCGTCTGAGCCTGATTTCAATTCAACGCCTTTCGGTATCGCGATGGGTGTTTTTCCTAGTCTTGACATTGTCTTTACCTTTATCCTTACCAAATCGTGCAGATGAGCTCGCCGCCAACCTTCAAGTTGCGTGCTGTTTCACCGTCAACTACCCCTTTAGAGGTCGACAAAATCGCAAGTCCCATTCCGTTGAACACGCGAGGGATCTCTTGATAACCGATATAACGTCTCAGACCGCATGTCGATTCGCGCTTTAAGCCTGTCAACACAGATTCGCGATTTCGATTATAACGCAAGAAGACTCTCACTTTTCGCAATTCTTCGTTCACCAAGAAATTTTCA
Organism: bacterium; assembly: GCA_021780355.1. GTDB lineage: Bacteria > Chlamydiota > Chlamydiia > Chlamydiales > SM23-39 > SZAS-17. The sequence continues at coordinate 20,254 of JAJXYX010000052.1, read as the reverse complement.
ATGAAACCATGATTTTTCATGATTTCAAGCAATTTGATCTTCATTTTACTGTAATTTAGATCGACATATCTGTGTTGAGCGCCTTTAGCATTGCGGATTTTCGTCAACAGCTCTGCAATAGGATCATTAAATGCCATGTTTTTTCTCCGTCTTACTTAAAGGGGAAGCCCAGCAAAGTCAGAAGCTCGATGCAGTCTTCATCAGTTTTAGCTGATGTGACAATCGTGATATTCATCCCTTGCGTTCTCTTCACTTTATCTAGGTTGACCTCAGGGAAAATCTGTTGATCAGAAATCCCAAAATTATAATTCCCGCGTCCATCCCCTTTCTTATTGAACCCGCGAAAGTCGCGAATTCGAGGAGAGGAGATATGAATGAAACGATCTAAAAAATCGTACATTCTCTTGCCACGCAGCGTGACCATCAAACCAATCGGCTGATTTTCACGGAGCTTAAAATTCGAAATCGCTTTTTTCGAGCGGGTGACAATGGGTTTTTGACCGCTGATCAATCCCAATTCATCGCTATGCTCTTGCAGCGCGTTTTTATCTTTTAATGCATCGGCGAGTCCCATGCTGATCACGATCTTTTTTAAAGATGGCGTCTCCATCGCATTTCTGTCAGGATGCCGCTCTAGCATAGCAGGGACGATGACTTCTGTAAATTTTTGTTTTAATTTAGACATGTTCTCCTCAATTCTATGCCGGCTTTTTGACCGACCGATAGACAACCTCTTTACCAGCCTCTTGATACACAAGATCCCGAGCGCCGTTTGGCTGAACTTTAACTTTTACACGAAAAGGAGTACCCTCTTTTGTGCAAAGGCTTACATTGGAAATATGGATGGGAACTTCCATCTCAATAATCCGTCCGCCTTGCGTTTGTTGAGTAGGACGTAAATGTTTTTTTCTTATATTTACTCCTTGAACCAACACGCGGTCTCCGGTCCTGCCTATGACTTCGCCGGATTTCCCTTTATCGTTACCGGCAACCACAACGACTTGATCGCCTCTACGAATCCATTTGCTCATTGTTCCCTCTTCTTATATTACTTCAGGTGCGAGCGAACTGATTTTCACAAATCCACCATCGCGAACTTCACGAGCAATGGGTCCAAAAATACGAGTTCCTTTAGGGTTATTTTTATCATCAATAATCACGCAGCTATTATCATAGAAGCGGAGCATCGATCCATCGGGTCGTCGGATATAGCTTTTTGTCCTTACGACAACAGCTTTGACAACATCCCCTTTCTTAACAGCGCCTTTGGGATCTGCCTCTTTAATCGAACAGACAATAATGTCTCCGACTCGGGCATATCTTTTACGCGTACCGCCAAGAACTTTGAAGCAGCGCACTCGCTTGGCGCCAGTATTGTCAGCTACTTCTAAATCAGTTTCTTGTTGAATCATATTAAAGTACCTCGACTACACGCCATCTTTTCAACTTAGAGATCGGTCTTGTTTCCACGATGCGAACCTTCTGACCAATTTGGACAGCGTTCTGATCATCATGGGCGTAAAATTTCTGTGCACGTTCAATGATCTTTCCATATTTTGGATGTTTCATTTTTCGTGTTACGCGTACAGTGACCGTCTTATCCATTTTATTGGAGATGACTACACCAATGTTTTCTTTACGCTTTCCTCTTATCATATTGCTCATGCGACCACCGCTTGTTTTTGGGTCAAAATCGTTAATATACGAGCTTTTTCTCTTTTTTTTGCTTTGATCAAATGAGGTTTTTCAATTTTTCGATTGAATGCCAACTCATTGCGCAACTCAAAAACTTCCCGATCAAGTTCGCTCGCTTTCGCTTTTAACTCATCGATGGATAGATCTTTCATCTCATTTTGTTTTGCCATATTATACTCTCTCCACTCGATCAACAAACTTCGTTTTAATCGGCAATTTTGCTGCAGCGAGACGCAAAGCTTGCTGAGCTTCCTCGCGAGTCACGCCACCCACTTCAAACAGAACGCGTCCAGGCCGGATAACTGCCACATAATGATCTGGAGCTCCTTTACCTTTACCCATTCGAGTTTCAGCAGGTTTTTTCGATACGGGTTTATCTGGAAAAATTCGGATCCAGACTTGCCCTTTTCGGCTAAAGTGGCGGCTAATGGTTACCCGGCACGCCTCAATTTGCTGCGCTGTAATCCAGCCGCGATCGAGCGTCTGCATTCCATATTCGCCAAACTCGATAAAATTCCCTGCCTTTGAAAGACCGGTCATTTTACCTTTTTGCTGTTTTCTAAACTTTGTACGCTTTGGACTTAGTGCCATAATGATTAACCCCCAGATGATGCAGGTTTAGGAGCGACAATGACGTCCTCTCCGCGATTAATCCATACTTTTACGCCAATAGAACCATAAGTCGTCTCTGCACGTCCATAAGCCCAATCAATATCAGCGCGCAAGGTGTGGAGCGGAATTCGCCCTTCCTTGTACCATTCAACGCGTGCGATTTCCGCTCCGCCAATTCGGCCGGAAACTTGAACTTTAATTCCAGCGGCGCCTGCATCCATCGATGTCTGCATCGCTTTTTTCAAAATTCTTCGGAAAGGCACTCGTCTTTCGAGCTGCTTCGCAATACCGTCAGCAACTAATTTTGCATCGAGGTCAGGACGCTTAATCTCTTCGACTTCTATCCAGACTTCTTTGCCAGTTAAATGACGAAGTTCATTTTTCAACACATCAATCTCAGCGCCTTTTTTACCGATTACGAGACCTGGTCTCGCAGTCTGAATCGTCACTTCGATCTTTCCGCTCATCCGCTTAATCTGGAAGCGGGACGCTCCCTGGCAAGCTGGCTTTGTCGCTAAATAATCTCGAATTTTTTTATCTTCGCCTATGACCGTTCCAAACTCTTGTTTGTTGGCAAACCAGGTGGAAAGCCATTTTTTACGGCGTACTAAACGAAATCCAATCGGTGAAACTTTTTGTCCCATACTTAATTATCTCCCGTCGTAAGGACGATCGTAAAGTGGCTTGTCCTTTTATTTACAGGCACTGACGATCCTTTGCTTCTCGGTTTTGCTCTGCGCAAAATCGGACCTGGATCTACGCGCACTTCATGTATTTTCAATGACTCTCTTCGAGCGTTCATTTGCGTTTCTGCGTTCGCCACTGCGCTGTCCAATGTCTTTTTCAGCAATCTTCCGCCGCGAAGTGCAGAGTATTGCAATTGAATAGCCGCTTTCTCAACGGACAATCCTCGGATGAGGTCTGCTGCATAGCGCGCTTTGCGTGGAGATATTCTCACATACTTTGTGATTGCTTTAGCTAATTCCATTATGATCCTCCAGACGAAGCTTGCGTTGAAGTCGACTTCTTAGGATGGCCTTTGAACGTTCTTGTTGGAGAAAACTCTCCCAACCGATGACCGACCATATTTTCAGAAACGTAGACCGTAATAAACTTTTTGCCATTGTGTACATCAAAGCTGTGTCCAACCATGTCAGGTATGATCATGGAACGTCGCGACCAAGTCTTGATGACTTTTTTTGAACCCTCTTTATTGTGCTTGTCGATTTTTGCCATTAAATGGTGGTCGACAAAAGGGCCTTTCTTTAAAGATCTTCCCATGAAATTACCTTCGTTCCTTTACAACCCATTTTCTCGATTTCTTATTCGAACGCGTACGGTAACCTTTCGCAAACTGCGCCCAAGGAGACTGAGGAATATTCCCCTTGCCTCGACCTTCGCCACCGCCCATCGGGTGGTCAACTGGATTCATCGCGATACCGCGGACTGTAGGACGGATGCCCAACCAACGGGAGCGTCCAGCCTTGCCAATCACACGAAGATTATGCTCGGAGTTCGATACCGTGCCAAATGTAGCCCGGCAATTTTCATTAATCATCCGCACCTCTCCTGAAGGCATACGGACTGTAGCATAGCCATTGCTGCGAGCCAGCAATTGAGCAAATAAACCTGCGGAGCGGACGAGCTGTCCTCCCTTTCCTGGTTTCAACTCAATATTATGGATCACAGAGCCGAGCGGCATAAATTTAAGCCGCATGCAGCAGCCCACTTGAAAAGGAGGCTCATCGCTAGTAGAAACGCTAGCACCCACCTTTAAACCTTGAGGGGCCAAAATAAACCGCTTCTCTCCATCGCGATAATTAAGAAGAGCGATGTGAGCTGAGCGATTAGGATCATACTCGATCGATGCCACTTTAGCTGGGATATTTTCTTTATCTCGCTTAAAGTCGATCAATCGATACATTTTTTTATGACCTCCGCCCTTGTGGCGGCAGGTGATGTGGCCATTATGGTTTCGTCCGCTCTTCTTCGGCTTTGGCTCCATCAATGATTTAGGAGCTGCCTTGGCAGAGGGGGAAAGCTCATGAAAAGTCGGCTGAACCAACTTTCTTTGGCCAGGTGTTACAGGTCGAAATGTCTTCGGCATAGCTAATTCCTTACACTTTCTCGTCGATTGCGTCGCCAGGTCTAAGAGTGACAATCGCTTTTTTAAAAGCGGAGGTCCTACCTAAACGGCCTCTGACTCGACGTTGTTTCGAGCCGATATTGACGGTGTTCACAGAGACAACTTTAATTTTCTTTTCAGCGTAAATTTGCTCGACAGCCCAAGCAATCTGCGTTTTATTCGCATCAGGATGGACATCAAACACTGCCTTCGGGGATTCGCAACGGCTTACCGATGGGTTGCTCTTTGCGTATTGGAGGTTTTCCAATACACGAGACTTTTCAGTTACCCGGCGTCCTTTCACAATTTCATATGGATTCTTCATGTTTTCGCCTAACCTAACATCGACAGAAGTTCATCTAACGCTGAATCGAGAACAACTAATTCTTGACAGCGCACTAATTCATACCCGTTCACTTGAGGAACGACCATGTATTCTTTCTTGGGGATATTACGCAAACTTTTCACAAGAGACTCGTGAATCAGCGCGCTTCCACTCTCACCGAGAACCAAAGTTCTTCGTCCACCGATTTCTGATTTATCAAAAAAGTTGACCAACATTTTTGTCTTCGGCTCTTTCATCTCTTCATGAGAGAGAACCTTAACTTGGTTTTCTTTAATCTTTTCTGCAATGATAAATCGAATCGCAGCTCTACGTTCTTTTTTGTTGATTCGCACATGCTGATCGAACTTAGGTCTTGGACCGAACACGACTCCGCCCCCTTTATATTGAGGAGCAGCTAAACAGCCCTGACGAGAGCGCCCTTGTCCTTTTTGAGGGTGAGGCTTCTTCCCTGTTCGATTGATTTCGCTACGACCTTTTGTCGAAGCGGACCATTGCCGACCGTTATTGCGGATAGCCACAATATAGTCTTTAATCATTTGCGAATGAGCAGATACGTCAAGAAGAGCGTCATCGATTTGAATCGTTCCAATCTCTTTTCCTGACAGGTCAAATTTTTTAAGCGTTGCCACAGTCTACTCCTTTATCCGCGCTTCTTTGCTTGGCTAATGTAAACGATACCGCTGCGGGCTCCAGGAACCGCTCCTTCTACGAGAAGAAGATTTCCTTTAACAGCAACGACTCTCAAGTTTTGGACCGTCTGACGATCGCCACCCATCCGAGAAGCTCTCTTTCCGTTTGGAAAGCAGCGTCCTGGAGTAGATCTCATCCCAGTAGATCCCGCGTGACGATGGAAACCAGAACCGTGGGCAGCTGGACCGCCGGCAAAACCGTGCAGCTTCATCACACCCTGAAATCCTTTTCCTTTCGACACACCTTCTACATCAACAAATTTCATATCTGCAAATAGCCCCGCATCAATCTGCTGGCCTACTTGATATTGTTCAACGTTTTCCATTCGCGATTCTCTTAGAACGCGGCAAGGTTCAATTTGCGATTTAGCAAATTGACCTAAGTGAGGCTTCTTTGCTCGATCCGCTTGAGGCTTCGTCATACGCAGACCGCCCAACTTGATCGCATTGTATCCATCAGACTCTTTGCGCTTGATTTGCACAACAGTATTTGGCTCAGCCAAAATCACTGTGCACACCACAAGCTTTCCATCTTGATCGAAGACTTGAGCCATCCCTTTTTTCTGGCCAATGAATGTCAGCGACATAGGTTTTCCTTTTTCATCTCAGTAGTTCATTCGGATACGCAGTCCATTCGTCACGCACCGAAAAGGTTAAACGCACGATCAACATATATGGTCGATCGAAAATGATAAAGGTGAGAGAATACCTATTTCAAGCATTTCGCTCAAGAATTTTCTCTCTTCATCGCGCTTAACCCGCCAAGCTTTTTCATTGGCTTGAAGGGTGGCATGCGTATACCTGAACATCAGGCTAAACATTTTTTAGCCGAGAGGGGGTATAACTGGGGTCGTTCTCGAGGGTTACCCTTTTCCGAACGAGGACAATCGTATATCCGAGAGGATAATAAGAGATTACGCACTTAAGTGCAATTTATTTTCTTTTTCCGACAAAAATCACCTCTTGATCAGAGAGCATTTTCCGACTGCGGAAGACTGTAGAGTTTCCCTCTTTCCGAAGTAAAATTTTTGATTTGAGGTCAGAAATGCGAGCGCCGACAGGGACTAAAAGCTCGCACGGCTCGACGCCATCTCCCCTCACAAAAACACGAAGCATTTGAAGGCGGGGAATATGAAGAGATTGAGGAGAAACGGCTTTTACATCGAGCTTGGATAAATCTGCAAACCGTTTAGGCCGTGCTCTCTCAAGAACTTCTCCGCATAAGCTTCCTGCTCGCAGCTCATAAACGCCGGGACGAAACACCTCTCCGGAGACTTCTATGCGGACCGTTTCTACCGGCCTCATCTTCAGTAAATCATTTTTTGCTTTCCAGCTAGAAACTTTGCTCACAATGACAAGAGTCACAAGCAGAGCAAGAAAAAAACTTACCACAAACCATTCAGAAAAATTGAGAGAAGGGCGAGACATAATAGACATTTTGCGTAACTTAAAAAAAAGACTGCATACAAACCGAGATTCGTAAGCAGCCTCTGAACAAGAGAGAAAACCTCCCCTTCAATTAAAAATTAGACGAGCTCTAGAGCGTCATAAAGATCCATCTCTCGCGTCTTTTCATAGAAAGTCGTTCCGACTTTAATCGCAGTGCCCAGGAGAGCGATCGTCAGCAAGGCAACCGCAGGAACTACGGAAATGCCGAAAACCAAGCTCAAAGCAGCAAACACGCCGACAGCGAAGGAAGCTACAACGGCTGCGATCTTCGCCCATTGAATGCCTCGCTCTTCTTTCAAGCGGGTCATGACGAGGGGGTTACCTTCTGCAGAATTTACAGAAATACTTTGATTCGTCTCATGAACTCCAACGCCCAAATCGACCAACTCGAGCATATCTTTACCCAAACCAGCAAACGTACCTATGTCGCCTACGATCTTATCTGATCTTTCAAGCAGCAAAGAAGACCAGATGTTCCAGTTCACAGAGGCCGCATCAATCAGCTCAAGCCAGGTTTTGACTATCTTTCTTCCATTGCTCTTACAATCTTGATAATTTAAATGCACTGCATCCGTGATGGTTTTCAAAAGATAAAATGGCGCTGTGGCCGCTCGACCTTTTCCAAAAAGACTTCCCACTTTTCCTGCTACGGCTGAAGGTTTAACTTCTTGCAAAAGAGCCATCGTCTGCACAATCAATTTAAAAATTGAATCGCTGGCACCTGGATCTTTAACGACCACGCCCACCTTTTCGAGCAAAGACTTTTTTCTTTTGATCAAATCTACGCGCTCAAGATGATTCCCATCTTCATGGGCTTTGATCCCTATATACTTAGGGGTTAAATTCAAAAGATTTGCATTCGGGCCTACCGCTTTCACTGTCATTTCATCACCTTACTTATGTTAAGTTTACATCAACTGCTTGTTTAAGAACGGTGAGCACGATAGCACATTGTTTGATTTACGCAAAAGAGGAATCCTGAAAAAGTTACGTTATACCCTAAAGATAGGCGCAGCTTTTAGCCCGCGAAGCCAGTCGGAAGCCTTCATCGCTTTTTTCCCATCCGGCTGCACTTCAAGAAGCTGAAGAGCTCCTTCGCTGCAAAAAACTGCCGTTCGAGCCGCAGTAAATTGCCCCGGCTGGCCGCAATCTGCAAGAGGGTGGGAGCGTAAAATTTTTAATCTCTTCTTTTCCCCCTCAATCTGTACCCAGCACCAAGCCCCAGGCCGCGGAGAGAGAGCTCGCACTCGATGATGCAAAGAGGCGGCCGGCAAAGACCAGTCGATTTGACATTCTTCCGTCGTGATCTTAGGAGCGAAACTAACAAGACTGGGATCTTGCTTGGAAGCAAGCGGGACTCCATTGGCGTATTGGCGGATCACTGAAAGAAGAAGGTCTTGGGATAGGCGGCAAAGAGCCGTTTGCAGTTCGCCAAAGGTCATGTCTAAAGGGACATCTATTTTTCTCTCGGCAATCACATCGCCGGCGTCGAGCTGCTTAACCATTTTTTGCACGCACACGCCCGTCTCCTTCACCCCATCCATCAAAGAGCGTTGCATAGGAGCTGCTCCTCGATAAGCAGGCAAAAGGCTTGCATGCACATTGATACAGCCAAGAGGCGGGATATCTAACAAGGATTGCGGCAAGATTTGGCCAAAAGCGACCACTACATACAAATCGGCTCGATACGAGGCGAGAGAGGCTAAAAAATCTGCTTGCGAGGCTTTTTCTGGCTGCATGACATCTAAACCTGCTTCAAGCGCAATCTGTTTAACGGGAGATGGGGTTGGCGCTCCGGAACGCCCTTTGGGCCGATCCGGCTGAGTGACAATGGCCGCAATCGAAATGCCAGCTCCAAGTAAATAGCGAAGCGCCTCTGCAGCAAAATAGGGAGTGCCAAAGAAAATAATTTTCATTCGTTATCGAAATCTTCTTCGCCCTCTTCTCCTTCATCCGAGGAGCGTTTTGTCACGCCCTGAAGGCCTACGAGACCTCTTTTAGAGGTGCGGCAAAACTCGATCCAGTGCTGAACTTCTTTATGAGGCTCAACCTCTTGCTCGATGACGCGGATCGCATCTTCAAGACGAAGGCCTAGCCGATAGGTAATTTTAAATGCTTTGCTCAAAGAGGCTCTTACTTCAAGAGGGAAGCGATGTCTTTTTAATCCCACAATATTCACGCCGCCGAATTTGTAAGGAAAGCCTCCTCCCACAGTGTACGGGGGAATATCCCGAGGCACTCGAGAAAAGCCCCCGACCATCGCGTAGCTGCCGATACGGGAAAATTGATGAATCGGGGTCATTCCGCCGATGATTGCGTAATCCTCAACGGTCACATGACCTGCAAGCATGGCGCTATTTGACATAATCACGCGGTTACCGATTTCACAGTTATGGGCCACATGACAATAGGCCATGATTAAACAATCATCGCCGATCGAAACAACCGAGTTTTCTTGGCAGGAAGAATTGATCGTCACAAATTCCCGAATTTCACAGCGTTTGCCAATTTTGACAAATGTTTTTTCTCCGCGAAATTTTAAATCTTGTGTTTTCGTTCCTATGCTCGCGCTCGGATAGATGATAGTTCCTTCGCCGATCGTCGTGTATCCGTCGATATAGGCGTGGGATTTGATCACCACATTGTCAGCCAGCGTCACAGTACTTTTTACAACAGCAAACGGCTCCACGGTGACATTTTCACCAATAACGGCTCCGGGCTCTACAAAGGCAAGGGGATGGATATTCGAGGATTTACTCTTAGACATGCGATTCCATTCAAAGTTGTTCTTTATTCACTAATGCGAAGCTCAGTTCAGCCTCTACTACTACTTGCTCGCCGACTGTGGCTTTTGCGCGTACCTTGCCTCCATTGCCGCTGATGTGCAATCCTTTGGCGTGAAGATGCAGCACATCTCCAGGAAGAACAGGTTTACGGAATTTAGCCGCCGCCACGTTGAGCAGCACAGCAATTTTTTTATCATAGCCTTTTTGGTGGACGAGCACCCCGCCCGCTTGGGCCAAAGCCTCTAAAAGCAAAACGCCCGGCATAATAGGCGCGCCAGGAAAATGGCCTTGAAAAAAGGGCTCGTTGACCGTCACATTTTTCAATCCAATAATTTCATTATCTTCCAAATTCATATAGATAATTCGATCGACAAGTAAAAAAGGATAACGATGAGGCAAGATATTTTGAATTTCTTTTGCGCTCAACACAACTGGCCTGCTAGACCCACCAGATAATTCTGCCATTAACAATTCTCCAAAACATAAGAATGAGAAAAAACTTCAAGGCTCTCTTCGCGCTGAGAGCCGGCCAAAACGAGCTGTTTAGCAAATGCGATATGGCTCGCATGCCCGGAGCGAAGGGCAATCACATGTCCCGCTATAGGGGAGCCGATCAGAGCTAAATCGCCGATCAAATCAAGAACTTTATGCCGCACCATTTCATCAGGGAATCGAGCTCCTTCCGGATTCATCACCCGATCTTCTTTAATGACAAGAGCGTTGTCGAGGCCGCCCCCTTTCAATAAGCCTTTCGCTATAAAAGGGGCGATCTCTTCGTAAAGAGAAAACGTGCGGCAGGGAGCGATCTCTTCTTTATACTGCTTTTCATTCACAACAAAAGAATAAAATTGGGATCCAATCAGTTTCGACTGAGGATAATGTAAAGTAAAACTCACCCGAAACTCATCAGCTGGCAAAGCCACTAGATGGACACTCCCCTCGGACCAAGAGATGGGAGCCTGAATTTTCAACCCTTTCCGCTGGGAAGACTGCTCTACAATGCCGGCTTGCTCTAAAGCGTGAACAAAAAGAAGCGAACTGCCATCGCCTGAAGGGATCTCGGGGCCTGCGACTTCGATCAGCAAATTATCCACTCCGAGAGCATACACAGCCGAGAGGACGTGCTCTACCATCTGAATGCTGGCATGTTCCGTAGCGAGCGTCGTGCAACGGGGAGAGGAGATCACTTTTGACAAAACAGCGGGGATTTCAGGACAATGAGGTAAATCCATTCTTCGAAAAAGAATCCCCGTTCCGGGAGCTGCCGGAGAAAAGGTCAAATGGACCTCCTGCCCTGTAAACAAGCCTATTCCGGAAATTGCAATTCTGCGCTGGACTGTTCTTTCATAAAGCTTTGATTCAAGCAACATTCACCTCTGAGGTAAACTCAATCCAACAGTTTTTGACAATTTGAGACATAAGAAACAAGCTGTTCATTAACAGAAAAAGGTAGCCGAGCAGACAAATTTAGGGCAATCTTTAATTATGCGGGGGCGTCTTTGAAAGGCGGGAATGGAAGGTCAAAACAAAACTTAACAGAACAAAAAACCCGCTGATCCACAAAATGGCAGCATCTCCCCACAAAGTGTAAAGAGTCGAGTGAGAACCTATCGGAACCTGGACAATTAAGGCTCCAGACTTATCTTCGCTAGGAGGCAAAAGCCGAAGAATTCGGCCAAAACGATCCACTCCCCCAGTAATGCCCGTGTTACAGGCTCTAAGAACGGGAACCCCATTTTCCACGGATCGAATGATGCCGTGATCAAAATGCTGCTGAGCGAGCGACGAAGAGGGAAACCAAGCGTCATTGGTAATATTTACAAAAAGCTCAGCTCCTTCAAGCCTTCCTTCGCGAGAAAATTTGCCATAAGTTTCCTCATAGCAAATCGAAACAGAAAAAGGAATTTTTGCCAAAAAAAGCTTCGCTTTAGTTCCGGCGGAAAAGGACTGCCTAATATCAAATTGATCGGCAATAAAATCAGAGACTATGCGCAGACCGCCGAAAGGAATATACTCTGAAACTGGCACTAAAATTCTTTTTTCATAACGCATAGAGGAAGAGGGCTCCGGACGAAAGATAAAAGCTGCGTTATACTGCTCATCGTCCAATCCAATGACAAGATCGGTTTTGTAATAAGAAGCGAGGGCCTGGGCCCAATAGGCGTTGGTCACTTTCCAGCGCCCCCTTTCAAGCCGGGCCTGAGGCGCCTGCAAATCTGGCAAATCAGCAACAGCCTCCAACCCAAAATGACGCTCCCAAATTTTTTCAATCACCCGCATATCATATTGGTAACGGTAAGCTCCATAAGATATGGCCCCCTCCGGCAACACAATCAAATCGATGGGTCCCGGCTGAGCTCTTAATGCGGCTTCTATGCTGTCTAAAATCGTTTCCCACTGAACGGCAAGAGGAATAAAGGAATCCGGCTGATTCACGTCATAATCTTTTTGCTCTGGCAGCAAAGCCGTTTGCACCAAAAGAGCGCGCAAAAATGAAGACGGCTTTGTATCCAAATGATGCAAATAAAGAGCGCCTCCAAAATAAGGCAAAAAGGCCAAAAGAACAAACGTTCCTACCCTTTTCCAGTCTCTATAAGCAAAAAGAGCAGAAAGCGCCGACAAATTCACCCACATAACCCAAAAAGAAAGACCGTAGATCCCTAAAAAAGAGGCCATCTGAAGCGTGTAAGTAGATCCGGCCAAAAAAAGTCCGGCAGGATTCCAGGTAAATCCCGAACAGATATAAAGGCGGCTCCATTCAAAAAAAACCCACAGCCCGGCTAAAGCCAGTTTTCGATGCCAGGATAAAAAGGTTCGGACCGCTAAAGAGAGCAAAGCAAACTGCAACCCCAGGCCTAGGCAAAGCAGCAAATAAACAACTAAGATCAAAGGCCCCATATACTGCGTCGTTGCCATCCAGGAAAGCTGGATCGTTTGCACTCCAAAAAACCAAACAAGGGCTAAAAAAAATCGAGAAGAGCGTTTGTGTAAATAGAGCATCGAACGCCAAAAAAGAGCAAAGCCTAAAGCCGCCGCAAAAAGGCCCAAAATCGGCATGCGGGCAGGCTGGCCAAGAGCTACAATCAAAAAACTTAAAATAAGGTACAACCAAAACATGATTTACATGAACGAAGAGTGGCTTTGTTCATCCTGGGGGCTGGCCTGAGCGCCATGAAGCATCACCATAATCAACCCTCCCATGATAGCTAAATTTTTTAAAAACATAATCGTTTGAAGCTCCCTAGCCCCTCCCTCAATAAACCAAAACTGGTGAAACAAAAGAGTTGTCGGAAGCAAAAATAAAAGCAAAAGACCAGCGCCGAGCTTTTCCCGTATCCCTAAAAGGACGAGCAATCCCCCGCCGAGCTCCATCAAGGTAGCTACTAACAAAATGACAGAGGTCCAAGGAGTTAGCGCTCCAAAAAAAGAGGAAAATTCCTCGGAAAAACTCACGTAGTTTTGCCAGTCGCTCAACATCCCTAAGAGCATATGCTCTGTTTCTTGCCAATGAAACATCTTCATCATAGAGGAAACCAGGAAAATAGAACTTAAAATAAATCGAACTAGGACGATAGAACACATCCGAAGCACTTTCATGAAAATCCCTCTTTTCTTTTTAAAATCTCAGATCATGCAATATTTTACTAGATTCGAAGAGGATAAATGCTTAAAATGGTCGTCACCATGAAACTTCCATTCTGCAGCCATCATATTATCACTTTTTTGGCTCGGCAAAGCGCCCAACCAGGGAAACCCCTCGATTTAGCCTTAAGCGAATACTTTCGTCAAAATAAAAGTATTGGATCGCACGACCGCCGGCCCATTGGAGAAACGATTTACGGCCTGGCCCGCTGGAAAGGCCTCTTAGACCATCTGTGCCCCGAAGGAAGCTCTTCGCTTCAAAGATTAAAAACCTTTCAGCAGCTCAACTGGCCCATCGTTCTCGCCAACCCTTCAATTCCTGAACCGCTCCGCTTGGCTACGACAGAATTTCTTTTTGAAAAGCTGCAAGAGGCCTATGGGTTGGATGCTGCGCGCTCTTTTTGTAAAATTTTTCTCACTTCGGCTCCCATTGCTATTCGCGCAAACCGGTTAAAAATCTGTCGCGAAGAGCTTTTAAAAAAATGGGAAGGAAAATTTGCAGCCGCCCCTTCGGCCCATGTTCCGGACGGGATTGTTTTTTCTAAAAGAGAGCCCCTCTTCGCTCTCCCTGAATTTAAAGAGGGCCTTTTTGAAATGCAAGATGAAGGAAGCCAGCTCGTCGCCTCTTTAGTAGCAGCCCAAAGCGGCCAGCATATTCTCGACTACTGCAGCGGATCAGGAGGCAAGACGTTAGCTTTTGCTCCAGCTATGCAAGGAAAAGGACAGATCTACCTCCATGACGTCCGTTCGTCGGCTCTTCTTCAAGCGAAACAAAGGCTCAAAAGAGCTGGCGTGCAAAATGCCCAATTTCTTCCTCCCGACCATAAAAAACTTCCTCAGCTCAAAGGAAAAATGGACTGGGTCCTTGCCGACGTTCCCTGCAGCGGGACAGGAACTCTCCGCAGACATCCTGAAATGAAAGAAAAAATCGACGCCCTTTTCTTAGAGCGCATCCTCAAAGAACAAAGAGAAATTTTTGCCAAAGCTCTTCAGTATGTCCGACCAGGCGGCCGGATCGTCTATGCCACATGCAGCATTCTCCCTGAAGAAAACGAGCGGCAGACAGATTTTTTCCAATTTCACTACAGCCTTCAGCCAGAAGGCCCCCCCCTGTCTATTCTTCCTAGCGAAGGGTGCATGGATGGCTTTTTCGCCATGGTCTTCCGAAGATGATTCAAAAAAAACAAATGTTTTGTTATCCTGAACAAGAAATCGAAGCGACCCCATGAAAAAAATATTCTTTGCCTTATGTTTATCTTCCGTTTGTTTTGCAGCTCCCGTTCCGAAGCCGCTGCCCTCTTTTGAAGGAAATCAAAAAATCGTCACGCAAAACACCATCCTCACTCAGGTCAACGGGACAACTCTATCGATTTTAGACGTTAGAAAAAAGCTAGATGTCGCTTTTCACCAATCTTATCCCCAACTGATTGACTCGACAGCAGCTCGGTTTCAATTTTACCAAAATAGCTGGCGCCATGCGTGCCTAGAACTCATTGATCACGAATTGATGCTCGCCGATGCAGAAGACCGGGAGATCAAAGTCACCGATGGGGAGGTGCGTGAAGAACTAGAAAACCGCTTTGGTCCGAATGTAATGATCACCCTGGATAAAGTAGGCATTTCTTACGATGAGGCCTGGAAATTAACCCGCAATGAAATGATCGTGCAGCGCATGATGTGGTATTTTATCCACTCCAAAGCTCTTCAGAATGTTACTCCGCAAGATATTCGGCAAGAATACAGACGCTACCTCAAAGAAAATCCCCCGTATCAAGAGTGGACCTACCGAGTGGTGTCCATCCGAGCAAACGAACCCGGGCAGATCGACGAACTCGCCAAAAACATCCACGAAAGATTAACAAAATGCTCGCAAACGCCCGAAGAGATGCAGGCCGAGTTAAAAGAGATGGCAGAAGCTTACAAAGGCTGCTCTGTTGCCGTGTCTCCAGAATATACCTCCAATCATTTAAAACTTTCAGAAGCTCATCGAAGCGCTCTATCGAACCTAGAAGAAAAGCAATACGGAGAGCCCGTCACACAATTCAGCCGAGCTGAAAACAAAACGATTGCCCGTATTTTTTATCTCAGCCAAAAAAAGGATTTTCCGCCCCCTCCCTTTGAAGAACTTTCCCATAAGCTCAAAGGAGAGCTCATTCAAAAAGCGATTGCCGCCGAAAGCGACCGCTACATCATGAAGCTGAGAAAACATTACGGTTATGATGCAAGCCATCTGCAAGAATCTCTACCTGACACTTTAAATCCCTTTTCCCTCCGATGACAGTAGCCCAGCTTTCTCAATTGCTCCCCTTTTTAGAAAGCATTGGCGTCCGCCCCAAAAAGAGTTTATCACAAAATTTTCTCATCGACCCTAATATCGTCCGTAAAACCCTCGAGCTAGCTGATATCCAGCCAGGCGATCGGGTGCTGGAAATTGGGCCAGGCCCAGGGGCTTTAACAGCGGCTCTTTTAGCAGAAGGAGCGTCTGTTACCGCCATCGAAAAAGATTCTGTTTTTGCCAAAGAGCTAGAGCGGCTGCAAAATGGAAAGTTAACCGTCATAGAAGCGGACATTTTGTCATTCGATTGGACTCTTCTAGAAAAAGGTCCTTGGAAAGTCATCGGCAATCTTCCCTATAGCATCACAACGCCGATTTTAGAGAGGATTTGCGAAGGGTCGTTCGTCTCCTTTACTTTTATGGTGCAAAAAGAGCTCGCCGACCGCCTGATTGCAAAACCTGGATCGAAACAATGCGGCTCGATTTCTGTTTTTGTCCAATCCCACGGAGAAATCAAAGGCTTTTTTCCCGTATCGCGCACCTGTTTTTATCCAAGCCCCAGCGTCGATTCGACTGTTCTTTCCCTAAACTTTTACTCAGAGAAAGACCCCAAGGAATTTTTCACTCTTGTGCGCACCGCTTTTCAACAAAGACGCAAAATGATCACCTCTTCTCTTAAAAAACTCACTTCCCAAGAACACATTAAAAAAGCGCTTGAACTAGCTAAAGCGTCAATCACAGCAAGGCCGGAAACGCTAAGCCTCCAACAATGGCGAGCGCTATTTAAAGAGATTCAAAAAACGAAAGCCTTGCCGCTTTATCCTCGTTAGCCAAGTTCCCTTCAGTTCTTGCTTGGCTTCCAAAGGTGTTTCCACCAGGGTCCGGCCCGTTTGATCAATGATTCTCAATTCTCCCACTGCTTGCCCTCGTTGAATGGGAAGCTCCAACTCAGCCCAATGGATAAATGCGCGGCAATGAGGTTCTTCTGAGGGAAAATAAGAAAAGCCGACAGGCTTTGGCGCGTAAGCAATTAACGTAGCTTCCGCCCCTTCGATTTCATGGGAAAAAAGTTGATCCTGAGCCACTAGCTCCCGATACACCAATTCTTCTTGAAAGGCCGCTTCGAACAGACGCTTTGCATCTTCGTAGCGCGATATTTTAGAGCAGCCCAAAACGACTGCGATCAGTGTGCGTCCTTGATGGTGAGCTGCAGCCGTCAATGTCGCCATCGACTGCGAATGATACCCAGTCTTCCCCCCTATGGATTTTGCATAGTGGTGTTTACCAGGCTTGAGGAGCTGATTAAATGTAACTAACTCAGCCTTAGGACTTTTGTTGCTTTTCGGACGATGATAAGAAATTTTCGAAATCAAGTCTCGAAATTTAGGAATCGCAAGACCTCTTTTCATCATCAAAGCCAAATCATAAGCCGTAGTCACATGTTCCGGATGATGAAGGCCATGGGGATTTCGATAAGTTGTTTTTTGACAACCTAAATGACTTAAATAACTATTCATTTCGCTCATAAAGGCAGGAACTGACCCCGACAGCGTTTCAGCAATGGCATTGGCCGCATCATTGCCGGAAACCATCATCATACCATGAAGCAACGCGTCCAAGGGCAAAATCTCCCCTTTGCGCAGCCCCATCATCGTCCCGTCCGCTTCCAACCAATGAGGAAGGCAGCCCCCCATCGAAGGATGTTTCATCTTTAAAGCTTCTTCAGAAATCAACACGCTTTGGCTCAGGTCCGCCTCTTTTCCATCCAAAGCAAATAAAGCCGTCCCAATCTTTGTTGTACTTGCCGGATAAGCAGGAAGATACGCCTGCTTTTCGAATAAAATCACCCCTGTATCAGCGTTCATTAAAATCGCAGAGCGGGCCGACAGCTCAACTTGCAGCTGTCCAGCATAAAGAGAATAAAGAGGTAAGATCCAAAGGAAAATGCGCATAAAAGACCTCACCCCATATCAGTATATACCCAACGAGTTACAATATAGAGGAGAAAGAAAACAAAAACAAGTACTTGACAGTTCTAAAAAAACCTCATAAAATGAGGCTACGGTGTGTTGGCGGAGGTTATATGCTCGATCCTATACAAATTGAACAAACGTACAAACAGTTCATTGGCAATTTGCCTAACTGGGTTCACGATGGGGTGGTGCATATTGATTTGCACACGCTGCACGAGCTGGGGCTTTTACATTCTATGCAAAATGATATGTCCGATTCAGATGATCTCACACAATATTTCCATGTTATTGAATCTGCAGAAAAAGTGACCTTATTCAACGATCAATTCATCGTTTGGATCATTCCAAAAATGGATGAACAGATCCCGATGACCAATGTATTGATTGCGCTGAATTACCCAGAAGAAGCGCATCTTGAAATCGTATTCACGACTGCAGGGGTCTACAATACGCCGCGCTACGTCCTTAGAGTGTTGCAACACTATTTACTCGATATGTTGGAAACTGAAGCGACATTGACCTCGATTGAAAAAAATCAGTGAAGATTTTTTGTTAAGACTAAAATATTATTAGAGCCTTGCCTTTGATAAGAAATGTTGTCCATGTATTTTTTCATGAACAAAATGCCAAGCCCCCCTTCTTCAATCTCTTCTAAAGGGGTGGAAGGATCAATAGCCTCTTTTTTTTCCTCCAAAGGATTAAAAGGAGGGCCTTCGTCTTTCAAGATGACTGTAATGCTTTGCCCTGGCACAGAGGTGATCTTCACATCGATATCCCCCGGCTTATCATGGTAAGCATGATGGATAATATTTACGAGAGCCTCTTCCATCGCAAGTTCTAATTTGCGAACTGTCGATTCATCGAATCCCGCTTCTTTAAAAGCGCCGCGAATCCAGCTAAGCATAGGGTGAAGAAGATCTAATTGGGCATAAAAAATTTTATGTTTGTCCAAAGGAGCACTCTACTTATCTGTACTGTGAAGAAATCACATCAACGATTTTTTGCGCAAGCCGAGAATATAAAAGACGCATAGAAGCGTCCAGCGCCGCCTCATAAGGCTCCAGCTGCCCTAAAGAGAAGGGAAGCACCGCCTGGGAAACTCCAGCAGGGTCGACGAACATCAAATCTTGATAAGAATCTCCATCGACATAATCAAAATCAGCGTCAGCCTCAAGAATATAAGGTCCCAATACCACCTCATCGCCATCGCCCCTAAAAAGGGTCGCTTCTACCGATACGATCTTCCTCGCTTCGCAAGCAAACATATTTCTTTTCGTTTTTCCATTCACTTTTTGACGGTCTTTTCGAAATCCTAAAATTTCTTTTCCGTCATGAAGCATCGAAATTTCCAAACGAAAGTCGCCTCCATGGAGTCGAATATCAGCCCACCCCGAAGAAGCGAGCGCTCTTGTGACTTCATTGGTAAAAAGGCCATCTTCATCCCCCTTAATAAAAGGAACGGTCATAGATGGATGAAAAGCTTCAAAACCATTCGGCTGCCAGCGATAGCCGCAGCCTGTTAACATGAGCAAACATCCAATAGGCAAGATAAATTTAGACGTTCCCATTCGGCTGCAGCTGTGCTAGTTTTTTCTGAGCTTGCTCAGCTGCCTCAGTATCAGGATATTTGGAAACGACTTTATTGTAATAAATAATGCTTGCAGGAATCTTTTTCACTTTCTCGTAGTAGCGGCCTGTTTCTAACAAATTATTAGCATACAGTTGCTGCATATCCGTCAAAGCTTTTTCAGCGGTTTCCAAGCGAGGCTCCCGAGGAAATGCCAACTGGAATTTACGGAAATTCATTTCCGCAAGATCCAGCAAATCAAGATCCAAATGCTCAGTTTTGCACTGCTGCAAATACGTTTGATTAATCTCTAAATAAGCTTGAACCGCCAAATCATGTTTAGGGAATCTACGGATCAGCGTTTGGAACGTATCAATACTATCTTTAAAATCTTCCAAAACGACCTGCAATTTCCCCTTGCCCCACAAAGACTGGGCCGCGATTTCCTCATGAGGCACCGTCGTAATCACCTCATCATAAAGAGCAATTGCCCCCTCTTCAGAAGGCGCCCATCTGGGCAGTTTATGAGAATCAAAAAGCCGCATTTTCAGTCCATTTCGAAACAGTTCCGCCATTGTAAATTTATAATGGATCACCTCTTCAAAATGTTTAATCGTCCCCGGCTGGTTCAAATATTTACTAAAAGCTGCATTGGCCAGCTCATACTGGCCCATCTTAAAATAGGTCTCGCCGCACTGATAGGCCGCTTCATGGGCAAAAAGACTATCTGGATAATAACGGGCAATCGCTTCCGCATAGTCGATCACCGACCAAAAATCTTCCAACTCCATCGCCTTCTGAAGGCCCGAATGCAAATCCATCATCGGAGGAGGCTGAAGAACCTGAGCTACATCGATCGACTCATCTGCAAAAGCAAAACAGCTCATCCAAAAAGCCCCCTGCACAAAAGCCCCACGCGCTTTGCGCCGCCAATCCAAAAAAGAAAACAACCCCGTCATGACATCATCCATAAGTAATAAGCACTGAAACGAGGATACGAGGAAAACGGATTTAGAACAAGAATCTCCACGCGCGGGGCTCCGCCCCACACCCCGCCAAAGGGCTGACGCCCTCTGGACTCCCTTTTCTTTTTTA
>JAJXYX010000069.1 GCA_021780355.1 bacterium | reverse complement strand
TTTTTCGCGAGATGGGTTGGGGCAACCAAAGCGATTTTTCTCTATGCCGCGGGTGTGTTGATCCTTAAGTTGACAGCATTGAGAGTTCTCCTAGTACTAAAATTTTTAATCACATTGAGCGCAAATAGGTTCAAATAAAGTAATTGAGACAGCAAAAGAAGCTACAAGCCATGGTATGGCGCCTTTACCTGGAACTAGTTCAACGGGATGGGGCGAAGCATTGATAAAATAAAGAGTTTGCCCTGCGTTAATCCTCAAAACTAACGATCCTTCAAATGTCTCGCTCGGCGTACAAAATTCGCGAGGGCCATAGACGCTTCCCAAAAGAATCGTGCCATCCAAGGAAACGCCTAACGTCCAAGTAGGATACAATGAGACGCGCCTTTCCCCGTGCCAAACAATTTTATAAGTTCCTGAATGATTGAAAACAATTGCTCCACATGCCGAGGCGAAAGATAAATCCACCTCAGAAGAGCAGGAAACAACTTGCTCTAACAGGATAGGCTCTTTAGGCAAAAGCCATTGGACCAAAGAGGAAAACACCCTAGCCGAGCCAGCTCCACACGGCCCGTCAGCATGCCTTTTCGCCTCCAACCCACTGAAAAGAGCCATCGCCAAGAGAAAAACAAAACATTTCTTCATCAAGCTAACAACTTCTATTCACACCTTCAAACGAAGTTCTTATACGATTCGACAAAATATCTCGAATCCTTGGATCGCCCTTTTGAGAAGAGCCCGCATCAAAAAGAGAATCAGGATCGTATTCTATCCCAAGCTGCAAAAACTGGGCCACTTGAGCCGTCATCCCGTCATAAAACAAAAATACAATCTGCATCATCACCTCAAACGTTACGAAAAGGGCTCCGCCCTTCAACCCGCCAAGGGGATGAGTCCCCTTGGAACCCCTTTTATTTATATATAAAAATAAAAGGGAGTCCAGAGGGCGCCAGCCCTTTGGCGGGTTGAAGGGCGGAGCCCTTTTAAGCTGACAGCATTATATGTTTGCATACTCATTCATTGATAGAAAGCGATGAATCTTTCCCTCTCTAGGTAAAGGCTCTTTGGCTTTTGCATCGTAGCTTTCAACGAATTTGCCTTCTTCTAAAAAATAGGCGGCATCGAGGAGTTGAGAGGCTAGTTTTAGATCATGGCTTGCGATGATTACGCCTGTTCCTCTGGTTAAAAGGTTGTTAATGATTTGCATAAACCTCTTTGTATTTTCTGGATCTAGGGCGGAGGTGGGCTCGTCGAATAGTAGAAAGGAAGGCTTGAGCACGAGAGCTCTTGCAATGGCGGCTCTTTGCTGCTGTCCTCCTGAAAGTTGATGCGGCATGGATAAAGCTAGTTTTTCTATGTCTAGAAGGCGCAGGATTTCTCTTACTTTGGCGTAGGCATCTTGTTTGGACATGTTGAGAAGGATTTTAGGCGCTTTAGCGCAATTGTCCAATACGTTCATGTGAGGAAACAAGGGAAAGGATTGGGAGATGAAGCCTATGATTTTGCTCCGCTCTCGGGGCGATAGTTGGTGGATAGATTGAGCTTGATAAGAGATTTCTCCCTGGTAGCGAGTCTCTAATTGAGCTATGCAGCGCAATAAAGTTGTTTTTCCCGAGCCGCTTTTGCCAAGTAATAATGTGGCTCTATTTTGAAAAATAGACAGCGATAATTCTTTGAGGATTTTTTGCTCTCCCTTTGAGCAGGAGAGATTGTTAATTTTTAACATAAGTAAATCTCCTTTCAAAGGCTCTCATGATGAGATTGAGACAAGCCGATAGACCAAGGTAAAAAAGAGCCACTGTCAAATAAATGGCGACAGGCTGCATCTCTCTCGACACAAGATTCATCCCGATCCGAGTCAGTTCCAACATTCCTATGGAAGAGACGATCGACGTGCTTTTTAATAGCGAGTCGAACTCGTTATTCAACATGGGAAGAATGTTGCGTCCTACTTGCGGCAAAATAATATAGCAAAGGCTTTGCAGCTGATTAAATCCTAAAGAAAATGCGCTTTCCCATTGGATTGGCGGTATTGAATTAAGCCCGCCCCGTACGATTTGAGCTATGTAGCCAGAGGAACAAAGTCCCAAGGCAATGACAGAGGCTGAAAAAGGCTCCAGATTGATCCCGAAAAGATCGGGCAGCACAAAATAGACCAAAAGCAGCTGAACAAAAAATGGGATAGCCCGCAGCACGAATGTCAAAGATTCTACCGCCTGCGACAATATGGGGATTCTTAGCTTGCTGCAAGAAAGCAGGCCAAACACTAACCCCAATAGCAAACTAAGTCCCACTGCAGAGATGAGAATCTGCACAGTCATAGCAGCCCCTTTGAATAAAAGGGGCAAAGACCTTGTAAGAAGGGAGATATAACTATCCTTATCCATAACATTACGTCTCCATCTTCCATTTTTTTTCTAACTCCAAAATCTTCCCCTCTGCGCTCAACTCCTCAACGGCTTGTTTTACCTCGGAGATAAGCTTTGCATTCCCTTTATTCACGCAAATCCCATTGCCCAAGCACTGCTGGCTGGGAGGTAAAGAAAAGTAAAAAACCTTCACCTCAGGATTTTGCTGCTTTGCAAAAGAAACCAAGGAATGATCAATCGCCGCTGCTAAAGATTTTCCAAACTTGATCTCCATGATCGCATCGGTAATCTTATCGACGTTTTTCAAAGCCAGCTTAGGATATGATCTCATCACCTGCTCTTGATATGTGCCCGCCTCAACGCAAATGATCTTTTTTGGATCATTTTGCAAATCTTCAATCTTTTGAATATTGTCCGGTACCTTGCCCCAAAATAAAAGCGGCATGCTTGTAACCTTCTCGCCTTGATAGTAAATCATCTCGATTTGCTTTTGCCTCTCTTCAGTAATCGAAACCGCCCAAATAATCGCATCGATCTTTTTCTGCTTCAGCCCTATCATCAAACTCGGCATGCTTCCCAGATCCTTAATCACAAGCCTTTTCCCCAGCTTGTCCGCAACCAGCTTCGATAAATCAATATCAAACCCCTCATACTCCCCTTCGCTGTTCAAACTGACATAAGGAGCGTACCCCGACGTCGTTCCCACAACAAATGTTTCAGCAGGCTCTTTCATCTCACCCGCCGCTAAGCTTCCGCCTAAACAAAGCAGCAAGCTGAATAATTTATTCAATCTTTTCATAATGAACATCCCTTCTTCAAAATATAGTACATGATTTTTTTAAAGGGCTCCGCCCTTAAACCCGCCAAAGGGCTATCGCCCTTTGGAATCCCTTTTGTTTTTTGAAATATTTAAAAAAAACAAATCAATAGTGCGCCTGAAAAAGCGCAGCTAACTGAAAAAAATTCAGTTAATCAATGGAAAAATATTAGCAATGATGATGGTGATGATGAGAATGGGAAAGAAGAGTAGACGAAGACACTTGGGCTCGAGAAAAACTCTCGCCATATAAACAAAAAATTAAATCCTGTTTCATAATCTCTCTCTATAGGAAAATTAATACCCCTATCCCCCATATAATAGTTCAAATGTCTCTTTTCCTACAATATTTATATCAAAAAAACAAAGGGGATTCCAAAGGGCGCCAGCCCTTTGATAGGTTGTTAAGGACGAAGTCCTTCTATAGTTTATAGTTTTCTTCGACTTTTCAGTTTCTTTGGATTTAAGTCCCTATCGCCTTCCAACGCTTCGCGTTTCCAGTTGATCACTTGCGTTTGATGAT
>JAJXYX010000087.1 GCA_021780355.1 bacterium | reverse complement strand
TTTTGTTGTTCAGAAAATTTTTAAGGTGCTGCAATCTGCCTCGCAAGGCGGCGACAGGAACTGTATTCTTATCGGCAAAACCATCTAGAAATAAAGCTCTTGCAGTTTTTCTAGCGGGAATTTCTGATGTTTGGACTTCCTCTCCCCGTTTTAGAACTACTCCAAAATTACTTTTCTAACCATTCTCAAATTATAAAAGTATATATCTATGGCTCTAGAGCTATGAGTCGAGAATCCCCTGGATCCGATATAGATCTTGCTATAATCACAAACAGTGAATCTGATATTTCCGGCAAGGTTCAAGCCGAGCTAGAAGAGCTCTCCACACCATATTTGTTTGATGTTATTGATTATCAACGAATTACAAACAATTCATTGCAAGAACACATTGACAGGGCGGGCAAAATTCTTTTCTATGAGGACCTGCCTAATGCGCTCTCAATGATTTTGCAATCGACATCTTAGCTACTTTAATGCCGGCGAGAAACGAGGCAAAAATGGCTGCAATGCTGCTGAGAAGAAGAGAGAAAAACACCATCGACCAAGTAAATGAGAACGTGACTAGAAATTGCCGGGTTTGACCGGGACCTGGCGGCATCAAAAGCCCTTTATTCACAAAGAGCATCAAAAGAGAATAAGCAGTGGCCGAGCCCAATAGGCTGCCGAAAACAGCTAATAAAAAACCCTCTGTTATAATCAGCCGCATCACTTGAAAAACAGACTCGCCGTTGGCTCTTAAATTGCCAATCTCTTGCTTTCTTTCTAAAATCGAAGCTGAAAGGCTGTTAAAAATGCCGAGTAAGACAATCGACAAGATGATGATCTGCACGACATTGAACTGCGCTTTGAGCCAGTCGACGGAATGTTGGTAGTTGATTTTATCGAGCACGTGGAAGGGTGTGGCTTCAAGATCTGGAAAATAAGCCTCTACTTGGCTTTCAACAAAATCCCAGTCGGAAAGGTCTCTGAGACCAAGAGAAATCGATTCAATTCGAGAAGTTTTAAGTAGTTTTTGCGCGGCCGGCAACTGGATGCGAAATGCGCGGCTGTCGAAATGAACAGAGCCCGTATAAAAAATCCCCGTGACCACAAACTTATCTTTATTGATCACGCCCTTTGTCGAAGTGGCAATGACCATGACCTCATCCCCTGGTTTTAACTTAAGCGCCCGGGCTAGTCCATGCCCCAACACCATCCCATTCGATTCAACGGTCAATGCCTCCCCCTCTTCAATATTGAGAGTATGAAAAAACTTTGCCTCTTCTTCGGCATGAACGCCCTGTCCAGCTCCGCCCACTGTGATATTGCCATGCTTTAAAAGCGCCGAAAATCCCACTCTCGGAAAGACATACTCCACGCCGTCGATCTCATAGAGAAAATCCTGCAAAGG
Organism: bacterium; assembly: GCA_021780355.1. Taxonomy (GTDB): domain Bacteria; phylum Chlamydiota; class Chlamydiia; order Chlamydiales; family SM23-39; genus SZAS-17. Next base: position 2,335 of record JAJXYX010000087.1, on the reverse strand, counting down.
CTGCCCATGGCTTATCCAATGCTTCGTCGGCTCTTCAAATACATTGCCCCGATAACCTCTTGTATGAATCTGTCCAAATCCATAATTCGCATGGATCGTGGTGTAGCGAAGCTCTTCCAACACGCCATGGATAAATCCATCAAAGGAAAAAAGAGCGCCTGTCCCGAGCGCAATGGTACACAAAATGGCCACAGTTCTTCTAAAATTGCGGAACAGATTTTTTACGCTAAGGCTCAGCCACATAGTCTACCGTCTTGAATATGAATGTTTTGCTTAGAAAAAGATTGGACCATCGGATCGTGGGTCGTCAAAATGATCGATGTTTTTTGCTTCTCTACAAGCCTTGTCAATAATTCCATGATCTCATAACCCGTCTTCTGATCCAAACTCGCTGTCGGCTCATCGCCAATGATGACGCAAGGCTGTTTTGCAATCGCTCTCGCAATCGCCACTCTTTGTTTTTGTCCGCCACTCAGCTCCGATGGCTTTTTCACCCGATGCTCCCAAAGCCCCACCGCCTGCAAAGAACTCTCCACTCTCTCCTTGACCTCCTCTTTCAAAAGCCCCTGCCGAGTCAAAAAATATCTCACATTCTCTTCGGTGCTCAATACAGGGATCAAATGAAACTGTTGAAAGATAAACCCGATTTGAAACTTCCTAATCAAATTCTTTCTTCTTTCCCCCATCCACTTCATATCTTCACCGCGAAATAATACCCGCCCCTCTTGCACAGGCTCGATCAACCCCAAAATGTTCAAAAGCGTCGATTTCCCCGACCCCGACGGCCCCGAGATCGTCACTAACGTAGAAGCCGGAATCATCACATCCACCCCGCGCAAAGCCTCCACCTGCTGACTGCCCAAAGAATACGAAAAAACCAAATCTTCAATCTGATACAAAAAACATTTACTGTCTTTCAAAATAATTCCTTAAATTAACAATAAACAATTCTAGATACAACCTTATTATACATCAACAAAATACAGAATCCCTTTATTTTTTTATAAATAAGTAAAAGGGGATTCTAAAGGGCGACAGCCCTTTAGTGGGGTTTGGGGCGAAGCCCCTTGCGATAAATTAAGGCAGTAGATAGATAAGAAAAAAAGGGGAAAATCTATGCTATTGCCACAAGTTCGTTATTGGTGCTATCGAGTTTCAACAATTCTTCGTTCCATAAAGACGTTGTATACATTGCCGCCGGAGAAGGTTAAATCGTTTGTCGATTCTTATGATGTGTATAATTATGACTGGAAAAATGAGGAAGAGCTGATCCAATCATTTGGGCCTGATTATTATAAGGCAGTCAAGCAGCGCGTGATCGATTGGTATAGCGTTCTCAATCATCTGTGTGCGATTGGGCAAGTGGAAAAAATGTATATTCCTGCTGCCATGGATCTTTCTCAGTCGTTTAGCGCGAACCAAAAATTGTTTGAACAAAAAATGTGCAAAGATCTTGGGATTGGCAAAGGATCTAAAGTGTTAGATATCGGCTGCGGCAGAGGGAGGATTGCGAGCCATGTTGCAAGTTTTACAAATGCACATGTAACAGGCATGAATATCGATACCAGTCAAATTGAAAGCGCCAATCGATTTATAGAAGGTTACGGCCTTTCTGATCGATGCCAATTTAAAATCGCCGATCTGAACGATTTGCCGCTGCCTTTCTCAGACAACACATTTGATGCTGTTTATGAAGTGGGCGTTTTCACCTATTCAAAAGATCTGAAAAAGCTCTTTCAAGAAATTAGAAGGATTTTGAAACCAGGCGGCAAATTCGCTGGCCTAGATTGGATCCGCCTGCCAGATTTTGATCCGTCAAATCCCCATCATGCCGATTTATTGCGCCGCATCAAGCCCCTCGTAGGCGCCATTGGCACGCCCTCTATGGAAGAATTTGCAGGAAGTTTAGAAGAAGCAGGATTTCATCTTCTGGCTAACGAAAACGCCAGTATCGACGGACTCCAAGCGCCGCTCATTGAAAACGCAGACCAATTTTTTAGCCGCGTGACAAAAGGAGTGGAAATGCTCGTCCGATGGAAACTCCTGCCCACCCACTTCAAAACCATGTTTGATCGCCTAATCAAAGACGGAGAAGCCTTCGTCGAGGCAGATAGATTAAGACTCGTCACAAGCAGCCACTACGTACTAGGCCAAAAAACTTAATTCATCTCACAAAAAAAAGTGGGATTCTAAAGGGCGAAAGCCCTTTCTATAGTTTATAGTTTTCTTCGACTTTTCAGTTTCTTTGGATTTAAGTCCCTATCGCCTTCCAACGCTTCGCGTTTCCAGTTGATCACTTGCGTTTGATGATCGATCGCCTCGATCGATCATCAAA
>JAJXYX010000026.1 GCA_021780355.1 bacterium | reverse complement strand
TTATAGATCTCTATGCGGCCTGACGAAGAATCGCGCTAATCATCGGCACAGTCAACCCTAATTCAGTCAGGCATTCGGGGTTTTCTAATAGACAAGCACGTAAAAGTCCTAGTACTCCTTTTTTTGTCGAAAGATATTATGAACCTAGCTCTTTTCCTTTTAAAGAAAATTTCACTTGTCACCTCGAATTATAAAACTTGCGTTTGATGATCGATCGCCTCGATCGATCATCAAACGCAAGTCATCAACTGGAAACGCGAAGCGTTGGAAGGCGAAGGGGTTTAGAGAAAACGGGATGAGAACCCAGAGAAAACTATAAACTATAGGGGGCGAAGCCCTAAGTTGAGGCTTACATTACGAAGGATGAAGGGGTCCGTACTCTAGATGCAGCTCCATGGCGTCGATCAGGCGGATGATGTTTTTTTCTGCATGAGCGGCTCCCCATTGGTGGGGGATGCCTTTGGGGCTTCCGGCTAATTTCCAAATGGTATTGTATACGAGTTGTTTTTGTTGGGGTAAAAGTTTTTGAAATTTTTCTCTGACGGCGGCAATGATCGCTTCCGGCAAAAGATCGATGTCGAAAGAAGCAGGATGAGATAGCTCTCTGAGAAATGCGTCGATTCGCTTTTTTATATAAGAAGGTAGTTTCTCGCATTTTTCTTGAAGAATCTCGGTGTCTGTTGCGCAGTGAATTTCTTGACAAAGTGCCGCTAAAAGCGATTTGCAATGATAAACAGAGCAGGCGTGGTATTTTGTCAGTATTTCTTCATGGCTTACATATTCACCAAAGAAAGGCTGCAATAAATCTGACGGACGGCTTAAAAAAAGCATGGGGTTAGTATGCAAAGAAAGATCAAAGTCTGGAATTCTCTTCATCTGAACTAAGATTTTTTCAGGGATGCCGGTCAGACGATTGCAAGACACATTGAGACTGCATAGAAGAGGCAATTGAGAAAGAATCTCTGGAATTTTGGTTAACTGATTGCGGGCTAAATGGAGAAAAAGAAGAGCTTTGAGTTTTCCTGTCTCTTCAGGAAGCTCTTGGAGCCGGTTGCCGGAAAGATGCAGATATTTCAGCTGAGACAACTGGCCAATGGCGGGAGGTATTTCGTCTATTTGATTATCGGATAGCTCTAATAATTCTAAACAAGACAGATTTCCTAGAGCGCTGGGAAGGCTTTCTAACCGATTTTGATAGAGATGAAGGACTTTTAATCTTTTTAAATTTGCAAGCCCATCTGGAACGACCTTTAGTTTGTTTAAGGAAAGATCTAAAAGCTCTAGACGGCCAAAAGATCCAATCGTGTGAGGGAGGGTCGATAAGCCGCATGCTGAAAGATCCAAATGTTCTAAGTTATTCAAAGAGGCCAAGAGGCTAAAACTTTGAGATAATGCGCGAAAAGGGTTGTGATGTAAGGAAAGATACTTCAGCCGGGTCAAAGAACCGATCTCATCCGGAAGACTGGTGAGCTGATTATTAGAAGCCTCTAAAAACTCCAAATCAGTGAGTGTAAATACGTCCGAAGGAAGATTCGATAAGCCGCAATTGGACAAGTTGAGATGCTTAAGCTGCTGAAATGAGGCCGCCCACGGCATTAGAAAACGAATCGAGGGATTATTGGAAAGATCAAGAGCTTCCAGATTGGTAAAACAACTTATCTCGGGAGGAAAAACCGCCAAGTTAAAATAGCGTAATCGTAAACTTTTAACTTGCCTTATCCTCCACGCATGAGTAGGATTGTTGAGCCAACAGCGGATCTCTTCCGCGCCAACAGGTTTTGGCCCATGGTCATTCAAAAGCAGCTTTTGCTGAATCTCATTTTTCCACACGATCTCAAGAGAAAGGTCCAGCTTCATTTGCATTTCGGCGGAATAAACAGGTTGAACCCTTCCCGCCAAAGAGGCTGCTTTGCTTTTTTGCTCGCCGGATCGGATGGGGGAAAAAAGAGGCATCGAAAAACAATACCTCTCTTCAGGCGTAAAAAAATAAAATGACTGTTTCGTCTCTGAGAGTCCAGAGATCTCTTTTGTCAAATGCATAACAATATCCTTAAAAAAACCATTCAGTATACAGAAGGCAAGAATTATACCGAAAGCTGAAGAATATTGATTGACCTCAAAAAAAAACTAGACATTAAATTCTTAAAATCTTTACAATCTGAGCCCAAAAAAAATCAATGGTTCAAACAAAAGGAGACCAAGCATGCTTTGCTGTATTTCAGACGAAAGTCAAGTGAGCGTAAACAAGTGCATTGCCAAACAAATTGGAACGCGCGCCGATCATTTTCTTTCAGCGATCGATGAAACGGTCAAAAACTTAGCCTTATTCATTGTGGGAAGCTCATATGCTCTTACCTCGCTTGCTAGTTTAGGCCTTCACTCGCATTCCGTGAAAAATGCCTCTGAAGCTCTTTACGACGGGGGAGGAATCCTCCGACGCCTCTACTTTGAAGCGTTAAAAATATTGAACCCTTCAGCTAATATCAACAGCCTTTGGGTCGACTCTGCAACGACCCAAATAGACGAGGCGATAAAATTTGCCTATGAACAAGCAAATTCCGAGCGCTTCCTTAAAAGGCATGTCGTCTCAAGAATTTGCTTTGCTGGGATCGCTCTTGCCGCAATAGCTGCCCGAACCCTTCAAACAGCTATAGGAGCCCTTGCAACTACGACTTCTATCGTTACCTTAGGATATATTTCTAGTGTGAATCATATAGCTTATGATTGTTTGGGAGGTCCACGGATTTTAAGAGACCTGTTCCTGTGCACGCTAGGCTTCCTCCATCCCAAAGGTCTCGAGACTATCATCGAGCGTTAAAATTTAGTTCTCATTCAAACCGCCTTTTCTTTTTAAATTGTAAGAAAAGGCGGATTTTCTCCCCGCTTAAAACTCCTTTCCTTCCGATATTCTTCTTGATTTTTTTGACAAGGAACCCTATGATAAAAAGCATATGCCCCGTAAAAAAAAAAGCTCTTTTGGTAAGGATAAACCAAGCAAGCTCGCATCTAATCTTGAAAAAACGATTCTGCAGTACATTGCAGGCAAACGATACACCCCGGTTGACGCCTCCGAATTAGCCGAACAGCTCAGCATCATTCCAGCTCATAGAGAATTATTTGAAGAAATTTTAGATAAACTCGTCGCTGAAAAGACTCTAATCTGTAAAAAAAATCTCTACCAACTGCCTAAACATGAACAGCAGCTAGCGACAGGGCCGATCAGCGTCCACATCAAAGGCTTTGGATTCGTCAAAACAGGGTTAGGTCCCGATGTATTCATCCCCAAACACGCCATGCAAGGCGCTGTCGACGGAGACACTGTAGAGATCGAAATCTCATCGGAAGTGTCCCCCAAAGGTCCTGAAGGGACCGTGGTAGCGATTTTAAAAAGAAGCAGATCCCATATCGCCTGCACGGTGACGAGCCAGTCGAAAAGCGGCTATCTCGCTTACTCTCCTCTCATGGGACCTGACAAACCGATTCTTCTACAGCCGATGAAAGATTTACCACTGCAAGAGGGAGATCGGGTCATTTGCCTGGTCACAACATGGCATAATGAGCGAGATCTTGTAGAAGCCTCTGCCATCCGCCGCATCGGCCATATCTCGGATCCATCAGTTGATATTGGGGCTGCTATTGAAGAATTTGAGCTGCCGCATGAATTTACTTTGGAAGCCATTAAAGAGGCAAAGCAGTACGGCAAGCGCATTGGGACCAAAGAAACCAAGCAGAGAAGAGATTTTACGGATTGGGAAATTGTCACCATTGATCCCGATACGGCTCGCGACTTTGATGATGCTATTTCTTTGACGACAGACTCGAAGGGCCATTTCCACTTAGGAGTTCACATTGCCGACGTCGCCCATTACGTCAAGCCAGGCACGCACCTCGATGAAGCAGCATTTACACGCTGCAACTCTACGTATTTTCCAGGCAGATGCGTCCCAATGCTGCCTGAAGAGCTCTCCAATGAACTCTGCAGTTTAAAGCCGAATGTCATGCGTCTTACGCAATCTGTGCTAGCCGAATTTGACCAAATGGGAAAACTCGTGCATGTCGAAATCTGCAGAGGCGTGATTAAAAGTAAAAAAAGATTCACCTACAAAGAAGCGTTTCTAATTTTACAAAAGAAGAAAAAGAGCATCCACTCCCCTTTGCTGGAAAGAATGACGCAGCTTTGCGCCCTTTTCAAACAGCAAAGAATGGAGCGGGGAAGCATCGATTTTGCCATGGCCGACAATGTGGTCATCGTCGATGAAAAAGGGGTTCCGCAAGGACTCGAAAGGGTCGAATATGACATCACGCATCAAATGATCGAAGAGTTCATGTTAAAAGCAAATGAGCTCGTCGCTTTAGAACTGGCAAGAAGAGGCCTTACTTTAATCTACCGGGTGCATGAAGAGCCCAACCCAGAATCCTTTCAGGAATTTTATGCTTTCGCTCGCTCTCTTGGGCTCTCTGTGCCGGCAGAACCGAACCACCTAGACATCCAAAAGATTTTTTCCGAAGCCAAAGATTCCCCCTTTTTCCCGCAGCTTTCCGTCAGCTTTATCCGCAGCATGCGAGTCGCCTGCTATTCTCCTGACAATTTAGGACACTATGGCCTCGCTCTAGAGCATTACTGCCATTTTACTAGCCCCATTCGCCGCTATACTGACCTCATCATCCAACGGCTTTTATTCCAAGAACTTCCGCAGGGGACCGATTTAGTGGCAGTAGCCGCCGCCTGCTCGGAAAAAGAGAGAATTTCTTTCCGCGCAGAAAATTCTGTGGTTCTTTTAAAAAAGCTTCGCTTGGCTAAAATCTACTTTGATGAAGATCCAAGCCGCATCTACTCTGCCATTGTGACCAAGATCAAACCTTTTGCGATTTTTTTCGAAGTGGCCGATTTTGATTTGGAAGGCACACTCCACGTCTCTCAGATCGGTCAGGATTTTTACGAATATCATGCAGTCAAAATGCAGTTTAGAGGCGCTCATACAGGGGAAATCTACTCGATAGGACAACCTGTTCACGTGCGGCTTGATCGCTTAGATCTCACCTTGCGCCAAACGGAGTGGTCTATCGTCTCAACCGTAAAAGCGCCAAAAGGAAAAACGAAAAAGAAAAAACATAGGAAAGGGGGGAAATGAAAAAATATTTTCTGACGGGACTGGCCACCCTTTTACCGATTGCCATCACAGTCGCCGTCGTGATCTTTATGATCCATTTGCTGACTAATCCTTTTTTAGGTTTTGTTACGCATACGCTCTCTTCCGTTAACATCCCCTCTTTTGCCATTTTTTCCTCAGAGCAAGTCGTTGAAATCATCAGCCAATGCATCATCCTAGCGACCATTTTTGTATTTATTTTGCTTTTAGGAGTTGTCGCCCGCTGGTTCTTTTTCCATGCGCTGATCAAACTCAGCGACAAGCTGCTCTACCGCATTCCGATCATCAACAAAGTATACAAAACGACAAAAGACATCATTTTAACCCTTTTTGCTTCAAAAAAAAATTCGTTTAAGCAAGTGGTCATGATTCCTTTTCCCACACAAACCTGCTACTGCTTAGGCCTAATCACACGGCAAGCGCCCCACACCTGCCAAGAAGCCTCCGGCTCTGAAATGGTCACGGTCTTCATCCCCACAACTCCGAATCCAACAACTGGCTATCTCTTAGTCTGCCCTGTAAAAGAGCTGATTTTCCTTAACATGAAAAGCGACGAAGCGATCAAATACATCGTATCGTGCGGTGCCATTCAACCTAGTTCAGCGAAAGAGGTGTGATGAAAAAACATTTTATTACGGGCCTGATCATCTTAATGCCTCTGGTATTAACGATCATTCTCATCGTTTTTCTTCTCGATTTTTTTACAACTCCTGTCGTCTCTCTCGTCAGCCAACTTCTGCCGATCCTTGAAGACAAGCTCTCTTTCAGGATTCCAGCCGAACTCACTCTTTTTGCCTCGAGAATTTTTTCTCTCATCTTGATCTGCACGCTTATTTTCTTTCTCGGCGTTTTCAGCCGCTGGTTTTTCATCCACGGTTTTGTCAAACTCATCCATCGCATCATGGAAAAAATTCCCGTCGTCCGCTGGATTTACAAACTATGCCGAGAGGTTTTTTCCGCTCTTTTTGCAACCGATGGAAAAAAAGTATTTAAAGAACCTGTCATGGTCCCCTTTCCAGAAAAACCGAACTACTGTCTCGGCTTCCGCTCAGGCGACGCTCCGGCCGAGTGCGAAGAAAAACTAGGTATTCCCCTTGTTTCCGTCTTCGCCCCCACAGCGCCCCACCCTATTTCAGGATTTTTATTCATCCTCCCTCAGGAAGATGTCAAATCCCTCGACATGACAAACGAAGATGCCATCAAATTCCTCGTCTCTTGCGGCGTGATTCTCCCCGCCTCCGAACCTGTTCAAGAGTCTTTTGATGAGCATTTCTGATCTACCCACCCGCGTCATTTTCTTTCAAGTCCGCGACGCCAAACTCAAACTTCAACGCCTCGTCGAAATGGCTCAAACCCACTTTGAAAAAAAAGATCCCTTTATCATCTTCGTCGAAGACACCAAAGCCCAATCCTTCGTCGATGATCTCCTCTGGAAACTCCCCGAAACAAGCTTCCTCCCCCACTCCGCTACCGACGATACCACCAAAGACCTCATCGCCATCACAAAGTCAAAAACCAATGTCAATCAAGCTAGATCCGCTTTCAACCTCTGCCCCACTCCCCTCCTCCTCGAAGGCCCGCTGCGCCTCATCTACGATTTCGAAGATCTTACCTCCCCTTCTAAAAAAGAACTCTCCTCTCTTCGCTTCGATGCGTATAAACACGCGCATTATTTAATTGAAGCCGTCACAGCGTAGAGTTGGGACTCCGTCCCAAACCCTGCCAAAGGACTCCGTCCTTGTGGAATCCTATTTTTTTTGATAGTTAATTTTTTTTGTATTTGGCGTACATGACTGGAATGGCAAAGGCAGACCAGATGAATGTTAGTATAGGCCTCCAGGTAAGATGGCAGGCCCTAGGATATTCTTCTAAATTCGCCAAAGCGCAAATGGCCATCTGCGGAGCCATTTGATGGACCAATAGATCCATAGCCAGAAAAGTTACTCCAACTGCTGCCGTCGGATGGAGGTAGGTTGCGGTGAACTTGTAAATAGGCCTTGCAAGATATTTATATTGAGCCTGGTCTCTACAAGAGCTAAAGAGCGCTTCGATCTTCGAACAGCACCTTTCCCACTCAGAAAAGCATTCATGAACAGTATATTGTAATTTATTTTTTAAACCAGATATAAACATATATAAATAATCATTTGCCATAAATTATACATGAAATGCAAATTAACTTAAACCAACAAAGAAAATAAATATAATTTTTATTTACACGAGAGCCAGTGAGAGAAAAAAGAAAAATTGCCAATTACTCGGTTTTCGTCTATGATCTCTAGTCTATTAAAGACAAGGGAGAACCTCCATGACCCGCATGAGCAAACAGGGTAAAAAGCGGCACGTATCGCCACGCAGACCCAGAGCACCTTCAGCAAAAACTGGCCCGAAAAAAGAGAACCTTTCCGAGGGATTCAGAATGCACGAAAACGCAGCGCCAGCTGAATTATCATCAACTCGTTTCATTCCAAAAATTGGTTAAATAGCATGACAAGACATACTAGCTACGGAAAAAGCAATAAAGGCGGAAGCAAACGCAATGTATTGAAACGTTTTGAACGGATCGATATGCTGCGCAAACTAGGCAAATGGGTCGACGGCAAAAATAAGCAAGTGACCGGACTTCCCAAAACTCCTACTGCATAAAGCAAAATATCCTCTCAGAATTTCTGCGGGGATCCATCTACGATGAGCATTCTGGTTTTCAATAGGCAAAAAGATCTGAAACTGCCAGCAAAGGCAGTGAAAGCTCTGGTAGGCGCTGTGCTCTCTCATGAAAAAGCGGAGTGCGGAGAGATCTCCATATATTTTGTCTCTGAAAAAATGATCAGTCAGATGCATGACGACTTTTTTCAAGACCCCTCTCCCACTGACTGCATCTCGTTTCCTTTAGAATCCGATCCCTTGTCGGGCGAAGTGTTCGTTTGCCCTCAAACTGCTATTTTGTATGCAAAACAAAAAAACTTGGACCCTCACCAAGAGACCGCTCTTTATGTCGTTCACGGCCTTCTTCATCTCCTAGGCTATGACGATTTAACGCCAAATGAAAGAAGAACCATGCGAAAAAAGGAGAAAAGTTGTATGCGTGAATTGAACCGCTTGAATATATCTTTGAGACCTTCGTGACCTTAGCCGCCCCTTTTTTCACAACTCCCGCACTGGCCCTTATTTGTCTGCTTGGAGCCTCTACGCTCGCCGCTTGCAGCACAGCTTTACTCAAAATGGGGAAGTTTAAATCTAAAGAATTGCTCCGCACTCCCCATCCCCCATTTTTTGCTTTCCGTTTCCTTTTAAAAAAATGCTGCCCGCAAGGGGAGTGGGAAAATTTATATCTCGCCTTGTCCATCAGCAAGCACATCTTGCAAATCGCCTATGCGCTGTTCGCTTTTATGTTTATTCTAACTGCTAAACCTTCTTTGCAAGAGCCGCTTTTAAACCAACAAACCTCTGAACCCTGGGGCCCTCTTTTCTTTATCGGTGGCTGCGCAATTGCACTTTCTCTTCTCTTTGACTTTCTTTTCCGACTTTTTGCGACTCTTTGGAGCAAAAAGCTCTTTAAATTCATGGCCCCCATCGCATCCATCTATTTAGTCATCCTCTTTCCTCTCGTCGGCCTTTTAATGCAACTCACGCGAGGCATTTTAAAAAAAGTCTCCTTTGCCGAAGAACCTTTGACAGATAAAGCAAAGCTCAGAGAAATGATTAGAGAATCCGAACTCCAGCACCATTTGGATCTCAACGACCAAAAACTCATCTCGTCTTTCATTCATTTTAAAGAGCGGGTCGCAAAAGAGATCATGGTTCCCCGCGTCAACATTTTCAGCCTAGAAGCCGACACGACAATCCAAGAGGCTGTTCGCCTATTCGCTTCAGAAGGTTATAGCCGCATCCCCATTTTCCGAGATTCTTTAGACCAAATCGTCGGCGTCGTTTTATATAAAGACCTGCTAAAATATTACGCCCATTCCGAGCTAGACCTTAACGCTCCATTAGAAAGCTTGGCAAAGCCTGTTTTGTACGCCCCGGAAAATAAAAAAATCGCTTTGCTTTTGCAGGAATTTCGCAATAAGCAAATCCACATGGCGATCATTGTCGATGAATACGGAGGAACAGAGGGCATCGTCACCATCGAAGATATTTTAGAAGAGCTCGTCGGAGAAATCGAAGATGAATCGGATATCGGCGCCAATCAGCAGTTTTGGGCCCTCCCCTCTGGCGGATGGGTGGTAGATGCCCAAATGAGCATTTTTGACATCGAAGAACGTCTAGGCATTCAAATCCCCCATGGACTAGAGTATGAGACTATCGGCGGCTATGTCTTTCATTGCGCAGGAACGATTCCAACCAAAGGCTGGAGGCTGCTTCACGATCAGTTTGAGCTCGAAGTACTCAGCTCTAACGAAAGATCTATCAAGAAAATTAAAATTATTCCTCGCTCTTCGGATGCAGGAGAAAGAGTTTAAAAAAACAATTATAGAAAAATTTTATTTAAGTTTACTTAAAACTCAAACATAATTACAATATAACCTGTAAATAAAAACAGGTTAATTATGTCATTAAGCTCAATAACAAGCTACCTTCCTTCATGTACAAACATCTTTAACAAAGCCTCACGCGGAACTTTTAAACTAGGCGCGAGAGCCTTAGGCTGCTATATCGGATCTGAGTTGGCACGAACCCAATGCCTTCTCTACGTTCCAACTCTTCTCAACTATTACGGATCTCAAATAGGATCATCACAAATGATCGCCGATTTCTTGCCTGACTGGTACAAAAATCATGCTCCAGAATTTTTGACTCCTTGGGCTGCTGGACGAGCCACGTTAAGCATTTCCTACGAATCCGTAGAGACAGTATCAAAAGCCGTAGGCGGCGCTCTAGGTGCAACCATTGGAGAATATGCTGCAAATGGAGCTCTATTTGTTTGGGACCTCACTTTAATGGGCTTCGGCTTTGAAAATGAACTCGAAACCTCCGTTACGTCATCTCAAAGGGCAACTTCAACATCGAACGCCTCCAAATCAAACGTTAAGTATCGGATTGTAAGCGGCAGAGTCGTACCGGATTAATCTTATTACCTCGCACGGCCTGAAGCTTGGATTTTGACCTACGCGAAAACTCGCTAGAATCGACAATCGTAAACTGGTTCACATTTTTCTAACATTGACCAGCTTACGATCGTCGATTCTAACGGTTTTGGCGCGGTCAAAATTCCAAGTTTCAAACCGCGTGGGGTATAAAAAAAAGGCTCTTATTGCCCTTCAAGAGCCTCCTCTCTCTTGCAAAACAAACCCCCGATCAGGCAGAATGAAGAACTCATTTCATTTACAGGGTAATTCATGCGTCGATCGATTAGTTATTGCGAACCTAATGCTACACTAGCTGGGGATATCTCTACTTGGAAATTCATTTACACTACCGCCGTCAATTTGCCGAAAGGGGCTCGCCTTCGATTTGATATCAATAGCAAAGGACGCCCGATCGATTGGCAGATCCCACAAACGAACCTTAAAGAGAAGAGCAATCTCATTTGGCTCGAGCTCCCCGGAGGAAAAGAGGTCGGCGGCTCCGAAATCCAGCATCCGCAACTCTTCACGCCTAGTTTTGAATTCGTTCTCCCCGCAGAGGTCAAATCGGGCGAGACCCTTTCGATCCTCATCGGATCGCCTGAAGGAAATCCTACGAAAGGAAACGCTTGTCAAAAAATTGTCCAAAGAAGACGCCCTTTTCAATTGTACATCGATCCCAAAGGGAAAGGAGATTATAAAGATCCCGAAATTTTCAACATGGACGTCCGCGGCAACAAACTCACCACGCTGCGCATCATCGCTCCTTCTCTCGTCAATCGCAATAAACGGTTTGACGTCATCGTCCGCTTTGAGGATATGCATGGAAACCTTACTTCAAATGCGCCGGAAGGAACTCTGATCGATTTGAGCTATGAGCATCTGAGAGAAAATTTAAATTGGAAATTATTTGTTCCAGAAACTGGTTTTATCGCCCTTCCCAATCTTTATTTTAACGAGCCTGGCATCTATAAGATTCAATTGAAAAACTTAAAAAGCCAAGAGCAATTCCTCTCTCCTCCTATTAAGTGTTTGCCTGAAGGATCGCTCAGCCTTTACTGGGGCCTGCTTCATGGAGAATCAGAAAGGATCGATTCCAGCGAAAATATGGAATCTTTCTTAAGGCATATCCGCGATGATAAGGCGCTGCAGTTCTATGTTTCCTCAAATTTTGAAAGCGAAGAGGAGACATCGAACGATGTTTGGAAGCTCGTCTCGCAGCAAATTGCCGAGTTCAATGAAGAAGATCGGTTTGTCGCTATGCTTGGGTTCCAATGGCAAGGCGATGCAAAAACAGAAGGTCTTCGCCATTTCCTTTACAACAAAGATCAAAGGCCAATATTGCGGCGCAAAGACACTAAAAACAATTCGTTGAAAAAGATTTATAAAACGAACAACCCTAAAGAATTGCTCTCCATTCCTTCTTTCACGATGGGTAAATCAACTTGTTTTGATTTTGAAGATCATCATCCTGAATTTGAATCCGTGGTCGAAATTTATAACGCGTGGGGCTCTTCAGAGTGTTCTTCTAAAGAGGGGAACCCAAGACCTATTTCCGGAGGGAAACAAGGCATGTCCGAATCGGCGGAAGGTTCGATCCAAAAAGCCCTGAACCGAGGCTGCCGTTTTGGATTTGTTGCCGGAGGCTATGATGATCGAGGCGCCTATCAGGATTTATTCGAAGCAGATCAAACCCAATATTCGCCAGGTCTTACAGCGATCTTATCAAAAGAACACAATAGAGTCTCTTTAGTCGAAGCTTTGCAAGCTCGTTCTTGCTACGCCACAACAGGAGAAAAAATCATTCTCGGTTTAAGCGTGGCCGGATTTGGCATAGGATCGGAAATGGACACCAAAACGCGGCCAGGGTTAGAATTTAACCGCCACATCGTGGGTTACGCGATTGGAACAACCGCTTTGACAGAAATTTCCCTCATCCGCAATGGCAAAGTGCTTCGCTCTCTAGAACCAGACGGCGATAAAATCGAATTTACCATCGATGATATGGATCTCCTTAGCGACATCGCTTTAGAATCTACAGGAGAAAAGCCCCCATTTGTGTATTACTATCTGCGCGTCATGCAAAAAGATGGACATATCGCGTGGAGCTCTCCTATTTGGGTAGATCTTTCCAGCTCCTCTGCTTCAACGAGCGCTCCGAAACGAAGCGGAAGCAGAAAAAAGGTGGGATAACCCTTGATGGACATCATTCTGGGCTCTCAATCTCCTCGACGGCGGGAAATTTTACATTTTTTTTCCCTCCCCTTTCAACAAGTCGATCCTGGGTTTGATGAAACCCAGGTTTCTTTTCAAGGCCATCCAGAAGAATTTGTCAAAGAAGTCTCCCGCCGAAAAGCGCTCTGCCTGCAGGAAAAATTCCCTCAAAAGGTCATTTTAACGGCAGATACCATCGTCTATAAAGAGGGACGCCTTTTCATGAAACCCGAAACGTTAGAAGAAGCCGCCGGCATGATGGCCGAGCTTTCCGGCTCTCAGCATCAAGTCTTTACTGGGGTTACAGTCTGCCATGGCCGCGAGATCTTTTCAGACGTCGAAGAGACGATTGTTCAATTCCACCCCCTTTCCCATTCGCAAATCGAAACCTACCATAGCCACTTTTACCCTTTAGACAAAGCTGGGGGGTATGCTATCCAGAAAGGTGGAAGCATCATTGTCAAAAGAATCGAAGGATGTTATTACAACATCATGGGGCTGCCTTTGCAGACCACAAGGCGTTTGCTCACAAAGGTAGGAATTGATTTATGGGATTATATAAAAAGTGTCTAATCCTTTCCCTCTCTAGTTCTCTCTGGCTTCTAGCGGCGAGCCCCATTCAGGACGCCAAAATGCAAGCCCTTTATCTCATGCAGCAAAAAAAGGTAGAAGAATCGATTGAGCGCTACCGAGATTTGGCTCATTTAAGTGGCCGGCACGATTTTGAGTTGCTCCAGCAAATGGGGCTCATCCTTTTGCAAAAAGGGATTCAGCAAGATGATCCGCAATCTTTTCTCATGACTCTTTTCGGCGCTGGCTTTTCTAATTGTGCGAGAGCCTTGGATATTTTAGAAAAAGGTCTCGATCAAGCCGACCCTCAAATCCAGCTTCTCTCTCTCAATTTTATCGCCAGACACGAAGACGACAGGGCCGACGAACTTTTACAAAAAGCCATGGGGTCCGATTTTTTATCTACCCGCATGGAAGCCGCCTTTCATCTCGCTTTGAAAAAGCACCCTCATGCAGTCGGCCAGATCGAAGGGCTCATGTTTCGACTCCCTCCCGTCTTCAAGCCTTATTTCCCTCCATTATTCGCCCTCATCGGCACCAATGACGCCACAGCTGTATTAAAGCGGCTCATCGAAGATTTAGACACGCCTGTTCGCGTCGAATCGATCCTCCAAGTCGCTCATCTCAACAGAGACGATTTCCTCCCCCTTCTACGAAAACGGCTCAGTCTCTCGAACATCGCCGAGCTCGAGGCCACCTCATTTGCTATGGGAGCGCTCAAAGACAGTTCATCTCTTCCCAAACTTCAAAAACTCTCCCGCGGCCCTGCTGAATCGGTTCGCATCGCCTCTGCCCTCGCTCTACTTCGCTTAGGCGATCGATCCGCCGTCCCCGCGCTCCTCGAATCCGCTCAGCAAAACAGTCTCTTCGCGATCGCGAGCCTCGGCTCTGTTTCTGAATCTGAAGACGTTCTCGCCCAACTGCTCGATTCCGACGATCTGCAAGTTCGGATTAATGCCGCCATCGCTCTCCTCCAGCTTCGAGACCCCCGCTGTCTCCCCACACTCAAAGAAATCCTCATCCAAGACGCAAGAGACCTAGCCTTTCACCCCTATGGCTCCATCGGCCGCACTCTCATCGCCTGGAAGGCCGTCCCTTCCGCCGAACTCCGCTCAAAAGACCCCACCGTCGATCTCAGCCTCTCTCAAGCCATGAGAGAGCACCTTCTCAAAGAAGCCATCCTCCTCCCCGAAGACCACTTTCTCCTCCTCGCCCGCGCCATCTTCGTCCACCAACAAAATGATCTCGTCCCCACGCTCATCTCTCTTCTCGAAAACCTGCAAACCCCAGCCGCCATCGATCTCCTGAAATGGGGTGCTTCCAAAATCTCTTCTCCCCTCATCCGCGACTACTGCCACCTCTCCCTCTACCGACTCAAAGAAGAGGGCCCTTACGAAGAATACGTCAATCACTGGGTCATGCACCAAAAAAGCTCCGAACTCATCCGCCTCCGCCCTCCTCTCCCCTGGAAATACCGACTCGAACAAACCGACTTCTCCCTCACCCCAGACGAAACGTCCCGCCTCCTCATCGAATCCTTCCTCGCCATCGCCAACCAACGCAATGAAAAAAACATCGACTTCCTCCTCAAAGCCATCCAACTCGGCAACCCCCAAAACCGATTCGCCCTCATGGGCCTCCTCATGCGCGCTACTGAGTGAGGTTTGATGGGGAAAGCGGGACTCCGTCCCGCGCCCTGCCAAAGGACGGAGTCCTTTGGCCCTATAGTTTATAGTTTTCTTCGACTTTTCAGTTTCTTTGGATTTAAGTCCCTATCGCCTTCCAACGCTTCGCGTTTCCAGTTGATCACTTGCGTTTGATGATCGATCGAGGCGATC
>JAJXYX010000095.1 GCA_021780355.1 bacterium | reverse complement strand
ACTTTTTTTTTGCTCCTACCCCCACCTTACAGAAATGCTCAACCTACTCATACTCAGGTCTTGTTATTTTTTTGAAGACCTATTTCCTATTCCTCTATGCCCAGGTACCGATTCCCCGGATGAACCAAAATAATTGATAGAATTATATGAGCTCTGTTCTAGTTCAAAGTCCAGAAATTTTGCCAGAAATTTACAATGGACAAATTCGATTTGCACAAGGATATGAAGTCCACGCTGAAATGATGCGTGGCACTTTTGCAGCTAAGTTTGTTGTGATAGCAAATTTTTTCAGAGATTTGTTTAGCTTCGACGAACGCTGGATATACTTAAAAGCAAAAGAGGGTCAAAAAGAGAGTCATGTGTATTTATTACAAAAAACAAGTAAAATTACAAATGATTTAAATGACTCTTCTAGATTAGAAGTTGTTAAGAGAAAATATTTGTACAGTGTTTCTAAAGGTTTTTTTAAACAAAATGGTAAGAAATGCTTTCTATTACAAGGTGAATCAAAAGAAGAATGTTTTAAAGTGAAAGTGAAAGATGCAAAAGAAAAATCCTTAAGACCTTTTGGTACCTCAAAAACAATAAAAAAAGCTGCAAAAGAATCTGATGGTTCAGAGATAGCTTGTTTAGTTTCTAGAAAACAAAAGGATGTTCAGGCTTCGGAGCATGAAGTTGAAGTATTTCAGCGATTAGGTCTGGAGTGTAAAGGGATAGTTCAATTTTTGGGTTGTATAAAAGATGATGCGAAAATAAGATTTTACATTTTTGAGGAACTTTTTGATTGTGATTTATTGAAATTTAATTTTTCTCAACTTGAAATCCGTCATATTGATTCTATTGCTAATGATTTGATTCATGGATTGGCTGTGATGCATGAAAAAAAGGTGTCCCACAATGACGTCAAAGCAGGCAATATCCTCATAAAGAAGCTGGCAGGCGATACATACGCAGCAGCTTTTTGCGACTTTGGATTTGCTTCGCTTGAAGATTTGGACGCTCGTGCTGATAAAGGAACTCTGTTGTGGTTGTCTCCGGAAAAAGCTCGGTGTATGAATACTCAGTCTGGAGAGGGTGGTACGCCATTTACGAAAGAACAAGAATATAAAGCAGATGTTTGGGCTTTGGGGCTTGAACTTTATCGCCTATATAACCAAGGTTATCCTCAATTTTTTCAAGAAAATGATTCTTTTTTTACTCAAAATCCCAGGGGAATGATCAAGCTTTTAACGAAACTCCAAGAGCTGCAAAATAAATCTCCTCAAGAACTAGATGAGCTAATCATGATAAAACCTTTTGAAGAAACCTCTCGTGACCACCTCATCTGGGAAATGCTTCAGGTTGATCCGAACAAGCGCCCCAGCATGGCTGAGGTTAAAAAGCGTTGGGAGGCTCTGCCTAAAGAACAGTAGTTCGCTCTTGTATCCATTCATTCTCTTCATCGTCATGTTTCCAGTCCTCACGCTTATACCCGCTTTGTTCATAGGCCGATTCTTCAGCTTTCTTTGGTTTAGCCAGCATATAGGGCTGAGCTAATTGCTCGGGTTCAAAAAAAGTTTTCATGAAAGACCATACGATGACATTGATGAGCGGAATGAGGAGCGCTATTCCGGAAAGAAGGTAGATGCTTCTATGTTTGAGAGAAATGGGGTATTTGTCTTCTTCGAAGAGATGTAGGTACCTTCCGTGGATGGCCCGTTTAATCCGTTCGATCCCTTCTTCAAAAGGCTGTTCGAGGTAGGTATGGACCCAGATTCTAGAGGGAAGGAGTTCGGAGACAAAGCTCATAGCCATTTTTTGTTGAACGTGCAATACATTATAAACAATTTCCCCTCTCGAAACAAGAGAAGCTTGTTTTTTGCCTGAGATCGGAGTATGATCCTGCCCATGATGAGATGGGTAGATGTAGAAAAAGCCTTCAATCGGGCGCTCTTATACAGTTTTTCTTGGACAAAGGCTCTTTTGGTTTTTCCATCTCTTGTCCTTTGCGGCATTTTAATTGTGTTTTGTAGAGCGCTTTATTTTGGCGCTAGCGAATGGATGGGGATGAGCTTGGTCTTTTTGCCCATTTTGCTTAGCTCGGCTGTTTTATTATCCGTCGGGGTTCTCGTGATCCGCATGTATCAATTGGAATTAAAACAGGTTTCTTGGAGTTTGAAAAAAATCTTTCTCGGCTCGTTGGATGCCGTATTAGGGACGTCTTATCTTTCGATCCCCCCGATTTTGCTCTATTTGCTTCTTTGGATGGTGCTCGGGATTTTTTTTCTGATGAAAGAGATCCCAGCTGTAGGCCATGTCTTTAATACGATTTTACTCTTCGTTCCGTTTTTGCTGATCTTTTGTTCGATTTTGCTTTGCGTTTTTAGTGTGGCTTTGCTTTTTTTTGTAGCCCCTGCTGCGGCTAAATTTTCTGCTAAACGGCTTCAGCTTGCCAAAGTCGTCCTTTCTTTATTTCGGCGGGATATGTTTGGGAGTTTGCTCCTTTTTTTTATCGCCCTATTTCCCATCGGCCTGCTCTCTTTGCTTTTGACTTGGGCGGCGGCGCTGACGAATGTGAACTTTTCCTATGGAGAAAGGAGCTGGACGTTGGCTTTAGAGTGGTTTTTTATGATGTTTCCGTTCGCTGCTTTTTTGACCCCCGCTGTGATTTTTTTCTTCCAGTTTGCCGTTGAAGCTACTCGCTTGAGAGCCTCTGAATGAAAAAGATTGCGATTGCGGGATGCGGCTTAGCGGGTCTTGCGACAGCTTTGCATCTTCTCAAACAAAGCAATGTCTCTGTCACTCTATTCGATCCTCGTGGAATCGGAGGCGGCGCTTCTGGCGTCTCTACGGGGCTTCTTCATCCCTTTCCAGGCCGGCTGGCTCTCCATTCTTGGCAGGCAAAAGAGGGGATGATGTCTACTCGAACGTTACTCGATGAAGTAGAGGCGTTTACAGGGCGCCCGGCAGCTCATCGAGACGGGATCTTGCGTTTGGCTCTGACAGAGCAGCAAAAAAGAGATTTCCCCAAATGTCTTGAGTTTGGCTGCGAATGGTGGCCTGCTGAGCAGGTATTGGAGCGTATCCCAGGGGCAACGGCCGCTCCCGCTCTTTGGATTCCTGAAGGGATGACCGTCTATTCCAAGCCCTATTTAGAGGGGCTCTGGCAGCTTTGCCAGCATAGGGGGGCTGAATTTCGAAAAGAGGCGTTTCATTCGCCAGAGGCCTTTGACCGTATTGTGCTGGCCATGGGCTTTGAAACGCCTTGTTCTTTCGATATTGCCTTGAAAATGACTCGAGGCCAGGCCCTTTTATGTCGGTGGGAAAAATCGCTTCCTTTGACCCTTTTATCGCAAGGACACCTGACGCCGAGCGAACATCGCTTTCATTGCCAATTGGGCTCTACTTATGAAGATCCCAAGACGCCTTTAGATACATCGAAAGCTTTTGCGCTGCAGGAGAAAATTGCAGCTTTCTATCCGCCTGCTCGAGGGTTTGAGGTGTTGGAAACGAGGGTGGGCTATCGGATCGCAAGGCAAAACGGCTATCGCCCGATTGTCTCTCAAATCGATCCAAAAACCTGGGTCTTTTTCGGACTCGGTTCAAGAGGCCTTTTATATCATTCTCTGCTCGGAGAATCTCTCGCGCGAAGCCTATTGAATGAGCTTATTTAAAGCCAAATGAATAGGCTGAGGAAGGAGATCAAGCTGCATGGATCCATTCCAAGGGGCCGACTGTTCGGTATAGAGAGGGTAATCGATCAGTTTTTGCTCGACGATTTGAAAAGCTAGATTTTCCAAATAGATCGCCATAAACATGTCAATCTCGCCTTGTTTTAATGAATTGGCGATGGCTTCTTTGCACTCATCTAGAGCTTGGTTTAAGTGCGCTCCTTTATGAGGAAAGGCTGGCAGCATCTGTTTTGCCTCTTCGATGCCATAAAAGCCAAAGTCTGCGCAGACTTCATTGTAATATCCATCTTCTTTTTTGATGGAAGCCTGGAGCGTTCCTCGGTAGTGGAAACCTAAATGTTGAAGAGGTTGTAAGAGCTGAGTGTCCGCTGAAGTAAGCTCGATTTTTTTAAATCCTTGCTGATGGGCTTTGATGATAAGTTCTCGAAGACATTTTGTCATAAGATCTAGGTCGGCGTCTTTTTCTATTGAGACAGACCAAAAGAGCAAATGACTCACCACTCTCGGTCCAGGGATAAATTCACACTTGCCCAATAATTTTCCTTGCTGATCGTAACAAAAAAAGAGGTTGCCTTCTTGTCTGATTTCTATTTCATTGGATGTCTGATCGATTGAAGGGAGTTTGGTTTTGAATTCCATTCGAGGATTTTTCATTTCGATAGCCGGATCGAGCAGTTTGTAAACATAGCGTTCAGGCAAATTATAGGTGCCCCCATTTTGAGTTCGATAAAGCCAACCGGGAACACTCGCTTCTTTCTTGTAGCCTAGTTTATCAGAAAGTTCAAAAGCGCCTTTGTTGCTATAAGATTGGGTAAATTCAATACGGGTAATTTGGGGCTGATGTTCTTTTGCTATGCGGGTAAATTCTTCATAGAAACGAGAGGCGTATCCTTTTCGCGTGCAAGAAGCATCTATCCCCATCGAATAAAAACCAACTGTATGTTCTTTCTCTGAGCCCTTTTCTCCAAAAGCAAGCCTTCTGACCCCTACGATTTTTCCATCGACTTCCATGACATAGATTTGAGTTTTTTGAGAAAATTGTTCATAGAGAGGACGAAAGTCTTCCTCGTTCATTTGGGCAAAAGACATCCATTGAATAATATGAGGTTGCATCCAAATGCGGAAAATATCGGAATAGTCCTTTTCCTCAGCGCGTCTAATAATAGGCTCGCCTTGTTGTTTTTTATTTGGAATTTGTAAAGATTTTATTTCAATGTTATTCATAATATTCCTATTATTTTGTATTTATTTGAACATAATTATAACAATTATTTTAATTAATTTCAAATATTTTCTAATGTCCTTGAGTTGCTTATATTCAGTTGGTTGTTTTGATTGTTAAGATTTGTAAAAAATAATGACGAAAAAAAACGTCCTCTGTAAGATGGTTTCTCAATTCGTCAAATTTTATATTGATAGGTTTGGGGTATGTGGCTTAGGGGATTTTTGTTGATCTGTTGTCTTAGCTCTTCATATCTTCATAGTTTAGCTATCGGAATCACCGACTCCCTTTTTGTCCGTTCGGCTCATGGCTATTGTGTGAAATGCGAAGATTGGGTCGAAATCTATTACCCTTCTAAATACTGTCCTAAATGCGGAAAAAAAATCCTAGATTCTTGGCCCCCCTGAGGGGGGATTTTCTAAAAGGATAAAGGTCGATTGAGTTTACGCTGGTGGTAAACATACGCTGCCAGCGAGGCAAGTAAAGCGAGCCCCCAGACTGTCATGTTAGGGATCGTTGCATGAGGCGCGATGGTTTGAGGCGGTCTTCCCCAGCGAGGTCCGGGCGGCCAGAAAATGAGGCTAGCGCCGCCTCGGAGATTGTCTTGCGGCACAAATCCGAATTGACGGCTATCTGCGCTCATCGCGTGGTTATCTCCTAAGACAAGATACATCTTATCGGGAATCGTGAGTCCGTATTTTTTGAGAAATTGGGTGTCGATTTTCCCCTCTTTAAGAGGAGCTCCTGCGTCATCGAAAGGAAAATAGGGGTGTACGGAAGTAGACATCGATTGTTTTTGGTATTCTTTTTTCAAAAATAAGATGAGCTCAGGATCTTCTTTTTGGAAAATAGGGGCACCTAAAAGATAGAGCTGATGATCCCGGAAATAGGCGTAGCGGGATGGAAGTCTTCCTGCAATCTTTGCGCTAGGCAAAAAACTCGTGTCAAATTCGATGCCTAAATTGTAGAGCAGATAAATCCTTTCGGCATCTTTTCGATACAGAGGATGGGAGCTTGGCAGCTCTTTTGTAATACCGCCCCAAAGAACTTCATAGGCTTTTCCATCTTGGATTTCATAGGTTCCGTTAGGAACGTCCGGCATGCGGGGCAGGTAGGGAAGATAGTTGGGGTGATTTAAAGGGAGCCCTAAACGATGGGCAATGCCATTTTGGACAATAAAACGGCCTGTTAGCAAATGGGAAGCGATCAGATCGATCTTTTCTTGGGAAAGGGGAAGAATGGAACGGCTGACATGAAGCCCTGGGCGAGTTCTTCCGTATTCATCGCGAAGAAGCGACGCCCCTTCTAAAGAAGGATGGTGGATTAGCTCGAGATATAAAACGGCATGCGGATCTTCAGCCATGTGAGGAAATAGCTCTTTCGCTTCCGCTGGTTTTAATAAACGGGCCATTGCATAATTTTTTAACCCCCAAAGATCGCTGAATTGTTTTAACGCCTGCTTATGAGGCTCTGCGATCATCTCCCCTTTGACGAGGCCAAAAGCATTTTTCTCCAGCTTGGCGACAGGTTCATTCATTTGATAGATGATCGTCGAGGGAAAAACGCCTTGCGCCGCTTGGCTCGATGTTTTAGCTTGTCCTTCAAATTTAATGAACGGGATGTGTTCGAGTTTTTGCATCCATTGAGGCTCTCTCAGCTCTTTTAATTCATTGCCGCTGCTATCGATGCCATAGATTTCCCCTCCATAAAAATAGAGGGTGTCTCCCGGCTTGCCGATAAGTCGTTTGATGAACTGCTTTTTGCCGGGAAAGAGGTAAAAATACACCGTGTCAGCATCGGCTACATCCATATTTTCGCTAGTTAGGATGACGACAGAACCTCTTTTGACAAGAGACGGATCAAAATAAAAATGGGATGTATTGAGAGGAATGTTGATTCCATAATCGGTTTTGGAAGCAATGATAAAATCCCCTTCCTTAAAAGTGGGGCGCATCGAACCTGTCGGAATGGTATAAGGCTCGAACCACATGGAACGAATCACGATGGCAACAGCGAGCGCGAAAGCGATGGCTGCGACAAAATCGCGAGTTCGATCCCAAAGAGTTTTAGGCATCCATTTGTGCGCTAGATCGTCGAGCTGATGCGCTAGCGTATTGGCTAAAGGCGCCTCTTTTTGTAAAACTGCTCTTTGCAAAGAGGTGAGAAGCGACTGGATTTTTTCTTTTTGAGCAGTTTCCAAATGGGAACTTTTGCGTCGATACAGTCGATAGACTTGATGCAACACACGTTTGCATTTTTTTAATGTATAGTAAGCAGAAATTTTTTGGGTAACCACGAAACCACTCGCCTAAAAGGATCATTTGATGGATCAGTCTAAAGAGTTTTGGAAAATTTGTCGAGAGCTTCTAAGGGTTCCAATGGAAGGGTTTAGTTGATTCCGTGTAATATTCGCTATAGCCTGTTGGGACGAGAAGCCAAGTATAGCGGTGTCCCGCCTCGAGTGTTTGAGCCAGTTCTGTTTGGGGGATTTCTATTTGAATAGCCTCTTCTTGGTGGGAGAGGATAAAATGGGGAATGGGGAGAATTTGCTTTTCTTTCGTTGTGATATCGATGGCAAAGAGTTCAAAGGCTTTGTAATACTTGGGGCTTTTTAAAAAGAGCTGCAGCCCTTTTTCTGTAGAGCGCGGCGTCGAAGTGAATTCGGGCACTCGGCGGGGAAGCTTTTTATAGGGAGAGGGGAGCTGACTTCCCGAGTCGATCACTCTCATCGAGGCGGTCACATGGGACGTGTCGACTTGAATCCAGTAAGGGAACGGAAATTTTCCTTCTTCATCAAAGTAGACTGTGACTGTTTTACCGGATAATTCTGATCTGTCTTGCGGCCACTCGGCTGCATACGCAAGAAAGCGGGCTTGCTTCATTTTTTGGCCATTGACAGTGAGCGGGGGATTCCAGGTTTGCCGTCGATCGACCTCTCCTTCTAAAGGAGCGGGCCCTATTTTTTTTCTCTGATTGTCATCGAGCTCTTTTAAAGGCAGATGAAGCAGCGTAGATAATAGGCTGTCTTGGCTTGTCGCTTGGAGCCATGCTGATCTTGAAAAAGAATAGCATTCGAGAAGCTGATTGCTGGGGAGATCGATTTCGATCATGGACCATGAGGTATGTCCAGGCGCCTTGTTTTTTACCCACTGGCTCCAAGATTCTGGAGTTTCTTTGAGGTGCTGGGCAGGTACGCTGATCTCTTCGAATACGACGCTTGCATCTGTTTTCGAGCGGACTGCGATGATCGTAATGACTTTGTTGGCTTCCGTGACGATGTAATCGCCCCTTCGGGCGCGCTGCAATCTCTCTTTCAAGGGATTCGAGGGATCTGCCCATGCGCTTACAGCTTGAAGAGAACAGATAAGTAATAAAAAAAAGCGTTTCATTTAGGGCTTATATTAGATCTTTCCCCGTTTTAAGGAAAGGGGGCGCTCTTGGATTTTTTATTTTTTACTTTTCAGGGCTTGCGGAGAGATCAAAAATCAGGTACATTCGAAAAAATTATTTAGGTTTCTTGTTTTGCTGAGAATTTTTTTTATCACGATGAGTTTTTTTTTCATCCTTTCCACTTTTTTGGCGGTGCAGCACCGCTCGTCTAGCCTGATCGCTGATGAAAAGGGGAAAGTGGATCTGCAAGTTCAGCAAATCGATCAGCAAATCCGCCAGCTCGAACTCATGAAAAGAGGTTATGAGGCCAAAGCAATTCGTCATGAAGATTTGGGGAGCACAAAACAGTTTAAGCAAGAATATACTTTAGAAACGCGCCGCCACTATCAGCTAGCCGAACAAAATCGGCAGATCGCAGAAAGCATTCAAAAAGATATTGATCAATTAAACGCTCAAAAAGAAGACTTACTTTCCAAAAAATCCCTTGGCGGTTTTCCCAAATAAAGCTTGGAAAAAATATAGGCTTTCTTTACTCTCGCAGGTCAAATTACAGTCAATTTTGAGAAAATGATGTTCTGTCCGCTCGTAGGCTCAAAAAACTCTTCCTCTTCCTTGGCCCCCCAAACCCCTCATTCGGCATTAGAAAAAACGAAAGAGGCTACAAGAGAGTCCTGGAGACATTTAGCGGCCGGCTTTGCTCTTTTAGGAGTATTAACGTCTCTATCTTTGACTGTGTATATGGGTTCGGCGATAGCTTTAGCCGCCCTTGCTCTGACGGCTGTCTTTTTTACTTACGTATTTTTTATTGAAAATGGGAGGTCGTCAAAGTCTTCGCCGCTTCGTGTGATCGATGGAATTTATAAAGAGCTTCAAAAGACATTTTCTTTCTCTTCCAGTCGACCAAGCAGAGCTTCTAGTTTCGAAGAAATTTCTTTGCTTCCCCCGATTAAGCAGATCGTCATTTCCGGGGGTGGAGCCAAAGGGGCTGTGCTCCCCGGCGCTTTTCGGGCTCTTTTAAAAGATTCCCCAGATCTTATAGAAAATACAGAGCATCTATTTGGATCTTCAGTAGGAGCGCTTTTTGCAGCCCTTGTGGCAACAGGGATTTCAAGAGAGGGGCTTAAAATCATCCAGCAATCCAATCTAAACGAGCTTTTAGGGGAAAAACCCATTTACAAAGATGGCAAAGAGCTGATGCATTTTTTAAGGCAATGGATGCGGGTGAATATTTTGTCTCAACTCCTCCAATTGCCTGAAGAAAGAAAGAGGGCCTTCCATGAAAAAGAGCCTTTTTTAGCCGATGAAATGATGAAGCAGCTGCTAGAGGCGCCTTTAGAGGAGGCTTGCATAAGTTTCCGCATGCTGGCCTATCTGCACATTATCTATCCGTCCGCGTTTAAAGATCTTTCTGTCACCGCCACTAAAAAAGAGGGGGGGCAGTTTATTTTTGACGCTCAGCGGACGCCTGATACGGATGTTGCCCTCGCTTGCAGAGCTTCCGCGTCTCTTCCCATCGTTTTCGATCCCGTTCAGATGGTTTATCAAGGGGAAACTTTGACTCTGTTCGATGGTGGGCTGATCGATAATATTCCAGTGGCTCTGGTTGAAGAGAAAAAGGGGAAGCCGGCAGAGAGGGTGAGCGATAAAACATTAGTTTTCGTGTTTGAAAAACAAAGCGACTTCCCATCGGTGTTTCATCCAGAAAATCCAAATGCGCCTTATCGAGCGAATTTTCAAACGCGCCTCTTGAGAGATGAAGTGATTCCGCGAGTTGCTGGATTTACTTTGCCCACCTCTTACACAGTTTTGCGATCCGAGCTTTTGAATAAAATTAAAAATCAATACCGGCATGTGATCTCTTTTCGCGTAGATTTAAAAACTCGCGATTTTCACAAAGCTTCAAAACACCCTAAAAAATACTCACGCATAGGGAAAGAAGCTGTGAGAAATTTTTTAGCTCAAAGAGCGGCTGTTAGAAACCTATAGTCCCTCCAGTTGAAAGGCCCTCTAGCTTTTTAGATATACCGTTCGTGACTTAAGAATCGGCTATTGGCGGGTTCTTGAGTTATGAACGGTATATACCGTTGAATTCAATCTTTGAGTTGATTATCTTGAAGAGGATATAAGGGAACTTTTATGGAAGAATTTATTGGTTATTTAGTTAAAAACATGGTGAATGTACCGGAGCAGGTCGATATTCGATCGATGGAAGGGCAAAGCGGTCTTTTAATTGAAATTCGGGTCGCTCCTGAAGATGTGGGAAAAGTCGTCGGCCATAAGGGCAATATCATTCGCTCTCTTCGCACGTTAGCCATGATCATCGGCGCTCGCTTAGGCCGCCGCATCCACCTTGAAATCGTGCAATAAAGGAGCGTTATGACATTAGGATTGCATATCACGTTAGAAGAAATTGATCAAAAAATTGTCTTGCGTCTAGATGGGAGGATCGATGCTGCTACGTCGTCTATCCTTGAAAAAAAGATGCAGACGCTCATTGATGAAAACAAGGTTCATCTGGTTCTTGATTTTTCAGATGTCGATTATTTAAGCAGCGCTGGAATGCGGGTGCTTTTGGCTGCGTTAAAGAAAATCAAAGCAAAGCATGGGACGTTTGCCTTATTTTCTCTGAGCGAAGATGTGAATGAGATCGTCCGTCTCGCTGGATTTGATAAAATTCTTCATCTCTTCTCGAATGAAAAGGAAGCTTTGCAGTACGGGATCTGATGTGAAACAAAGTGTCCTTTCCCGCCATCCTCTGACCCAAAAAATGCCTCTTTTCGAGGATACTAAGAAAAAGAGGGTCATTGTGATTGCGGGCCCTACAGCTGCGGGTAAAACGCAGCTTTCTCTCTCCCTTGCCCAATCGATCGGCGGCGAGATTGTATCGGCCGATTCCATGCAAGTCTACAGAGGAATGGATATCGGCACGGCAAAAGCATCGCCCGCCGAGCGCAATCTTATTGCTCACCATATGATCGATATTTGCGATCTCGACGAGCCTTTCAACGTTGCTGAATTTTACTACCGCGCTCAAGATATTTTTCATGACATCATCGCTCGAGATAATGTCCCCATCGTCGTCGGAGGTTCTGGGTTTTACATCCACGCTCTTCTCTACGGTCCTCCCGCCGGTCCTCCTTCAAGCCCCGATGTGCGCGATCTCCTCGAAAAGCAGATGAGAGATCTCGGTCCCGAAGTTCTCTACGAGCGTCTTCAAATGCTCGATCCCGTCTACGCCTCCACTATCTCCGAAAAAGACCGTCATAAAATTATCAGAGCCCTAGAAATCATCGCCCTTTCCGATCGCAAAGTCAGCGAGTTTCCCAAAGCCAACAAGCTGCAAGAGCAAGATTTCGACTTTCGCGCCTGGTTCATCTATTACCCTCGAGAAAAGCTCTACTCCCGCATCGAAGCGCGCTGCGAAGAGATGATCCGCCAAAACTTCCTCGACGAAGTCCGAACCCTCGAGCAAAAAGGCCTTCGCCTCAACTCTTCTGCCGCTCAAGCCATCGGCTACGCCCAAGCTCTAAAATTCCTCGACAGCCCCCAAACAGATGACGATTTCCAAGCCTTCGTCTCCCAATTTAAAAAAGCGTCTCGCCACTACGCAAAAAGGCAGTTTACCTGGTTTCGCAAAGAACCAATCTTCCGCTGGCTCAACATCGAAGAACACGACCACGAGCGCCTCAAAGAACTCATTTTACAAGATTTCGAACAAGGTTTTTGAGCGGGTCGTTTCGTTGGGGCTTCGCCCCAAACCCCATTAAAGGGCTGTCGCCCTTTAAAATCCCTTGTATCTTTAGTAAAAATTTAACAATTTTTCAAAAAAGTAAAAGGGATTTTAAAGGGCGACAGCCCTTTAATGGGGTTTGGGGCGAAGCCCCAACTCGACGAGCGCATAGAGAAAATGAGGGGATTTTTTGAGGAAAAAAATAAAGGCCTTCTCAGAAAAGGGGAAATGAGGTAAATTACTCCATGCATTCTCTTTTTCTATTCAAAGGCTTAAAATATGGATATTTCTTCTGATTCTTCTTTCTCTGAACTCGAACAAAACTCCGAAATGGAGCCCGTAGAGGCTTCTGTTGAGGAAAGCAGTGTGAAAAAAACAGATGATGGGGGGGGAGCGACTCGGCAAGAAATGAGCGCGGCTTTCCAACAATTTGTTGATAAGTTTTCCGCGCTTCCTACGCCTGAGGAGAAAATTGCGTTTGGGCTCCAGTTTATGCGCAGCTCGATTTCCCAAGAGGGCAGCCCGCGCTTTCGTGAGTTTTGGGAAGCTCGCAAGTGGCTGTTGCCTCGATTCAAAGAAAATATTAACCCAGCGATCCGTTCGACCCTTTGGGCCGAGTATGTTGAATTGACGGTTGAAGCTCGCCGGTTAAAAGAAATTTTGGAAGAGCAAAGCGCCTTTGCGATGGAGCAGATCGACTTGGCGATTCAGGCTCTTGAGAAAGATGTAGAGAATTTAGAGACTCTGCTCGGTCAGGCTGAAGAAGTGGATTTTCCACAAAACTGTCAGACAGTCCGTCAAAAGAGCGCGACGTACAATGCTGTACAGAGTGAGCTGAATTTTTTAAATACGTTAGCTAGCCGTTTAAATGGTCTTCGAAAAGAGATTTTAAAAACGGAAATGCGCGTTCGTTTCAAGACAAAATTTTTCAAGCGTCTTTCAGAGCTTGGCGATCACATTTTCCCAAAGAGAAAAGAGTTGATTGCAGAGGTGAGCTCAGAGTTTGAAAAAGACGTTGAGTCTTTTGTTTCCAAGCATTTCAAAGACGGTCAGATCGTAGGGGCGCCTTACTATGTGCTTCGCGAAGAGATCAAAGCTTTGCAGGGCATGTCAAAAGTATTGACGCTCAGCAGCGGCGGGTTTAGCCGTACGCGCTTAAAGCTCAGCGAGTGCTGGGATCAAGTGAAAGCTGTTGAGAAAGAGCACAAGAAAGAAGTGAACTTGAAAAAGCAAGCATCTTCCGAGCTTTGCCAGCAGTTTACCGCTAAAATTGAAGAGCTCGCGCCCAAAGCAGCTGAGATGGAGCTTGTAGCTCTAGATGAGGCAATTGAGGCGATTTCTCAAGAGATGCGTTCTGCTGATTTGCACCGCGATGATGTTCGTTTCCTTAAAGACTCTCTCGCAAAGCTTCGCGCTCCTCATCTAGAGGCGTTAGAGCAAAAAGCTCGCGAGATCGAGATGGTTGAAAAGGAAAAGCAGCGTCTCAAGAAAGAGCAAGTTCTCGAGTTGAAAGCGCAGATCGCCGATCTCATTAAAGACGGTGCAAACCTCGAGATGGAAGCTCTCGTCAGCGCCTTTGCCGACGTGAAGCAAAAGCTCGAAAAGCTCGAAACATCCAAGATGGAAAAGCAGCAAATCGAGCGCTCGCTTCGTCCTCTCAAAGACCTCGTCGCAGACAAGAAGGAAAATTCCCTTCTCCACCTCACAGACGACCAACGTCAGAACCTCGAAAACCTCCGAACCGTGCTCCTCCAAAAGAAGCAGCGCCGCCAAGAGATCAAAGACCAGATCGAAACCTACCGCAAAGCGCTAGGCTCCTCCGGACTCGATTTTGAGAAAGCTATGCTATACAGAGAACAAGCGGATCAAGAGAAAGACCTCCTCGACAAAGCCAACGCCAGCATCGAAGAGATCGAAAAGAAAATCGCAGAAATCGAAGGATAGAGCCTAGAGGGCTCTACCCTTTATATTGGGACTTCGTCCCAAACCCTACCAAAGGACTGGCGTTTTTTGGAATCCTATTGTTTTTTTAAGGAAATGATTGGGTTTTTTTAGATTTGTACTTCCATTATGAAATTTAAGCCATGCAGAACAGGAACAGGCTGAACCTTAACAGGGGCAGGCGGAACTGGAGCAGGCTGAATTCCTAATTTCGGCTTTATTGTATTATTGATATAACCGGCTGCTGTTCTTACTTTTATTTTTTGTTCATTTGTTAAATTATGTGATTCGATGTCTGCTATTAATCTTTCTAGTTTTTCGATATCTTTTTTGAGATCTTCTTTAGTTAGTATGCTTTCTGAATTAACGTTTTTGTTAAAGAAATTGTTAGACTTCTTTTTAAACTCTCTTAATCCACCATCTAGTTGGTTTATGTGATGATTTACTGGATTTGTATTGCTAGAAGATGTAGTTGATGCTTTAGGCATTTCAGGTGGATTTGCTTTTTTTCTGTCTTCTTGTTTTTTTGAATTTGTTAAATTTTTCTTGTCGCAAAATGTAGATAACAGAAAAGTAAATCCTGTTCCGATGATAGGAAGTTTAGTAAAGATATTTAAAAAAATAGTTAAAATTTTCACTCCAATTTCTTCGATATTGATGTTGCTTGATTGATAGGATCTTGAGGATATAGGAGTTTTTTTTGGGATCTTGGAATAGGGGGTGGAAGGGGATTGGGTCAGTGATTGTGAAGCTATAGCAGTTTCTGTTGCATTTTTGATTAAGTTAAGTCTTGTCTCTGGAGATATGCCCCTTTGGGTGCCTATTTCTTCGAGCTCAAGGACATAATCTGCATCGTGGCGAACTGGTTTATTGGGTATTGATCCGGTTCTTGTCATAATTTCCTCTTCTGTTTTTTATTATTAATAATAAACCTAATTATATCAGATATAAATAATTAATTCAAGTTAGTATTTGTGTTTGTTAGCGTTTTTTTAAAATGTCCGCTTTTCGTTTTTTAGAAATGTCCTCTTTTTGATAAGTCATAAGTTATTGACTGCCAATGAGGAGGTTACAAATGAAGGAGCGCATTTCTATGAGTATTAA
>JAJXYX010000015.1 GCA_021780355.1 bacterium | reverse complement strand
TGGACTCCCTTTTCCTTTTTATATAAAAACAAAGGGAGTCCAGAGGGCGTCAGCCCTTTGGCGGGGCGTGGGGCAGAGCCCCGCAAAAACAACATATTTTTTAGAACGATCTATTTTCCGTACTTTGCTATAATAAGAAACCATGAAGCACTATAATCATAGAATTTTTGAAAAAGGCGAAACGATCGCGGCGGTTGCGACTCCTCCGGGAGAGGGGGCGATTGCTGTCATTCGGATCTCGGGGGCGAGCGCGATCGACCTTGCGGCTCGGATTTTTTCGGGGCCTGTCCATCGGTACAAGAGCCATACGGCCCATTTTGGGCAGATTTTGGATAAAGACGGTCGATCGATTGACAGCGTGCTTTTGCTCGTGATGAGGGCGCCGAAATCGTATACAGGGGAAGAGACGGTAGAAATCCATTGTCATGGCGGCAGCATCGTGACAAGGCGCGTGATGGCTCGGATTTTGGAGGCGGGGGCCAGAGCGGCTCAGCCTGGAGAGTTTTCTTTGCAGGCTTTTTTGAATGGCAAGCTGGATTTGGCACAGGCAGAAGCTGTTCAGCAACTGATTGCGGCTAAAAATGAACTGGCCTGGCAAGCGGCTGAGCGGCAGCTGCAAGGCAGCTTGTCTCAAAAAATTCTAGAATTTCAAAGAGAGCTCACCGCAGTAGCGGCTGTCTTGGAAGCGTGGGTGGATTTTCCAGAAGAGGGGCTCGAGTTCACCTCGATGGAAGAACTGCTGGCGGAGCTGGATCGAACAACGGAAAACATGAAGGCCTTGCAATCGACGTTCCATGAGGGGAAAACGATTCATGAGGGGCTATCTCTTTGTCTGCTCGGATCTCCTAATGTAGGCAAATCCTCTTTAATGAACGCGCTGCTTGGCAAAGAAAGGGCGATCGTCACGGAAATTGCAGGAACGACTCGAGATTTGTTGGAAGATGAATGCATGCTCTCAGGACTTCATTTTCGCTTGATCGACACGGCAGGCATTCGCGAGACGGAAGAAGTAGTGGAAAAAGAGGGGATCCGCCGCTCAAAACAAGCGATGCAAGACGCCGACTTCATTTTGCTTCTTCTCGATGCAAGCCGCCGCCTAACTGAAAATGATCGGCAATTGTTAACGCTTGCTCCTGGACATAAAACGATTGTGGTTTGGAATAAAATTGATCTGGCCTTGCCTACAGAAACAATTGAGTGGGACTCTGTCGTATCGATTTCCGCTCGAGAAAAATTTGGGTTTAGTGAGCTGCGCTCAGCTATCGACAAAATCATCTGGAAACAAGGCGCCCCAAACAAAGAGGAAGTGGTCATCACACAGCAAAGACATTTTCAAGCGCTAAGCCAAGCGATCAGCTCTTGCGAGGATGTGATCCATGGCCTTAAGCAAAATCTCTCCCCTGAATTCATCACTTCCGATTTGCGCCACGCTCTCAATGAATTGGGAACGATCATCGGGCTCAACGTGTCGGAAGATATTTTAACAGCGGTCTTTTCTAAATTTTGTTTGGGCAAATGAGAACAAAACAGGAGCGCATTGAAAAAATTGAACAAGTTTTGGATGAAACATTTCCTCATCCAAACATCCCTTTGCAACATCGAGATCCTTACACACTCCTTATTGCTGTTCTCCTCTCAGCGCAATGTACGGATGCAAGGGTCAATCTGGTAACGCCTGAGCTCTTTGCGAAAGCTTCCACACCAGAGGCCATGATCAAAATAACTCCGCATGAGATCGAAGAGATTATTCGCCCTTGCGGTCTCGGCCCCACAAAATCGAGAGCGATCTGGCAACTGTCCCGAGACCTAATAGAGCAACACCTAGGCAAAGTGCCTGATAGCTTAGAACTTTTGGAAAAACTCCCCGGCGTAGGACACAAAACAGCGTCTGTCGTCCTGGTTCAAGCGTTCGGCAAGCCAGCCTTTCCCGTCGATACCCACATCCATCGCTGCGCCAAACGATGGAAATTAAGCTCAGGAAAAAGCGTTGAACAAACAGAAAAAGATCTAAAAAAAACTTTCCCCCCAAAAGACTGGGGCAAACGCCATCTTCAAATCATCTACTTCGCCAGAACTTTTTGTCCTGCCCTGCGGCATCATCCTGAAAAATGCCCTATTTGTTGCTTGATGTAAAAACCTCCAAACGCTTCATCGCTTTTGGAATGATTTTCACAACTAAATCCGTTTACTTAAACCATCTAACTCTAAAGCCAATTCTGACATGCTCATGCATCCAGTATGTCTAGCGACTTCACGGCCCTCTTTAAAGTAAAGAGTGGTCGGATACGCTGTGACGTTGAAATACCGAGCAAGCTCTCTTTCTTTATCTCCATTGAGTTTAAAAAATGCGTATTGCTTGGAAAAACGTTCACTTGCTTGCTTAAAGACAGGCTCAAATCGACGACAAGGGCCGCACCAATCTGCATAGACATCGATGACCACTAATTGCGAAGAGGCCAACATCTCTTGCAAGAGATCCCTTTTGAGCTCTTTCGGATCCGCTTCAACTCTCGGCAAAAAGCCCAACGTGAAAAAACAGGCTATAACGGAGAAAAAACATTTGTTCATCTCATTTCCCTCAAAAATATTTTCCTCTCTCAGAGTATAGCTACAAAACCATTCTGCTACAAACAAATCACATATTCCTGGTATAAGAAAGAGAAAACTATGGCGTGAACAACATGAAACGATTTGCTTTTTTTCTTTGTCTGCTGAGCTCTTCTTTAACTGCAGCAGAAGAAATGGATACTCTTCAAGAAACTCTGGCAGAACAAGCCATCGATTTTACAGCGCCTTTGCTCCAACTGCAATTTGAAGATTGGTACAGCCACTCTGTATGGAACACAGAAAGCACTTCCAATACATTTGTTGTAAGACCTGTGATCCCTCTGAACAAAACCAAATCATTCCCTTTTAAACAGCTCATCCGTGTCAGCGCTTATGCTGTGACAACGCCTAAAAACCCTCGCCACGTCACAGGGCTTGGCGACACACAATTTCTCGATCTTTTTTTGTATGAAAATCCCAACTGGGGCCGCATCGGCCTTGGCCCTATCGCCATTTTACCGAGCGCAACAAACCAATCCAAAATAGGCCAGGGCAAATGGCAGGCGGGGCCCGCTTTAGCTGTCATGCTGCTCAATGGATGCGATACTCGCTGGCAGCTTGGATTTCTAGCTCAAAATCCTTGGGGATTTTTAGGCAACAGCGCAAAACCCAATGTAATCTCTTTATTTTTGCAGCCGCTTCTGGCCGTCCATTTTCCTCATAACTGGTACTTGCTTTCCAATGCGCAAATGACCTTTCAATGGAGACCTCACTCAGTTCAAGTTCCAGTCAACATCGGCATTGGCAAAGTGGCTACGATCAAAGGACAGCCGATCAACGCATTTATGGAAGCAGAATGGGTTGTGTATAAAACAAACGCCGATTTCAAACCCCATTTCACCGTGAAAGTTGGATTTGATTTCCTCTTTCCTGATTGCAAACCTACTTGCTTAGATAAGGCGGGGCGAACTTAGCACTCTGTTAATAAATTTTTTGATTATACAACTACGTTATACCGTTCGTGACTCAAAAATCAGCTATTGGACGAGAGATCGCTGCCGAAAATCAATTTTAAATTACCTTGGGCATAAGGAGAAACCACTATAAACAACAAACAATACAAACGACCTAGAAATTAATCTTACAACTAAATACAATACTATTCAAATAAAGGAAATTTCTATGTCAATTGGCGCCTCAAATGAAGCAAACAACACCTATCTCTACTATTATAACGATAGAATCATTACCAGATCCACCCCCAACAAAACTATTTTTGAAACAAGAAATTTTCTAACAGGTCAGTGGAATCAGACACGCGATGTTCACCTCATTAGTAAAATGTTACAAGGGAAACATGAACTCCCCTCTGCAGAAATAGCCGATCAACTTTTCAAATCACTTCAGGAAAAAAACTCTTAAAAAAGTTCACTTTCCTATTTATGTGCGCAAAAAACTGATAACCATTAAGTTGCAGATTTTTTCTTAATCATTCCAGGCAAAGCGCTCTCGAAAAACATCTAAAAGACCACCTCTATACCCAAGGTGATTTGAAATTTGGCGCTTGAATCCACCTAGTAAACAAATTTCTAATCATCTTAGATATAAGCAGCTTAATTTCAGCGCATTTCAAAATAACAAACAAATAATTTCAAAACAATACTAATTGACTTAATATTACAATAAATCGTATAATTATAATAAAAAAATAAGATTGATTATGACAGTTACATTAAACAGCGGTTCAGCAGAAGCTGCTAAAACAACCCCAAATACAATTCCCAGATCTCCCCACCCTTATGCTACCAGCGAAAAACTTGTTGAATTAATAAAAGCAAGCGAAATCACGACTGCAGGCGATCTAAAAGTACTTCAGTTCATTTCCGCAGCACGACTTCAATGCCACTGGGAACCGAACCTTTTAGCCATTGTACCCAACCCTAGAGCCTATAGCTCTCTACAAAATTTGTGGCGATGTATGCGCCAACCTTTGCGCCAACGCTTAGGAACTGTTAGCTCCACCATCGAATCAACAGCTACCGATATCTCTAATAGTATTCCTTATTCAGGAAGAAATACGGCTTCTACTATCGACGAACTCTATGATGATGCTATGCAAGGCTCTCACAAACTCCGAGATGTTTGCAGAAACATTCAAAAAAGATGTAGAGGGCAAGCTCATTTCGGTCCAAATGATGCCAATATTGTAAAATCGAAAGAAAGCATGGTTAGCAAAGTGCAAAGAATGCAAGCTGAATCTAACTGCTCAACTGCAACCGCTATTCAAGGGATTGACGATGCTGTCCGAGGAACTCTTTCTTTCAAGACAATGCAACAATTAAAAATGGGCATAAATATTTTTTTCAACCACGCCAAGGCCAATGGATGGAAGATCGAATGCTCTAACCTATGGACCAATGAGCATGACTACGGAGGCTATTTAGATGTTGATGCCAGAATTGAAATTCCCGTTGGAGATGAAAGAGTAGTCATTGCAGAAGTACAATTTCATTTACAGGATTTCTATGATGGATCTAAGCAATCTATCGTAGCGCGCGCTCACAAAATCTACGAACAATTACGAATGATTCCAGTCATTGGATCATCCCCATCAAATCTATCTTTCGAAGAGCTCAATGAAACTTCAAGGTTATACTTCGCCTCAGCGCTCTTTCAGGCCATTCAAACCAGCGCTCCTAACGACTCGCCGAAATGAGCGTAAGTTTCTAGATAGCGGCGAGAGTTGGAAAGAAGGTCGGCATCCAACTGAATGCGCCCTTTTTCAAAAAGGAGCACAAGGCAAGATCCCCCAAAAGAGAAATACCCCTTTTCTTGCCCCTTTTGAATGGCTTGATCAAACGCATAGGTTTGATGAACAGAGCCGACGGCAGTAGCGCCAATTTCAACGTACAAAACTGTTCCAAACTCAGGAGAATCGATTTCAGTAACGAATCTCTTATTTTCCCATAGAATGGACAAGTTTTTACTGAGAGCCATCGGATT
Organism: bacterium; assembly: GCA_021780355.1. GTDB lineage: Bacteria > Chlamydiota > Chlamydiia > Chlamydiales > SM23-39 > SZAS-17. The sequence goes on along the minus strand of JAJXYX010000015.1, from coordinate 9,819 downwards.
TACCGAATACAAAGGCCCGTTGATTAGATGGGGCTTGGAAGCCACTCCATGACAAGGAAAATGAAACCGGTGATAATCGGTCGGACAAAGTCTTGCAATCACCATCGAACCTTCGGCATAACGTCTAGCTAGCGCGGGATTGTTCAAGAGCGTCTCTAAGGAAAATGTTTGTCCTTTAATAAAAAATCCAGGCACCTCACTCACGTTTTGATAAGCCAAATATCGCGCATCCGCCGGCAAAACAGCCTTATTAGGATCGGAGGCAATCGGCCGGCAGGCAGGTTTTAATTTCCGAATAAAAAAATCATTAAAAGAGCCAAAGGAATCTGTGGGGCTGGTAAATTCCGATTCATCGATTTGATAAGCGTTGATAAAAGGGCGGATTTTTTTTCGGCTCCATGCAGTTTTTTGCAAATAGCCATAGACTTTTGAAAACACCCCATCGACAAAAGGCAAAATGCATTTGAATAAAAAGCGGGAAAAGATCCCATCGCCGTACACCAGCCGTACAGCCTTTTCTCCGTAGACCTGCTCGATGCACTCTCGGCTTGTCGATCTTTCAATGTAACGAATTTTTTGCATATCCCACAGATTGTAAGGTTTTGGCCAGTTTTTTCCAAATTATTTTATACCCTCTTATTATTTACGCATTATTTAAATTTTTACATGACAATTTAAGCCTTGTGGAAAAACGAATTTTCTACTAAAATTTTTTCAAATTCACACGGGAATACCTCTATCATGTTTGGCTTCTTAAAGAAAATTTTTGGCACCGCGCAATCGAGACTTTTGAAAAAATACCACCGCTCCGTCCCTGAAGTGAATCGTTGGGAAGTGGCCTATCAAGAGCTTAACGATGAAGAGCTTGTTCAGAAAACAGCCGAATTCAAACAGCGAATCGCCCAAGGAGAAAGCCTTGAATCTCTCTTACCAGAAGCTTTTGGAGCTGTAAAAAATGCCTGCCGCCGCCTTTGCGGCACAGAAGTGCACGTCTCAGGCTACAGTCAAAATTGGGACATGGTCCCCTACGATGTACAAATTCTCGGCGCCGTCGCGATGTTCTACGGCTCGATCGCAGAGATGCAAACAGGCGAAGGAAAGACTCTTACTGCCTCGATGCCATTGTATCTCCACGCCCTTTCAGGAAAACCCGTTCACCTCGTGACCGTGAATGATTATCTCGCTAAAAGGGACTGCGAATGGATCGGCTCGATTTTCCGCAAATTAGGCCTCACTGTAGCGGCTTTAACCAACGACGTTCCTCCCTATAAACGAAAAGAAATTTACGCTGCCGACATCGTCTACGGCACCGCATCGGAATTCGGATTCGATTATCTGCGCGACAATTCCATGGCGATGCAAAAACAAGAACAAGTGCAAAGAGGCCATTTTTTCGCAATCGTGGACGAGGTCGATTCCATTTTGATCGACGAGGCGAGAACTCCTCTCATCATTTCAGGACCTGTGGGAGAAAGCCGTCAAATGTATGATGAGCTGCAAGATGATGTAGCCAAGCTCGTCAAAACACAAAGAGATCTCTGCAATCACTATGCTACCGATGCCCGCCGTCTTCTCGAGACACTTGGGCTGCTCGAAGAAACAACGGACAAACCCAAAAAATTATCGAAAGAAGAAAACGAGAAAAAAAACGAAGCGTTTAAAAAATTGTGGGTCGTCAGCAAAGGGACGCCACGAAATAAAATTTTAAAAAGGCTCAAAGAAAATCCCGATATGCGTGCTGCGATCGATGCGTGGGAAACGTATTTTTTCGGCGAGGCCAACAAAGAAGAAAAGGCCAACACGCTAGCTGATCTCTACATCATGGTGGACGAGAGGAATAACGAATACGAATTGACCGACAAAGGAATCAACGCCTGGAGCGAAAATAAGGGAGAGCACGGGGCCAATGATTTTATCATGCTCGATTTAGGCCACGAATACGAAGCTATCGACCAAAACTGCGATCTCTCCGAGGAAGCCAAGATGCAAGCTAAAATTCAGCTACGCGAGGAAGACGCCAAGAGAAAAGAGCGTTCGCACAACCTTCGCCAGATGCTAAGAGCTCATCTTCTCATGGAAAAAGACATCGACTACATTGTCCACGAAGAGAAAATTGTCATCATCGATGAAAACACAGGAAGACCCCAGCCGGGGCGCCGCTTTTCAGACGGTCTGCACCAAGCAATCGAAGCCAAAGAAAACGTCGACATCCAAGGAGAAACCCAAACGTATGCGACGATCACTTTGCAAAACTATTTCCGCATGTACGAAAAACTCGCCGGTATGACGGGAACTGCCATGACGGAAGCGAATGAATTTAAGGAAATTTACAAGCTTGAAGTGTTGGAAATCCCCACTCATCGTCCATGCCAAAGAAAAGATGCAGATGATGAAATCTACATGACGGAAAGGGAAAAGTATAATGCGATCCTCAAAGAAATTTCCTCCATCCACGAACAAGGCCGCCCTATTCTTATCGGAACCGATTCGGTCGAAGTATCTGAAAAGCTATCTCGCATCCTCAAGCAAAATAAACTCGAGCACACGATTTTAAACGCCAAAAACCACGAAAAAGAAGCGGAAGTGATCGCGGAAGCCGGCAAAATCAAGTCGATCACGCTAGCTACCAACATGGCTGGACGGGGAACGGACATTAAACTCAAAGCCGGAGCCGCTGAAGCCGGAGGCCTCCATGTCATTGGCACAACAAGGCACCAATCGAGACGCATCGACAGACAGCTCAGAGGGCGTTCGGGCCGACTTGGAGATCCTGGATCTTCCAAATTTTTTGTCTCGTTTGAAGATCCTTTAATGCGCCTTTTCGCCTCACCCCGCATGACGGCTCTTTTACAAAGATTCAGACCTCCGGAGGGAGAATCGATCTCGGCAAAAATCCTCAATCAATCGATTGAAACAGCCCAAAAAAGAGTTGAGCAGCGCAACTACACCATCCGTAAACACACGCTAGAATACGATGACGTGATGAATAAGCAGCGGAAAGAAGTGTACGCCTTCCGCAACGACCTTCTATCCATCTCCAACCTCTTAGAGCTCGTCGAAGAGCTTATCGAATCTGTCTGCGCCCATTTAGCAGCTCCCTTTTTCTCTGGCAGCTCGCAAAACAAAAACTACAGCTCGGGCTATAGACAAGCGCTCATGACGCAGTTTCCCGTCCATTTTGAAGAAAATTTCTTCACCTCTTCCATGGAAAACCCGGCAAAAGAAGCAGCCGCTCACATTCTCAAAACCTTTCATCTCAAACTCAAAAGGCAAAGAAGCCTCCTTTCTCTTCTCCGTCCCGATTTAAACGATGCGGAGAAAGCTCAAGCTGTTTTACAAGAAATTATGCGTAATCTCATGATCAGAAGAATCGACCAGCTCTGGCAAGAGCATCTCTTGGCTATCGACCACCTTAGATCGGACGTCCACATGCGCACGGTAGGGCAAAAAGATCCTCTGATCGAATTTAAGCATGAATCTTTCGCCCTCTTCGAAGCCTTTTCCGTACGACTCAAAGAAGACATCTCAAGAGATCTCTTCCGCTTTGAAATGGTACCCCAGGCTCCAGAAGAAAAACTGCGTCAAGCCTTAGAGAGGATGCAGCCAAAGCCAGCTCTCAACATGCAATCAAAACAAGAAGCTGAGCTCAAGTCCTCCACATGATCCGACGCCTTATTCTCTCCAGTCTCTTCTCAACCTCCCTCTTTGCGGCCGAAGCGCCCTCAGAAAAGCCAGCTCTTCGCTATGAGCGCCCCATAGGAATTGGCAACTATGGGATCGAGACCATCGAGTCGGTCCAAGGAGAAGGACTCGTCAAGCTCAACGGCACCAGCGTCAACGAGCTCCACCTCAGCGGCAGTCTCATCTCAAAAGATGCCAAGCTCGGCTCTCTCACCATCCTCGGCGAAGCAAATCTCAGAGACACCACCATCGCCGGCGACACCACAGTCACCGGAACCGTAAGAACCCACAACTCCCACTTTCAAAAACCCCTCACCATCTGCACCCAAAAAGCCGCCTTCACCCGCACAAAACTCCACTCCCTCACCATCCGCAAAGAACCCAGCTACAAAGGCAAACAAATCATTGAGCTCAAACAAGGCTCCATCGTTCAAGGCCCCATCCACTTCGAATCAGGCAAAGGCGAAGTCCATATCGACGCCAGCTCCCGCATCGAAGACAAAGTCACCGGCGGCAAAGTCATCCGCCGCAGCTCCTAGAGGCTAGAGGGACTCCGTCCCGCACCCTGCCAGAGGACGCAGTCCTTTGGCAGGGTGTGGGACGGAGTCCCTCTATTTTTTTATTTCATAAATTTTGAAAAAAAAACTATGGTGTGAGTAAACCAACATCTGTAGTTTATGCCGCTATCTGCATTATCTAATATTGCCAAACACCCTGCGAAATTTGACTGCTTGAAAAAGCCGGAAATACTGCAGCTTGAAGGGCTGGAGTTTACTCCTTTTCATCTTATCGCCTTGATTTTTTTCATTTGCGCCGTTTTACACACCTTATCTGTGCATAAGATCCATCAATGGGCTAGGGATTTGGAGGTTAAGCAGCTCCCTGATAGGAAGGCTAGAAAAAGTCCTAGAAGTTTGATTGTTCAGGCTCTTTATTTTTTATCTGAAATCGAAATTGTCTTTGCCGTTTGGGCGATTCCTCTCTTTGTGACTATCACTGGATTTTATGGCCTGCCTATTGCTGTGGAATATATGAACACTCGCGACTATACAGAAGCGCTTTTTATTGTGGTGATTTTAACTGTCACTTCAACGAAACCGATTGTCCATATGGCAGAACAATTTATTGCATTTTTGGCGAAAAAAATGGGCGGATCTTTGTCTGCTTGGTGGTTTACGCTGTTAACCATGGGGCCTATTTTGGGCTCGTTTATTACAGAAGTGGGCTCGATGGCCCTTTGCGCGCTGCTCCTGTCTCGGCAATTTTATCACTACCATCCTAGCCCAAAATTGGCTTATGCAACACTGGCTCTATTATTTGTGAATATCTCTGTTGGAGGGCTGCTCACTAATTTTGCCTCTCCCGCCGTACTGGTTTTAGCCCACTGCTGGCATTGGACCACACCCGACATGTTTTTTGATTTTGGATGGAAGGCGATCATCGGAATTTTAGCTTCGAATTTGCTCTATTATCGATATTTTAGAACAGAATTTTGGGTCTTAAATGAAAAACACCGCTCGAGCGGGAAACTGTTTACAACTCCTATTTCTGAAGCGGTTCCTCACTGGGTGATTTTCGCCCATGTTTTTTTTATTTTTTGGATTGTCGCGGCGTCCCATTATCCTGCGATCTTTTTTGCTAGTTTCATTGTATTTTTGGGATTTTACCATTCCACAAGAGCACACCAATACTCTTTAAATCTAGTCCGCCCTTTGATGGTGGGTATTTTTTTGGCAGGCCTGGTCATCCACGGAGGGCTTCAAGGCTGGTGGGTCATCAAGGCTTTAAAAGAGCTCACCCCCTTAGGAGTGATGGGGATGGCGATGACCCTCACTGCATTTAATGACAATGCAGCCATCTCTTATTTGGCGATCCTTGTTCCTAATTGGGGGGATGCCTATCAATATGCCGTCTTTACTGGGGTTGTAGCAGGGGGGGGATTGACTGTGATTGCCAATGCTCCAAATCCTGCTGGTTATGTGATTTTAAAATCACATTTTACAAATGGAATCAGCCCGTTGCGCCTGTTTTTGGCAGCCTTAATCCCTACGTTGATTTTATACGCATTATTTTATTTTCTCGGGCCGGTTTTTTTAGATGGGCCCGTTACCGGTCAATTTTAGACAAAGCTCGATACCCGAAATACAGCAGAGGGCAGGCGGCTAAAACATATAAAAACCACAAAGTCCCATCCCATTTTAAAAGGACGATACCCTTGTGGGAAAAAAGCAAAATGAACATCCCCAAGACAAAAAGCTGAATGCCCAAAGTAAATAAAATAGTCGGGCAAATTACGCTCGACAATTTGTCAGAAGGCGCTTTGTTATCGAAGTCGGCAAGCTTTTCCTCTTCCAACACCTCCTCTGCGGCCAGCTCCCCCTTCGGTGGAAAAGCCGAGGGATAGAGCGACTGCGAAGTCTCATGGTTGTCTCCTCTTTCTACGCCGCCAAAGGACCGATAGATCGATTTGATCTGTTCGGGCTTTTCTTCCCTTAAATCAGCTGCGCAAAAAGGGCAAACGATCACATCGAGATCGATCTCCCCTTCGCAATGGTAACACATTTTTTGACGTTTTTTCGGCTTCATTCTGCTTTCTCCCAGGCGCCCCTCTTTTGAGAAGAAGAGGCCATCTTTTAATTATAATACACTTCTTTGTTTTTCGTATTAGCCTCTTTTTTCCCAGTTAGGTAAAATGGCCTAGAAAATGACATTCTGAGGAAGACATGACTGAGAGAAAAACACATGACATCGCTGTGATCGGCTCTGGCCCCGGAGGCTATATAGCTGCCATAAAAGCTGCCCAGTTGGGAAAATCTGTAGCCCTGATCGACAAGGGATTTCTTGGAGGAACATGTCTCAATGTGGGCTGCATCCCCACAAAAACTCTTTTATCGAACGCGGCCGTTCTAAGAGAAGTCCGCCATGCAGCAGCGTTCGGCATCGAAACGGGCCCCATCACCATCCACTACCAAAAAATGAAAGAGCGCAAAGACGCCGTCATCTCCAAAATCCGCAGCGGCTTAGAGGGGCTCATTAAGTCGAATAAAGTGACAATCTATAGAGGCTCTGCGCAATTCGAATCGCCCAAAGAGCTCAAAATTGTAGGCGCCGACAATCTCTATCTCCACGCCGAACAGATCATCATTGCAACAGGTTCTATCCCTCTCGACATCAAAGCGTTTCCTTGCGATCACGAAAGAATCCTCAACTCCACATCGATTTTAGACATGACAAGCCTGCCTAAAAGTTTGGCGATTGTAGGCGGCGGCTACATCGGCTGTGAATTTGCTTCGCTCTTTGCAGAACTGGGGGTCAAGGTGACCATCTTAGAAGCTCTTCCTTCTATTTTAACAGCGCAAGGGGCCACCGTTTCCACCTTCATGACAAAAGTATTTACTGGTAAAGGGATCGAAATACATACCAACGTATCTGTACAAACGATTGAAAACCGCCAGTCCCATGTCCATATCACTCTCTCGAACGGCCACACCCTGGACGCAGACTTAGCGCTAATTGCTGTGGGAAGATCAATCTATACAGAGGGCCTTAAATTGGAAAAAGCGGGGCTTTCCACGGGAGCCAGAGGCGCTATCGAAGTCAACGAGCAGATGCAAACAGCCGTCCCTGGCATCTATGCCATCGGAGACGTCACCGGCCAATGGATGCTTGCCCACGTCGCCTCCCACCAAGGGATCATCGCCGCCTCCCATGCGGCCGGCCACCCAATCCATGCTCACGAAGCTGCCGTTCCCGCCGTCGTTTTCACCTCGCCTGAAATTGCAACTGTAGGGCTTACTTTAGAACAAGCCCAACAAAAAGGCCTCGCCTCGGCGTCGCAAGGGACGTTTCCCTTCCAAGCGCTCGGCAAAGCGCAAGCCAACGGCGACACAGAAGGGTTTGCTCAAATCGTTTTTGATAAAAAAACGGGCCAGATCCTAGGAGCTCTTCTCATCGGACATGAGGCTTCGAATTTGATTGCAGAAATGACGCTTGCTATTCAACATGAACTCACGCTAGAGTCGGTTTTAGAAACCATCCATGCTCACCCCACCATGGCAGAAGCGTGGCATGAAGCTGCGGCGATCGCAAACGAAACGCCGATCCATTTACCACCTAAAGCGAAAAGACCATGAGCAAACTCAACATTTTGCCTCCCAATCCCGAAGAAGACGCAAGAGGGCGCTTTCCCTCTTGGCTTCATCGCTCGATCCCTTCAGGCGATCAGCTCTTCCAAACGGATTCGATTGTCAAAAAATACAAGCTCAATACAGTCTGCGAAGAGGCAAAATGTCCCAATCGCTTAGAGTGCTACACAAAAAAAACAGCCACCTTTCTCGCCCTTGGCAAGCAGTGCACGAGAAACTGCGGCTTTTGCGATATCGATTTTAGCAAAACCCCCAAGGCGCCCGAAACTGACGAACCTGAACGAATTGCCGCTTCCGCCGTCGAGCTCGGACTTAAACACGTCGTCATCACCATGGTGGCCCGAGACGACCTCCCTGATCAAGGGGCCTCTCACATCGCCGCCATCGTCCGCGCCGTCAGAAAGGCCGATCCAACCGTCACCATCGAGCTGCTCACTTCCGACTTTTCCGGCGATGTCAAGCTGCTTTACATTGTCCTGCAAGAAAGACCCGAAGTTTTTAACCACAACCTCGAAACCGTCCGCGCCCTCTCGCCTCGGATCCGGCACAAAGCAGAATACGACAAAACCCTCTCCATCCTCCGCGCCGCCAAAGACTCCAAACTGCCCCACTTCGTCAAATCCGGCCTCATGCTCGGCCTCGGAGAATCCCCAGATGAAGTCAAAGAATCCATCCGCGATCTCCACTCCGCCGGCTGCGACATCATCACCCTCGGCCAGTATCTACAAGCCAGCTCGTCGAAACTCCGCGTTAAAGAATTCATTACGCCAAGCCTCTTCAAATCCTACGAAGAGTACGGCCTAAGCCTCGGCGTCCCCCACATGTACTCCGGCCCATTCGTCAGATCCAGCTACAACGCCAATCTATTCGCCCCAAGCGTTGTTCAGTGATAGCTTTTTTTAAGGACTTCGTCCTCTGGACTTCAGTTGATTTATAGAAAAAACAAATAGGAGTCCAGGGTGAAGTCCCTTGAAATTCTTTTATTTCATGCGAACTATGTTTATAGGAAGAGTCATCCAAGTATCTAATGCAGTTTGACCAAAAACGCATTGCGTGAAGCTATCTTTGTCATCATCTTTTTCAAATCTTCGCACCGCCTCCCAAAAATGAGAAGAATCTTCCTTTAAACGATAAAACACAGCATGACAATCATCGGCGGTATAAAGACATTGCCACTCATCATCCATGTAAAAGTTTCGCTCACTGTCGACGCGAATAGCATATTTGGTAAAATTACAGAAAACTAACTTCACTTTATCTATCTGAAATTGCAAAAGCTCCACTTCATCCGTATAAGCCGTTTCAGGAACTTCTCTCATCAAGGTTTGTAAATGGTAGTCATTCTTGATCGCTTCAGCGTAATCTAAAATTGTTGGCTCAATAAAATTTGGGATATTGTTCAATGCAACAGACATCATCTCCTCCTTAAAATTTTTCATAAAAAAAAATGATTGGAGGAGAGTATCTTACTTCTTTTTTTTGCTCAAGTTCATTCCGTAGGAAGCGGAACTTTCATCCAAGAATAAACATAATCCATCGTTCGGCCGAAGGCGCATTCTTCGATTTTTTTTCCGCGATCTTCTTTTTTTAGCCTGCACACATCAGCCCAAAGAGGAGGAGGATCTTTCTTTACATGATACAACACAGTATGGCTATTTTGAGCAGAGTATTGATCTTGCAGTCTATCATTCATATAGATGTTGTATGCACTGTCAACGCACACGGTATTCACGGTAAAATTACAAAAAACTAATTTCACTTTACCTATCTGAAATTGCAGCAACTCTACAACCTCTGTATCGGCACTAACGGGCAATTTATTGATCAATATTTGCAGATGACGATCCTTCTTTATCGTCTCATCATCTCGACTTTGCAACTTTTAATTGCCTAGCTCAAGCCGCCTGAAGCACCCGCTTTACTATGACCTCGGCCCATTCCGCCATGTCAGGTGTAATATTTCCCCAGGAAGGGGTGATTTTTGCCTTCCCTG
>JAJXYX010000003.1 GCA_021780355.1 bacterium | reverse complement strand
CTCCCACAGAGCCCAAAACAGCCTTCACATCTAAACATGCAAGCCTTTCTACATCTTGCGCTGTTTGCAAAAGAGGCTCAATGACGGGCCCTTCTTGGAAATCCAGCTTAAAACCAAGGGCAAGAGCGATCACGGTGATATCGGAAAACAAGATCGCGGCATCCACTCCGATTTGTTCCAGCGGCATGAGTGTGGCTTCAGCCGCGAGGCTTGGAGTAAAAAAAAGCTCATAGAGCGAAAATTTACGGCGCATCGCCTGATAGTCGGGCAAATAGCGCCCTGCTTGCCGCATGAGCCATACCGGGGGGCGCTTTTGATTCGATCCCGCCAAAGCTTGTAGTAAAAGAGAAGAAGACATGCAGCTTTGCGCTCAATTCTATGTTACGTGCTGCATAATCGCTTTTCACGGATATTCATGCAATATCTCTTATACTGGAGTTTGGACTAACTTTGAGCTTAGAGAACGCAATCTTTTGACTTTCAGTGCGTTAGATATGATTTTAGCTGCCCGTTCGGGTGTGGTCAAAATCAGATCTAACGCACTGAAAGCCAAAATATTACACTCTCTAAGCCAAAAATTAGTCCAAACTCCAGATCATTTGGACGAGGACACTACTTGTAAGACATACTTCCAAAGGTACTTTATACCGTTCGTGACTCAAGAATCGGCTAGCGGATTCAGACAATAGCCGATTTTTAGTCTAATTAAATCTTGAAGCCCATTTTTTGGACGACCTTTTTTAGCTTTGTTTTTCTTGTCCATAGATGAATTTTCTCTGCGGTCTCATCGCTACTGCATAAAAGATCATCGTCAAAAGAGAGATGATGAGCTGTGAATACTCTCCCTCCTTTAGGAGGGAGAGTATTCACAGGTCGTCTAAAGCGCGATGCATGATATGGCCATCTTGAAAATTTCCATCTGCATTACGAATGGCTTTTGGTAGAGTCCCTATAAGTTCAAACCCTAGTTTTTGACAAGTCGTCTGCTTATCTTTTTCATACGATTAAAAATCATCCCTTCGTTGATGGAAATAAACGTACGGCTTCAATGGTAGCTATGGTTTTTTTTGCATCGAATTTTAAAGATGCTTTTTGTATTTTTGATGAAGACTGTCAAAGTCTTATTTTAGATGTTGCTCAAGGTGCCGCAACAAAAAAACAAATAGCTAAATTTTTTCGTGATTCTAGAATAAAAAAATGAGATCTTTTTATTTTTTTATTTTATAATTTTCATGTAAAATTAGATTGTACTTAAATGAACCACCTCTCTTTAGAAAATTGGACGGAGAGGGCGAGAGCCCACCAAAAACTTGTCAGTCCCATGGCCGACGCCTTTTTGCAGCGCCGCGCGCTCGGACAAAAACATCCTGTCTACGATTTTTTGTTCACCTATTATACTTTTTCTCCTGCAAAACTAAAGCTATGGGTGCCTTCTTTTGAAGAGAGCTTATGGATTGAAGGGCTAGAGGATCTTTCTTGTTTTGGTGAATATTGGTTTAAAAGAGATGGTCGTAGTTTATTTTTGAATCCTGAACGTTTGCAAGGCCAGGCGTTAGCTTTGGTCGGTTTTATTGAAAAGCTTTGCTGCGCTGTCTCGGAAAGGTCTCCTCGCTTTGGCTGTTTTGGCCTCCATGAGTGGGCTATGGTTTACCATTTATCGCAAAATGAGATTCGCCATGCGGGCTATCGTTTGCGTTTGTCTTCAGAGGAAATCGCCCTTTTTGTGGAAAGCCAGCAGCTTTGCTGCACGCACTATGACGCCTATCGGTTTTTTACGTCCGACGCAAAACCTTTGAATGTTTTTCAACCGACTCTGCAAGATCGAATGCTCTATGAGCAAGCAGGGTGTTTGCACGCAAATATGGATCTTTACAAATGGGCGACCAAGTTGTGGCCCTGGGTTGGATCTGATCTGATTGCAAAAACTTTTTTGCTTGCCTTGGAGGGAAGAGAGTTGGATATGCGCGCGAGCCCTTACGACTTGAGGCAAGAGGGGTATGACCCTATTTGTATAGAAACGGAAGCAGGAAGGAAACAATATCAAGGCTTACAGCAAAAATATACTGAGCGGGCCAAAGAGCTTCGCCAGGAGTTGGCGGCTTTTTGCTCTCGCTTCATTTCGTCGCAGAAAAATGTTTGCATACCTTCCCGGCTCTCATCTATTTAGGGGGGCTTCTTATTTACTTTTAAGGTTCTGGTTCTTATAATGTTTAGATTTCTATAAGATTGTCTGGAGGTTTTTATGTCTGCTGTGTCTGAAGTTTGTTTTGAAGGTTGGGATCGTACCTGCCTAGATTTATCCTCCAAATTGACCGAACCTTTCTGTTTCGCTTACGAGCAGCTCCGCTATCGGCTTGTAGCGCCTTTAGATCCTGCTAAATTTGACAATTGTCCGACTAAGGTTCAAGAAGTTGGCGTTCGGATATTGATCGGGCTAGGCCTCGTTGTGAGCGCCTTTCTTTGTCTGGCAGCTCCTCTACCGATGTTAGGCTTTGTCGCTGTTTTGGCCATCGCTCGAACCATTTTGCGCGCAGTGGGCTTTGGATTGCAAAAAGAGGGTTTTACCCATATTCGGGGAGAGGCGCCAGAGAAAAAAATAGAAATTAGCCTTCTTAAGGTCATGACATGGAATATTTGCGCATTGGCAGGGGGAATGTCCTTGGATCATGGAGGCGTTGTTCATTGGCGTTCTCGCTTAGAGCAAATTGTGGAGATCATTCAGCAAGAAGCTCCTGAAGTTTTGGTGTTGCAAGAAATTTATGATACGGCTTTGGTAGAAGCTTTAGTAAAACAGCTTAAAGCGGAATACGCTCACTTTTATGTGCATTTAGGCCCTAACGTAGTGGGAAGCATCGGGGGATGCATGGTGCTGTCTCGATGCGCGGTCCATGATTTTTCGCACACTTCATTTGAGAACAATGATTGGACATTGAATCGAGGTTTTGCCACGCTTGAAGTAAAGGCAGATCCAGCAGATGACAAACCTTGCGCCCGAATTGTTGGTACGCACCTTATCCACGGATCCGAGGCTCCGGATCGAAGAAAGCGAATGGAACAGATGGCGCAAATTGTCAATCATGTAGCCGCGAGAACCTTTAAAGCGCCCACAGTCTTAATGGGGGATTTGAATATCGAAAAAGGATCTTGGGAAGAGGCTCAAACTTTGTCCCATTATTTAGAACATGCTTATCAAGGTGAAGAACCTACTTGCACGAATCGGCTTATCGCTCAATGGGATGGAGTAGTTCGTCCGGATGAGCGGATCGATTATATCTCACTCTTTAAAGCATCTGCCGCACTTCCTGTGGTGACTGACGGCGTTGTATTGAAAGATTGCCATCTTATCCCGGCGTTTGACGCTTCATACAATACCAAAACGGCTCTTTCCGATCATTCGGCTCTTGCGGCAACTTTGGATTTTGCTATACCGAAGAAAGTTGAAGAATCGGCTTATAGGCGGGATTGAAACCTGCCAAAAATCGATTGCCATAAAGGGGGTAGTATCGAGGCAATACAATCCCCCTTTATGGCAATCGATTTTTAGCGCTTTGAACCCGCCTATAAGCCGATTCTTCAGCTTTCTTCGGTATAAATCTGCAGTGTAAAAGTGAATGTTTTTCTTGATAATTTTTGTTAAATTATTATGATTCGAGGTATTATCCATTGCAAATCTTTTGTATGGGTATAAAAATAAATTGGGAGTAATATATGACAAAAGAAGTTGTAAAGCATAGAAAAGATGAAAGAAAAAAACCTACGCTGACGCCAAAAGAGCGCAAGGCGAAAAAACGGGAAAAGAAAGAGAATAAAACTAGTGCTCATTAACAAAAATTTTTGAGATAATTTCAACGTCAAAGCGGCCTAAAATCGACGATCGGAAAGTGGGTTAGTATTGAGCCAATACA
>JAJXYX010000099.1 GCA_021780355.1 bacterium | reverse complement strand
GCAGAGAGCATCAACAATAAAATTAAAACTCTGAAAAGGCAGGCATATGGCTACAGGGACATGGAGTACTTCAAGCTCCGACTTTACCACCTTCATGAGCAGAGGTACCAATTAGCCGGATGAACCAAACTATTATTTATTCTGCGGTTCAGTTGTGGTTGTTTTTTTTTAAATAATTAAAGATAAGCTGGATAAGCTTTTTAGTTTATTCAACTAAACAAAAAAACACGTTTCCAAAGTACGTAGTCCTTTGGTGGGGTTCGGGGCAAAGCCCCATAGGCCTCAACCTAATTTCTTGTTAAGCGCTGGTATTCAGTTGGTTGCGCTAGAACAGATCGCTTCAAACCCAAGTTGCAGAAATAAGGAAAAACAGTAAAATGCTTAAGAATTCTTAGATGCATCTTTCTCTGGCATTGTGAAAGGGCCTCTTGTCTTTTTCACGCAATTCTTCTCCTAAATATTCTGTTATTTTCTGTTTTTAGGTTGAGGCCTATGGGGCAAAGCCCCGAGAAGGGGGCTATTCGACGCTGAGCACGTAATAAGCTGGGAATGCGAAATGGTTGTTTGGGCGGGATGTCACAAGGAGCGAGACCTTTTTGCCTACGTGTTCGTGGAGGTTGACTCTTGTGCTGTAGAGATAGGCGACGGGGGTGTCGTCTCCTCTTAGGACAAAGTCGCCTGGCTTGTTTTTTACGGGGTGGTTGTAAGGTTCCACTGTTCCAAAAATGACAGTGGCATTGGCTTTTTGCTCTGTGTAGAAATCGTCGAGAGTTTTGTTGGTATGAAAGGCGTTCCAGCTGAGAAAGAGAGATTCTTCCACAGTATCCCAAAGCCGCATTTGATCTGTCATGTCTTTTTGAATCGCTCTTTTGCCCCAGGTAGTAGCTCGAGGAGATGGAGCCGCTTCAGTGAAAAATTCGCTGGTCTCTGTTTTGTGTTTGGCAAGCATCTCTTCTTTCGCTGACGCGCTGAGCTCTGCTTTAGATTCTAAAAAGGCGATCTTTTTTTGCAGATAAGAGTCTTTGAGAAGTGCGAGCCCTTCTTTAGCTTGTTTGGTTACTTCAGGAAAATCAGAAAAGTTGCGCACGATGGTTTGAAGCTGTTCTGTCGGCTCTAAAATCGACATCTCTTCGTATGGCTTTTTGCATTCGCACTCTGCTGTGAAAAAGGCTTTGCTCAGAGATTCTTCAGCTTGAGCTTTTCTTTTTTGCATCATTACTAAGTAATCCGGTCCGCCCACCTGTGTAATGAACTCTTTCGAAATGTAAAATTTTGCATCGGCCGGCGGCGTAATCTCAAGCCACTTGTGATTCATCGTGCAAACTTGTCCATCCACTTTATCCCCCGCTTGCAGCTGAGCGATGATCGGCGCATCAATATGCGGCTCCAACCGAACATTCACCCGGCTCGCTTCTACCACATTATCGAGCACATAGCTGCGAAAGACATACGCTTTCATCTCCTTCGGAGGCTGCACAGCATAAAAATCGCCTTTCTCCGCTACGACAAGCAACAAATCGTTTTTGTTGAACTGCCGAATGATGTGGCTCTCTACATCAGGCTTTACTCTCATCCTCACCTTGTTCGCAAGCACTTTTCCTGTAAATGTCTTGAACGTTTCTTGCTTTTTCACAGGAGCTGCAGCAGCAGGTTTCGCGCTCGCAGGCGCCGCATCAACAACATGGACAACTGCAAATGTGCAAACACTCAGTATCAAAGGTGAGACAAGCCATTTCATAAACGATTTCTCCAAAGCATTACTCTAATATGCAATAGTAGAGATTCTCTATTTTCTCACCAAGGAATTTTATTTGAAATGTACATCGTTCGCGCTTATTGGGGCGTTGCCCCAAACCTAATTATTGGGCTATCGCCCTTTAAAATCCCTTTTGTTTTTTGAATTTTTTTTCGAAAAATTTAAAGCGATAGAAATAATTTTTAGAGGTAGCCGAATCAGTAGGTTTTGGATGGGTCTGAGTAAATAGCGCGGATTGCGCGCTGAGACGATTTTATTAACACATTGAAGGTTAATAAGTTGCGATTTTTTATGTATGATTTGTCATTTATAATGACAGCATTTTGATAATTAGCTATCATTATTAATGACAGCTTTTTATAGTAAGATTGTCGGTATAGGTGGATGGTTTATGGATAAAGACGTTATTAAGCAGGTTATTTTAGAGCAGGAAAAAGCGGCGCGAGGAGTAACTGTTGGGGTTCAGCGAGAAAAGCTCTCGCTCATTGATTCGCTTGTTCCTCTTGCTCACGCTGTTGTCATTTCTGGAGTGCGCAGATCGGGGAAGTCTACTCTTTTGCGGCAGATTCTTAAAAAGCATTATGGCGATGAGGTGTATTTTGTTGATTTTGAAGATGAGCGTTTTGTCAATTTTACAACGCAGGATTTTAATTCTCTCTATGAGATTCTCATAGAACTATATGGCTTGAAGAGGGTGTTTTTTTTTGATGAGATTCAAAACATTGAAGATTGGGAGCTTTTCCTACGTCGTATACATCGAGAAAAAAATAAGGTTTTTATTACTGGATCGAATGCTTCTCTATTGAGTTCTGAATTGAGCACTCGATTAACTGGAAGGCATATTGTTGTTGAACTTTTGCCTTTTTCTTTTGGGGAATATCTTCATTACCATCAAGTCTCTTACACGGAAAAAAGTTTTCTGATTACTCAGGAAAAGGCCATGTTGAAAAAAATGTTCAACGAGTTTTTAGAAAATGGGGGTATGCCTGAATATTTAGAACATAAAAACCCCTTGGTGCTGCGGAATATTTATGAAAATATTCTCTATAAAGACGTGATCGTTCGTTATGAAGTTAGGGAAGTAAAAGCTATTCGAGAGTTGACGTTAGATATATTGAGTAATATTGGGACTCCAGTGTCATATACAAATATAAAAAATAACTTAAATTTAGGCAGTGTGAATACAGTTAAAAATTATATCCATTATTTAGAAAATGCTTATCTGATTTTTACCTTAGATAGATTTTCATTTTCTGTGTCTCAGCAAATTCTCATGCAAAAAAAAATCTATGCTATCGATACATGTTTATCAAAACAGATTGCGTTTCATTTTTCGAAAAAGCAAGGACGGTATTTAGAAAATATCGTCTATTTGGAATTAAGAAGGAGGTATAAAGAGATTTATTATTATAAAACAAAAGATAATTTAGAAGTTGATTTTCTTGTTCGAGAAGGGAATCAAATTGTTTTGCTCATTCAAGTTGCTGAAACGCTAAAAGATTCTAAAACTCGTGCAAGGGAATATAAAGCTTTAACCCAAGCTATGAAAGAGTTGGGAGTAGAAAGGGGTTTAATTTTGACTCAAGAAGAGGAGATAACTGATCCGGAATGGCCAAATATAGAAGTTATGGCTATCTATCATTGGCTTCTAAAACGCGATCATTAAGAGATTGTCGTAGAAAAATCTGCAAAAAAACAAAAGGGATTTTAAAGGGCGACAGCTCAATAATTAGGTTTGGGGCAACGCCCCAAGTGCGCAAACTACGTGCTGAGGACAGCTCGGATGTGTTCGCAGTTTTTGTGGCCGCAGGTGCAGCCGAGGGGGTCGCCTAGGAAGACGGTGTAATGTTCGTTGGCGTCGAGGGGGTTGGTGACGGTGTAGAGTTTATCTGCGGATTGTTTGATATCCCAGCTTCGGAAGGAGAGGTCTTCGAGAGAGATGGGCTCTTCGGTGAGGGTGGGTTCTGGAGCGTCTCCGTGGAGGGAGCGGATGATTTGACAGTGGACGCAATTGCAGTGGGGCTCGGCTTTGGGGAGGAGGGAGGAGTCTTCTAGGCCGAAGATTTTCGCAATTTGCGTGACTTTTTCGAGCACTTCCGGAGGGAGGATGGGGAAGTTGGCTTGCTGGGGGTTGTGAGCTGTTGCGGCGTGGATCGGAATGCCGGGAGAGATTTGTTTTAAAGGAAGAGAGAACTGGAGAGGATTTTCGGGGGGCTTGCTCTCTTCGGGCTTGTCTTGTTCAGTGTGTCTGGAAAATGCGTGGAAGATCTCATCGAGAGCTAGGGTGTCGAGATGAGGCACTTCTACTTGCGTGAGGTTTCTCAAGGTGATCACTAAGGCAAGGGGCTGGCCGAAATCATCCATTTTGGTGTGCAGGGAAGAGATCTCTTTCCATGCGACAGAAATATAGGGAGAAATGGTGAGCATCTTGGATGTGATTTTCATTAGGTCTCCTTGAAAATTGGGCATTTTTCTAGCTCTATTATACACATTTTTCAGGAGTTTTGTCAATGTAGATTTAGCAGTCGCTTAAGGCGTTTGCTTAGGTTGATTCTTAAGCGACTGATTATTAGGTGGTTATTTAATTGTCTGGTAACTGATTAGGAAATGATCCCCTTGTTTTCGGGCTGTGAGCTCGATGGCATTTTGGGGGGCGATTTTTCCCTCTAAAATGGCGCTGGCAAAGAGGTTGACAACCTCTTTTTGAATGAGTCTTTTGAGAGGGCGAGCGCCGAAAATGGGATCGTATCCTTCTTGGGCCAAGTGCCGCTCGACTTCTGAGGTCCAGGTAAGCGCAATGTGGCGCTCTTTGAGCCTGTCGGCGACTTTTTTAAGCTGCAGCGCGACGATTTTTTCCATGTCTTTTTCTTGCAGGGGTAAAAAGGGGAGGATGTCGTCGAGTCTGTTGAGAAATTCTGGTCTGAAGGTCGATTTTAAAATAGGATCGACGGTGGAGAGCAGCTCGTCTTTATCGACTTCTTTCTTTTTCTCCATTTTTTTTAAAAGAGCCTCGGAGCCAAGATTTGATGTCATGATAAAAAGAGCATTTTTGCAATTGACTTTTCGCCCTTTGCTGTCAGTGATGCGGCCTTCATCAAAGATTTGAAGCAAGATATTAAAGACATCATGATGCGCTTTTTCGAGTTCATCGAAGAGGACGACTGAATAGGGACGGCGGCGCAGAGCTTCTGTGAGCTGACCTCCCTCTTCATAGCCAATGTAGCCGGGAGGAGAGCCGATGAGGCGCGAAACGCTGTGCTTTTCCATGTATTCAGACATGTCGAGCCTGATGATCGAATCTTCTTTATCAAAGAGTTGCTCTGCCAAGGCTTTCACGAGCTCAGTTTTTCCAACGCCTGTAGGGCCAATAAATAAAAAGACTCCCATGGGGCGCTGAGGATCGCTAAGCCCTGCTCTTGAGCGGCGAATGGCCTCTGAGACGGCTTTGACAGCAAGAGGTTGACCAACGACTCTCTCTTCTACGTGTTTTTCGAGCTGGAGGATCTTTTGCGTCTCTTTTTCGAGCATCCGATCGAGGGGGATGCCGGTCCACTTGGAAATGATTTGGGCGACGAGATGCTCATCGACCTCTTCTTGCAAAAGCCTTCCTTTCAAGTGATGTAGGCCCTGCTGCAGTTCTTCTAATTCTTTTTGCAAAGCGGGGAGTCTGCTGTAGCGAAGCTCAGCTACTTTATTGTAATCTGATTTTCTTTCGGCCTCTTCTTCTTGGAAACGCAGTTTTTCCAAGGCGTCCTTTTTTTCTTTGACCTGTTCGATCAGTTTTTTCTCTTGGTTCCATTTAGTTCGAAGAGAAGCGATCTCCTCTTTGAGCTGAGCGATGTGTTTATCGTTTTCAGGATCAGAAGTTTTCTCTTTTTTCATCGCTTCTTGCTTTACGATGAGTTTTGATAATTCTCTTTCTTTGATGTCGATAGGCAAAGGGAGGCTGCCGATTTGCATTTTGATCAAGCTGGCCGATTCGTCAATGAGATCGATCGCTTTGTCGGGCAATCTTCGATCTGTGAGATAGCGGGCAGAAAGATGCACCGCTGCATGGAGAGCTCCTTCCGTAATTCTAACGCCATGGTAAATCTCAAAGCGCTCTTTCAATCCTCGCAAAATGGCAATTGCGTCATCTAAGGTGGGCTCTGCGATAAGAACGGGCTGGAACCTTCTTTCGAGAGCTGCATCTTTTTCGATGTATTTTTGATATTCATTGAGAGTTGTCGCTCCGATGCAATGAAGCGTGCCGCGGGCTAATGCGGGTTTAAGCAAGTTTGCAGCGTCCATCGAGCCTTCTGACGCTCCGGCACCAACGAGCGTATGCACCTCATCGATGAAAAGCAAAATGTTCCCATCGCTTTTTTCCACTTCGAGCAAAATGTTTTTCAGCCGCTCTTCAAACTCGCCCCTAAATTTTGTGCCGGCAATTAAACTTCCCATATCGAGAGCCATTAGCTCTTTATTTTTCAGCGTATCAGGCACATCTCCCATGATGATCCGATGAGCCAATCCCTCAGCAATGGCTGTTTTGCCCACTCCTGGCTCGCCAATCAGCATTGGATTGTTTTTGGTGCGACGGGACAATACTTGGATGGTGCGTCTAATCTCTTCGTCGCGTCCAATGACAGGATCGAGTTTTCCTAATTTGGCTAAAGAAGTGAGGTTTTTGCAGTATTTTTCCAGCGATTTGAGGTTTGATTCGGCGCTTGGTGAGTCCATGTGTCTAGAACCTCGCATAGCTTTGATATCCGCCTCGATTTTTTCCCGACTTTGCTTGGAGAGCTTTTTCCAACTGGCAAATGGTTCACTGGGTCTATCCCAAAAGGCTAAAAAAAGATGGTCGCTGCTAATGTAGGTGTCGTTCCAAGATTTAGCGATCTTTTCTGCATCGAGGATTTTTTGCTGCAGACTGAGAGCTACTTGAGGAGGTTTGGGATCTGAACTATAGGTAGGCAAATGTTTGATGGCGGAAGCGAGCTCTTGGTCGAGTTTAGCCGGATCGATTGAAGCGGCTTGGCAAATGGAGGCAAAATAGCCTTCAGGATCGGCGAGCAAAGCGCGCAGCAAGTGGTTCTCGCTGACTTCCAGATTGTGGTGGGCTTGCGCCGCCTGAAATGCTTCTTCAATAGCTGCTGTAACGGCTTCTGTAAATTGAGGTGCCATAATTTTTACTCCTATTTAAATTATAGGAGTATAACAGAATTGAATTTAATTTTCTAATTTAGAAGATTTTGATCCATTGGTAAGCGAATATGCCTAGAGCCATTGCTCCAATGATGAGAAGAGCAGGCTTTCCTCCGGGGCTGGTGTATTCGCTATGGATTCGATCTTGGCTGAAACGGCTGCTGTAGCGGCCGATCCAGACGATGGCCACAGGAATTAAACCTGATAGTAGAGCGTCGCCAAAGCCGCCGCTGATGTCGAGGCATTCCAGCAAAGCTCTTGGATAGAGAATGGCGAGAATAAGAGAGGGGATGATCGAAAGAAGTGTGATCATGTGCTGCGTGATGTAAATTTTCATGCCTCGAAGAACGTCTCGAATGAAGTCAAAAAGCCCGAGAGATAAACTTAAGTACGAGGTCACAAGAGCGCAGAAAGCAAAGCTGTCGGCCATGACTTTTAAAAAGAGGCCGGAAAACTGCCGTTTCAAAGGATCTGTCGTCGCAGAGCCTGTCATAAAAGCTTCTTGAAGCCCTCCTTCTCCTTCGTAGGGAATGAGTCCATGAATCAGCAAGAGCCAAATGCCATAGACAAGAAAAGGGATCAACGTGCCGATCACGACCGCTTTTTTCAAGGCCTTTATGTTATATTCAAGATAAGAGCAAATAGACGGTACGATCATCTGGTAGCTAAAGGCGGCCAAGATGATGGGAACCGAAGCTACGCCGTACCACCAAGGACTTCGAGGAGATAGATAATCTGTTTGGATGTTGCCAAGACCAGAACCTACGAGGTTGAAGTAGGCAAAAATCATGGCGGCGACTAAAAGGGCGTTGATTTTTCCAATGAACATCGAACCGGAGTAGACAACGGCTCCGAAAATGGCGGTAAACGCGATGCAGCTGCCGCCGTGGCCTAAAGAGAACCCGAAAAGACTCATGACCCATTCATTTAAAAGAGCGGCTCCTCCTGCTGTATAAGCGACAAGTGAGGCGTAGTTCATGAATAAATAGACAATGAGGCATAGCGTTTTGCCCCATTTCCCTAAAAACGTAACGGCCAGCGAAGAAAAATGAGCTTTATCTTTCATCCAAAGCGTTGCTTCGACCAGTAAAAGACCGGTAAATGTCATGAACAGCCAACAAAGCCCCATCATGAGAAAGGAAGGAAAAAATCCCGCTTCAGCTGTTTGGATCGGCATGGCCAGCATGCCTCCGCCGATGCAAGCGCCTGCAACGAGCAGAGCGGCGCTAAGCCAAGACCTAGCTTTAGTGGTTGTTTGTTCTACTGATATGCTCATCTTGTTAGCTCTTTTTTCTGTTCAAAATAAGATGGTCCTACGGACTGGATGACAGCGCCGCCCAAACATTCATCTTCTAGATAAAATACAATCGATTGCCCTGGCGCTGCCGCTCTTTGAGGCTCATCGAATCGAATCTGCAAATAGCCTTCTTTCATCGATTCGATCGTACAGGCTTGATCGGTTTGCCGGTAGCGAATTTTTGCTGAACATCGATAAGGTAGTTTTTTTTGCTCATCTCTTATCCAGCTCGCTGTATGAGCGATCAAGGTGTCTGCGTAAAGAGCGGGGTGGTCCCCTCGTTCGACAAAGACGACGTTGCTTTCCCGATCTTTGCCTACGACATACCAAGCGTCGCCCTCGCCGCCCAGGCCCATGCCCCTTCTTTGTCCTAACGTATAAAAGGCCATGCCGTCATGCCGCCCAACAACCTGCCCGTCCAGTGTTTTGAAAAAACCGCTCTTCGCATCGATATATCTGCTTAAAAATGGCCTGAAATCCCTTTTGCCAATAAAGCAAATCCCGGTTGAATCTTTTTTTTCCGACGTAGCGAGCCTATGTTCTCTGGCAAGCCTTCGCACTTCCCGTTTTTCCAAATGCCCTACCGGAAAAAGGACTTTTTCAAGGGCCTTTCCAGAGACTGCGTGTAAAAAATAACTTTGGTCTTTATCGGGGTCCAGCCCTTTCAATAACCTTCCCTCTGTCGTACGGCAATAATGACCGGTAGCCAAATAATCAGCTCCAAGTTCAAGAGCCTTGTCGAGAAAAACTTTAAATTTAATTTCCTTATTGCAAAGCACATCGGGATTAGGGGTAAGTCCGGCCTCATAATCCCGCACAAATTGGGAAAAGACCGCCTCTCGATACTCTTCTACGAAATTGACGCTGTAGTAGGGGATTTTTAGCTGATCGCAGACGCGTACGACATCCTCATATTCTTTTGAGGATTGACATACGCCATCCGGGTCCGTCTCTTCCCAATTCTTCATGAAAAGGCCGATGACCCGATGCCCCGCTTCTTTCAAGAGAAGCGCCGATACAGACGAATCAACTCCTCCTGACATACCTACAATGACTGTGCTTTTGTTCATGGAGACAGTTTAGATGGGCGTGCGATAAAACTCGAGTGTAAAAATTTATTTACTTATCGAGCTCAATTATTATACCGAAGAAAGCTGAAGAATCGGCTTATAGGCGGGTTCAAAGCGTCAAAAATCGATTGTCGTAAAAAGGGGGGGGCTCGATACTACCCCCCTTTATGACAATCGATTTTTGACGCTTTGAACCTGTCCAATAGCCGATTCTTAGTCACCAACGGTATAACCTGAACTTTTTGTTTAGTTCAATTGCTGTAATAAAGTGTCTGATACATTTCTTTTTTTAGCGGCTTCTAATAATGCTATTGCAACACTTTTGTGCCCCCAATAAACCGCCCTTGTAAAAGCAGTATTGCCATCGTGATTGTTTTTGGCGTTAAGTAATTCCAGGAATTGATTGGTGGTTAATCTTTCTGTAGATTTTAATATTGCTTCAACAAATTCACGTTTTTTAGCCATCATTAAAATGGTTGTTCCGTGTCTATCTCCAGCGTTAAATAATTTCAATAATTGATCTGGAGTTAATTTTTCTGTCGCTTTTATCATTGCATTGATCGTTTCGATGCTAGGATGTCCAACGGCAGCCATCATAAATACATTATCACCGACACCTAATTGGAAATCTCGAGCGCTAAGCAATTGAAATGTCTGCTGAGGAGTTAAGCTTTGTGCAGCATTTAATAGCGCATGCACAGCAGCTACATTGTCTAAGCTGTACGCGCCATAAACCGCTAACATTAAGGCATTTTTTCCCTGATTGTTCTTGGCGTTAAGTAGCTCTAGCAATTGTGCAGGAGTTAATCGTTGTGCGGCTTTTAATATTGAACTTAGGATATCAACAGATCTGTGCTCATGGCAAGCGCACTGTAATGCCGTGTCGCCGTTATAATTTTTTGTGTTCAGTAATTTTAATAATTGCTCTGGAGTTAATTGTTCTGCAATTTTTAATATTTCATTTGCATTTTCGACCGAACAGTCTTGGGCTGCTTTAATAAGGTTGATAGAGTTTGTTTGAATAATCGCTTCTTCAGTGACTTGAATGGTTTCAGTTTCTTTTGTCCAAGCATTCTTAAATAATAATATGCTTGCAAAAAACATAAATAATCTCATTTTCATGTCCGATCCTTTTTTTATAGAAAAATTTCGACTTCTAGATTCCTGTTAACGCGGAGAGAACAGTGTAACCAAAAGAGATTAAAAATACAGTTTTTTATTGTATAAAAAACCAAAGGATTTTAAAGGACGAAGTCGTTTAATGCGGCTTGGGGCGAAGCCCCAACAAGACGCACTGCTACAAACTGGCAAGCGATTGTCTTGCGATGAAGCCGCTGACGCCGTTGAGGAACATTTGGATGGCGATCAGGGTAAGGACGAGGCCCATGAGCCTTTCGACGGCGAGGATGCCTCTCCAGCCTAACACTTTTTCGAGGAGAGAAGAGCCGAGGAGGATGAGGAGAGAGGCGGCCCAGGCGATGAGGATGGCGCCGAGCATGATCCAGTGGCTGGTTTCTTGTTTTGAGTAGATCATGACAGCTGCTAAGACGGCGGGACCTGCGACGAGGGGTACAGCTAAGGGAACGATGAAGGGCTCTGAGGCGTGGGGAAGGCCGTTGATGGATTCGACGCTGTCGGGGAAGACCATTTTTAAGCAGAGGAGGAAGAGGATGATGCCTCCTCCTATTTGGACAGTGTCTTGGCTGACTTTTAAAAATTCCATGAGCCCTTCGCCGATGAAGGCGAAGAGCATGATGATGCAGAGGGCGATGAGAAGCTCTCTAAAGATAATGACTCGTTGCCGGTGGGGGGGGATCCCTTTTAAAAAACTAATGTAAAAGGGAACATTGCCCACCGAGTCCATTAATAAGAAGAGAGAAAAAGCAATCGACCAAAGCGTCATGATGTTTTCTCGTTAAAAGTCGAGTCCGAAGTTAAATTTCAGACCTTGAAGACCAAAATCTTCTCCCAATCGATCCCACGCATAGGTAGCATTTTGCTTCGTATGCAAGGTTTCGTTGTAAGCCCACCAGTACTGGAATTCGTAGGCGAGGCTGAGAGAAATGCGAGTCCGATCTCTAAACGCCATATATTCCCAAGAAATCCCGGTGTCCATCGCGATATTCGGCATGATGTGGCGAATATCTGAATCGAGATTTAAAGGATTGCTTGGCGTCGCATGGAACTGCTGAATGTCAGTTCCTACGTCATACCATCCATAAAGGAGAGAGCCGAGGAACGAACCAAAGAGACTCCAATGAGAGTCGAAATGCCAGCGGCCTTGCGTTCCTCCGAGCAGTCCAATGCCCCAAAAATCATTTGATGTTTTGTAATGGAAATCGGAAACAGAAGATCCTTCCCAAGTGTAGTAGTTGCGCACATCGATTTTCGCTCCGCGCACGCCCATGAAAGGATGCATCGAAAACGTTTTGCGAAGAAAATAGTTGCGCCCTACGTTGACGTCGAGGACATTGAATTGAAACGTCCCTTGCGCAGTGGCTTTTGTGTAATCGCTGTTCGCTGTCACTGCTTGATTGGGATATAAAGCCCCATTTGGACCTGTCGGCTGATCGACGCTGTCGCTTTGATCTGTCGTAAATCTTGTAAACGTAGACCAAAGATCCATGTCAGGGTCGCTAAACTGGTAGCCCAGAGTAAATCGATAGGCAAAACGCCATTCGAGATCTAGGTAATGGAGCCGATCGACCATCACATTTGGATCGTTGCTAGGCTGATTTTCGTAGACGTAATCTGTTCCGCCCTCGAAAAATTTCCAATAAATGGCTTCGCCTTGAAAATAAAGGCCCCAGGATTCCAAAGCGGGATATCCGCTGGCTGTATTAGCTCCAAAATTTCCGTAGACGCTTTGCATACGGAGATCTTCCATTTGGGCTTCCAATACATCGAGCCGGTGGTCGATAGTAGTTGCTGAAAGAGCAGCGGTAGAAAAAAGAAGGAAAGGAAGAATACGACGCATAAAAATACCCTTTAAAAGTCAAATGATGCATTGATGGTTAAACCATGAAGACCTAAATCGTCGCCCATACGTTTGAGAATGGTTGTGCTGGCGGATGCTGGCAGATAGCTGATGAGTTGATTTTGTCTCCACCAGTATTGCATTTCGTAAGCCACGTTGACGGCAAAGTGGTAATGATCGCAAAAAGCGTTCATTTCCCAGCCGAATCCAATGGTTGCTTGCGCAGTTGGAACGATCTGATGGATTTTGTCGTCGAGGTGAACTGTGATGGATCCATTTTCGAGAGCTTTTGCCCTTACTTCAAATTCTCCGTAAAGCAAAGAGCCTGCGAACTGACCAAAAACATTCCAGTTGCGGTCGATAAACCATTTAGGAGCGATGCCTACTTTGGGACCAATTCCCCAGAAATGGTTGTGCCCCATCTGGCTGATCGTGCCTGGAATATCGCCTGTGGCAAATTGCGCGAATGCGTGCGCTTTTTGAGCAATCCAAGTTGTTCGGAGCGCTGCGAGAGAAGTTAAAGAAAATTCGCTTGAGAGAAAATAGCTTTTTTGAAGAGCAAGGTCCCCATCATAAAAATGGAGTCTCAAGCTGCTTTTGGAAAAAGTGCCGACATTTCCTGAAAAAAATTGATAAAACAAAGGAACAACTTCGCCACCGGCGGGAGCTCCTACATGGGAATCTGCTTTGTCGTAAAACCATGTGTAGTGCAAAGCTAAATCCCAGCTGTCGTGAGATGTTCTATAGCCGAATTCAGTACGATAGCCCCAAGCCCAGTCAAAATTGAGCCAGTGGGAGCTGCCTTGAAAATTCGGGCCTTGAGTAGATGTTGAACAAGCGTAGTCATTTCCCCCTTCGAACGCTTGCCAAAAAAGGACGTCGCCAGAGACGTACAAATGATAACTGTCAAGCTGCGGTCTTGCAGAAGCGACTTTGGCTCCGAAGGTGTCGCGCACAGTATCCGTGTATACTTCTTGCATTTGCTGCTCTAAAGTAGTAATGCGATGAGTCTGTCCCGATACGACGTCTAACCCTTTTGATTGCTTGCGCAAAGAGGCGACTTGTTCATTAGAGGCTGTTGATTCGCTGTCCAAAGCAGCCTCATCAGCTCTTACAGCTCCCAGTGCGAGGGAGAACAGAGTTACAAGAAAATAAG
Source organism: bacterium (assembly GCA_021780355.1). GTDB lineage: Bacteria > Chlamydiota > Chlamydiia > Chlamydiales > SM23-39 > SZAS-17. The sequence continues at coordinate 2,187 of JAJXYX010000099.1, read as the reverse complement.
TGGATTTTTCCATGGTCCTACCAAAATTCATAAGTCTCATTCATACCTGATTCGTCGTTTTAAAAGAAAGATTTTCTTAAAATTCCATTTCCGGTATCAAGGAGTATCAATGATTTGATCATGAGGTTTTTTTATGCGCTGGGTAGTTAGTTTAGCAACGGTCTCGACGTTGTGTGTTTTTTCACTATGGGGAAATGCGGATGTTGAATCCCGCGTTTCTCTTTTAGAATGTAAGATGAAAGCGGCTCACGACGACATGTTTTACGAATGTCGAGGAGGAGCGCGCTTTGCTTCAGGACGCCCCTTTTTAAACAGCAATGGTTTTTGGGCGATTGGAGATGTTCTCTATTGGACATCTTATCAAGGCGGCACTGAAATCGCCTATTCCACAGAGACAGATCCAAGCGGGCAAGTGCCGAATAGAATTCGTTCGCTGAATTTTGATTGGGATGTTGGGTATCGTCTTGGTTTAGGATGGGTTACTCCTCACGACAATATGGAGCTTTCTCTCCTATTTACAAGAGTAGAGCCCGATGGGGATTTTGGCATGAGGACGCAAGCTCCCAATGAGCTCAATGGCGTGATCCTTCCTGGTATCTCCGATTTTAGTAGAGCGTTAGTTGACTGGCACCTTAAATATTCGACGCTCGATTTTGAGCTGAGCCGCTCTTATTTTCTTTCCCGCTATTTTTATCTAAGACCTTATTTCGGTTCGAGAACGGCTTGGATTCATCAAGGAGCTGAGCTAGAATTTACCGATCCAGCCGCACAGACAGTTCTTTCTCATTTGCGCAATGATTTTACGGGAAGCGGTCTTCGCGTAGGATCTGATTCCAAATGGTTCTTTGCAAGACATTGGAATTTTTTCATGGGAGCTTCTGCTTCCGCTCTTTACGGGAAATATGCTGTTGAAACGGGAGCTAATCAAACGATCACTTATGGCGCAGATATAGCGACTTCCGTCTATCGCATGGCCATTTCTGCGCAAACGCAAGTGGGCCTCGGCTGGGAAACGAACTTTTCTTGCGACAGCAATCAGATCGCGATCAATGTTGGTTATGAGCTGAACTACTGGTGGAGACAAAATCAGCAGCCGATCTTAGAAAGCATTTCAGGATCGGATCATGTGTATGGCGCTAGACAATCTAAAGATTTAGGCTTTCACGGCCTAACTGTGGATTTACAGCTTGCGTTCTAGTTTTTTTTATTGCTGCCGCAAGGAAAAAATGTTTAAATCTAACATTCCCTTGCGGTGTAATTCTTGTAAATTATTTAACGATTGGTTCATAACCGATCAAATAGTCTTTCTTCTCACTGAGAAGTATTCTTTCTTCGTCTTTTGTTAAATACCTTCTTTTAAATCCACCGGATTCGCTTTTAGCCATATAGTAGAGTTTCATCCTCTGTTTTTGCTCAGAAGCCGTTTGGTTCTTTGGGGGGGATGGAACGACTTAACTCGGTTATTTGCAAATCATCTTCTCTTTGAACAACTCTTCTTTGGTATTGATTAGTAGGGGGAAGTTCATTGTGAGGATTGTTTGTATCGAAAGATTTCGGGCTTATATCAGAGTGAGCTTCTTCGGAAATGAAAAAGCAACAGAATATGCGGCTTAAAAAATTTAGAAATTGAATGAAAGGGTTATCCCCTTGAGAAGGGGGCAAAGGGGAGGTGATTTGAGAACGCAAATTACTTCTCTCGATTGTCGTAATAAACTTTTTTGGTTTGTTTAAGAGTGTTATCTCATTTATTTATTAATTTTATGTAAATGTTTCTTTGTTAGTATTAAGTCTGCGCTTTATTTAAATAAAAAGCTATTTAAGATGTTGAAAGATTTTAAGTCGACTGGAAGTTTGATATTGTATTTATAATATTTTTTTTATTCTATTTATAAATCTTTCAGCGATTTAATGATAGGTTCTTTTGTTTTGATAATTTTAATGGTAAAAGTTTTTTTGTATCATTGGTTTATTCGTTGGTAATTAATAGATTGCGATTAAATTAAAATGCTTATCGTAGGAAGAATTATTGATGTATTTTAATATAAATAGTTTGATTATTATGGTTCATCCGGGGAATCGGTACCTGTCCATAGAGGAATGAGCCTAGGGCCTATAAAAAATGATGAATTCTGATAGTGAATGGGTTACAAAATAAGTTAAGCTTCGTAGATCCAAAAAAAAGTAGAC
>JAJXYX010000063.1 GCA_021780355.1 bacterium | reverse complement strand
CACGTTCTCGTCTATGTTGGAGCTTGAGCTGTTCGCGTTCTTTTTCAGTTAAAAAATTCATGCCACGATTATGCGGCCAAGAGAAATTTTTGTGAATCAAAATTTTGATTCACGAAGGGTATATATAAAAGATTTCCATTGAAAGTCTTTTGAACTGAATTAAATATTTTCTTTTGTATAAATAAAAATTTTGAATAGTTTTTAAGTGTTTTTATACATTAAATTATATTATAATGGATCTGTTTAAAAACGGAGTGTTTATTATGGCAGCTGATTCGGTAGCTTTTGCAAATGGAGTGTTTTGTCCTCCTTTACCCGGGAAATTAGGTCCTTATAAAAGCGATGGGGTTTCTCGTGAACGTGTATGTCAATCCGCGCAAAAAGGGGGGAATTGCCATTATTACGCGCTGCAAATTTTACGCGGCGAAAATAGAATAGGCAATCATCCTTTAGTGCCTCCTCTATTATCAGCCCGGATGGAAGCTGGATTGCTCGGAGAATCTGAAAGAATTCAATTGGAGAAGTTGATTAAAAAAAGAAGTTTTTGCAGAGAAGGCGAGAAAATAGCTTCGGCTTATCGAAAAGGCAAGCAAAAGCTTGATGATTGTTTTGGTCTAATTTTTGCCGTCACAAAACAATATGATCATCTTTCCGCGCAGGAGAAAAATACAAGAGTGGCTGCCAAACGTATTTTGGGCGCATGCAAAGAGTATGGTAAGGAAGAGTCAGATCCTCAAGGCTATAGAAAACTGTTCATCGACACTTTAGAGGCATTTTTACGCCAAGATGTCTGTGATAATTTTATGAATTATCTTCATCAAGAACGTTACAAAGCTCGATCAAACGTGAATCAACCTTTGTTTGATTACTGTCAGCTATCTCAAGAAGATATTCAACGGGCTTCACTCAAGCCATGGGACGATTTGAACGTTAATGAAAAATATGTACGTGAATCGATAGCGGCTTTTGCTTGCTTACGAAGTATTTTTTCCTGTGAAAATTCTTCTTGGGATCCTTCTCAGGGGCCGCAAGCGTTGATTGATCAGTTAAAAACTTATGGGCCTCATCTCGTTTGTGGCCTTATTGGTAAAAGCTTCTATAAGGAAGCTCCGTCTCAGCAGCCTAATTTGGTACAGGGAAGGCAGATTCATTTTTGGAAGGTAGGCTCTAAAATTAACGAATCTTCTGTCGGACATGTAATTGTTATCGTGGGAGCCCAGATACAAAATGGTAAGGGATATGTTTATTTTCTCGATCCGGAAGATGGTTCTGATCCTAAAGATCTGAAGTCGCAGAAAGTATACGTCATGTCTTACGATAAATTGAAAGAGAAGATGACAAGCTTAGATGGATATCAATTGAAGGAAATTAGCGAAGATAGGGTTTTCTCAAGCGAGAAATTTTATGCAGTGCATATGGGAGTAAAAAGAGAAGATCCTGAGCTCGAAACATAGGTGTCCCATGAATTCAGTCAGAAACTTAAGATTTGATGATGACCTTTTGGATTCTGAACGATTATAAAACAGGTTTTTGCCTTTTTTGAATGAGGAAAAAAAACAGGAAAAATAAATAAAGGCCGCAGCCCCAATCGGCCAGGAAGGTCACTTCCCAGGCTCGATCGAGGCAGAGAGGCGGATAGGAGATGAGCTCGAGAAGCAGCCGGGTCCACGCGTCGGTGAGGAAAAGGAGCGGTTTTCCGAGCCGTGGGGAGATCTCATAAAGAAGAAGGCTGGGAAGGAGAAGATAGATGGCTAATGCTGCGCCGAGGGGAAAAAAGAGGTTATAGATCAGTCCTAGCAGGGGAAATTTGTGAAAATGGTAAAAGAGCAAGGGGAGAAGAGCTATATTGACCGCCACAGTGATCGAGAGCGTCTTTTTAAAAAAAGTGGAGATCAGATAGCCGAAGGGAGAGGGAAACGTCATGTTGGCCAATTCAAAAACTGTTCGCTTAGGGAGTAAACGTTCCGAGTATTGACTCAGCAAGGGATAGATAAGCAAAAGGCCGGCGCAGCTGAGAAAGCTGAGTTGAAATCCAATGTGTCCTGACAAAAGCGGATCAAAGATGAGCTCAAATAGCATAGAGCAGCCGAGAAGGTTGAGGGCAGAGGGGTGCCGTCCGAGAAGTTTGCCAATCAGATAGAGGATCGCTGCAAAAAAACTCCGAATCACAGCGGGAGCAGGGCCGATGAAGAGGAAATAAAGAGTCACGGCAAAAAGTAGAAGATATGTTTTGATCCACTCTTGGAAAAGTAGGCCGAGGAAAGTGGAGAAAAAAGCGATGAGCAAAGCGAAATGAAATCCAGATACAGATAAAAGATGCTGCAGCCCCGCTCGGCCAAATTCATAGCGAAGCAATCTTTCTTCTACATCGCCTGTCAGTAGAGAGCCTAGGAGAGAGGCTGTTTGCGGCGATGTAGTTTCTTGTAAACATAAACGAAATGTCTCTTTTGCCCTGTATCGTGTTTCAGCCAGACGCCAATTCCACACGGTTTTTCTTGAAGATAAACCCTTCCACTCTTTGACTTTAAGCGTATACATAAAAGGGCTTCTTTCTTCCAAAAAACCCTCGACCCAATAGTCTTGATTGGCAAGCGGTCTTTCTTCTCCCTGTAGGCAAATAGAGCACGCAAGAGCTTCTGGGATGCGGAGCGTTCCTTTATATAAAAACCCTTTATGAAAAGGGGAGTGGTGAGGCTGCAGGGAAGATACCGAGAAAATGCCTTGTATAAACCTTGGCGTTTCAGCCCGAGGGGCGTCTTGATGAAGAAAAAAAGCATAGCCCCACCCTAAGATGAGAAAGCAAGCGCCTCGAAAGAAAGAGGGGAAATGGAGAGAAAACAGATAGACGCTCCAAATGAGAGGAAAGAGCGTATTTAACTGATAGAGATAGGAGCTAGTTCCTAGTAAAAAGCTAATGGCGAGTAGAAGAGCGGGATTTTCTTTCCAAAAGAGTCTGTGGGGGAGGGCAAAACGAAAAGAAGCATTTTGCTGTGAAATCAAAAAACTTACACTGTTTTTTCAACGATTATACCGTTCGTGACTTATACCGAAGAAAGCTGAAGAATCGGCCTACAGGTGGGATTGAAAGCTGCCAAAAATTGATTGCGGCAGCTTTCAATCCCGGCCAATAGCTGATTCTTGAGTTACGAACGGCATAAGTGTAATCATTTGCTATAAAATTTTATATGTTTTTTTTCTTTTACTTTCGGGAGAACCGGTTTCTTCTTCGCTTCTCATTCTTTTTCGCGAATGGAAGATGTCTTGAATTTGCTGGGTATAAACTCGTTCAAATTCCAAGTTGCTGTGCATCCCGAACTGAATGGTGTTTTTGAGTGCAAATAGACCTCGCCTTTTGGAAAATGAATCGATCCAGTTGTGTATTTTGTGAGGATCAAGACGAGGCATTTGAGCCCGCTCATGGATAATTTCTTGCGCAATTTGGGCGTTAATTTGTTCAAATTCTTCGGAGTTAGTTAAACCTCGATCAACGATCTTTTGAAGCGTAGCATTGTCATAATTTCGAAAAAACAGCTTGATTGGCACTTTTATTTTTTCAATTTTAGACTCAAAAGAAAGTTTGCGTTCATATAAAATCTCTTCGGCTGCTTTGGCGGTGATTGTGCTGAACGTATAGCTATTTCTCAGCCCTTGAAAAATCAGGTCGTCAAGAACAGAGAGCGGCGCTGATTTTAATGATTCTTTCATGGAATTTTTGAGTTTCGTTTCAGAATTGTCGGGAGTTTTATGATCTGAGTCACCCGGTGGGAGGGGAGAGCGGCGATTGAAAATTTCATCAGCGGAAAAGTATCCGATAGAATCGTCTTCAGAAGAAGAGCTAGGATCATCGTCCAAACATTCTTCTTTGCTATCTAATTCGACGTGAGTTGAGCTCGAGTATAAAAAATTGTTCGGGGAAAAGGGTGTCGGGGGCTTAGGAGAAGGGGGGCGGTTTGCTATGGCGGTTACTTTTTCTTCCTGGATCGAATCGTCAGAACATTCTTCTTTGCTATCTAATT
>JAJXYX010000066.1 GCA_021780355.1 bacterium | reverse complement strand
GTCAATCACTTGATCGATTTCGGAATAGGTGTCTTTCGGATTTTTTTTAGCCATGTCAACCTCACTTTTTGAGATAACATGGTTGATTATACTTTATTAGCTATCAAGAATTTTTAGAGAAAAGCCCTTGCTCCGTAATGAACGATATCATTTTCGCTGGCATAATTAAATGATTTGTAACAAGTTCCTTCCGGCACAATTTTTGCGGGGGCTATAGCGACAACAATCAATCGTTGCCTGATTTCTTCTGGACAGGAAGCGAGCTCATTATTGATATGAATAGCACCTTGACTATGACAGATCTGAAGAATTTTTTTCTCGGGATTGTCTTTATGACGCTCATGGAATTCTGTCCAAGCTTCTTTGAGCAGGTGAGCTGTATTTGGAGAGTAGCCAAAATAGTTTAAGGCAAATATCTCGGCAAGATCAATAGGCGCTGTATTTGAATGGTTGTGGATAAAATCGATGCCAACATCTTTAGGAGTCAAACTTTTTAGATAAGCCTGGTGACTTAACGCCTCATTGAGATTGGTATTCATCCCATTGATTCCTAAAATAAGCAGGTCTTTATTTGGCTCTCCTAAAGTCGGAAGCCTTTGAGAGATCATCGTTGGATCCACTTGGCTGCGCTCGTACCATGCTTTGACGGCGAAGGCCATCTCATCTTGGCAGAGTATATTGACATCGTAGGAACTTTCGGTCTTTTTGTCTTTTATAAATTGGTCAGGTTTAGGTGTTTTTATGGAATCGGTCGTTTTTGTGAGCGCTTCATCAGGATAATAAAGCACTCCATTTTGTTCTTTGTCGGTAAATTCTCTGTACCACTCTCCAAACGTCATAGGCTGGTTGGGGTTTAATGGAGGATAAGCTGAAGGGGCGGGTTGTTTTGGAGGGGGAGGTAGTGGAGGCTCTTTTGTTTTTTCCATAAATGTCGAGTTAGGCGCTTGTGGAGCCCAAGGACGAATGAGATCCGGGGGAAGTGGTTTCGTACTATATGTGGGAGTGGGAGGAGATTGCGGCTCAATACCTTTATGGATAAAATAGGGAGAATTTTTTATGCTCTCCCATTTTTCATCGAATGATTGAAGTTTTGTTTGTTCGTTCGCTTCTTGGCAAGCAAACTGGTTGGAATCGAAAGAGCCATCAGGCATGAAGCCGTCTTCTTGCCTTCCATTGATCAATCGATCGAGAATGGCGCCTCCGGCTGCAATGACAGCGCCACCTCCTGTGCCGCCTGTTGTCGTGACGACTACTATGGTAATGGCGATGCCGACGACGACAAGCGTGCCAATAACAAATTCTACCTTATGTTTTCTCCAGGTCTTACCTGTTTTATGGCAGATTTTTTTGAGCGACTTTTTAAAGCCGCAGGGCACAGCAATAACAATTGCCGTAAGCAGGCGCTAACATGAAACCTTCGTTTCGATATTCACTAGTGACCGCGAAACATGGCTGCTCCTCATCCTCGATATCTCTATCCAATTGAAAGGTAAGAAATTCGATTTGCTTTTGAGATAATTGATTTAAATTGATGTCGGGTGCAGAAGGGTCGTCCATTCTTATAGAGATGCAGCGCATCCGAGGATTTTGCGTATGTAAGTAAGCGGCGCTTTTGATTTGCTTTTTGGCCTGAAAAACTTTTTCAACTCGTTGATCAAGATTAGCTTCATTGGGCTTGCCACTTATCTCGTCATCATCCCATCCGATGATAGGCTCCCAATATTCTCCTATCTCTTCAAAGCCATAACTATCGCATCCTTCTATTGACATGGAGTCCTCCGTCTACAAAGATTTTTTGCGCAAACAGTTTAAGAAAAAAAGTTTGTTTTTGGAAAGGAAAATATTTATTCGTAAGAAGAACTATTTAAAAAAGTATCTGAGGACGAGATTTGATTTGTTAGAAGCGTGTCCGGTATACTCAAAAACGTGGAATTAAGCTAAGCGGAAAGTATATGTGACTTTTTTTCAGCAAGCTTGAGATATTTGTAAAAGGTAGTATTTCCGTTATAGACAGAGATAATGAACCCCGCTTTGCCTAAAAAAATTCCCTTTTGTAAAAAATAGCTTCGAAAAAAAGAAAATAATCCCTTCCAAAGAGCTTTTTGAAATGACGAAGAGCGCTTTCCTTGATATTGCTCGGCAAAGAGACTGGAATAGTGTTGCATCTTAGCTAAAAATTCTTCCGTCGATCTATACGGCGTATGAAGCAAAGGCGCTTGAAGCTGAACGATTTTCAGTTGTTTTTTTTCAACTGCCTCATGAACGGGGGCTTCGCTATACTTAGTATCGCTTCGATGATATAAACGTATGACCCGGTCGCGGTCCCATCCGCAGCCTTTGATCCGTTTGCCATGGTAAAAATTATGTCTGGACAAAGCATAAATTTCTCCTCTTTGCTTATTTAGGCGCTGCAGCTCTTGCTGCAAAGTAGGGGAGAGGACTTCGTCGCTATCTAGAGCTAAGATCCAATCATGGCTCGCTTTTTCGGCAGCCAAGTTTCTTAAACGCCCAAATCCAACAAAAGGCTCTTCATAAATCTTTACGTTAGTAAACGTCCTTGCAATCTCTAACGTATTATCTGTCGATCCGTTATCCAAGATCACTACTTCATCAAAGAAAGAGACTGACGCGAGCGTCTCTTTCAGCGTTGCGCTCGAGTTTTTGGTCAAAATACAAACGGACATCATGGTGGTTATAGCATATTTAACAGCCATCATATAAGATGCTCAATTTATATGTAGAGGGTAGAGATGCGCCAAGCTTTAACTTACGACGATGTGGCCCTAGTGCCCCAGTTCAATAATATACCGTCTCGGACAGAGCCTTCTTTAGAAAGCTGGCTAACAAAACGGCTAAAAATCGGTATTCCTTTGATCGCTTCCAACATGGACACGGTCATCGGCGAAGAGCTTGCCGATCTTCTCCTTCAATATGGCTCCATTCCGATTTTTCACCGTTTCACCTCTTTTGAAGATCAGATCCGCTGGGTGAAAAAATATGAAAAAAACACATTTGTCTCTTGCGGCATTGGCAAGCTCGACGAGACGCGCAAATTACTCGATTTAGGCGCCGCCGGAGTCTGCATCGACGTAGCCCACGGCCACTCAGATCGGATGTTCCATCACATCCAAGAGCTTAAAAAAACACACCCGGACCATCAAATCATCGCTGGCAATGTCTGTACCGCCATGGCCTATCATGATCTCGTCAATGCAGGGGCAGACGCCGTTAAAGTAGGGATTGGTCCTGGAGCCGCCTGCAGCACGCGCATTGTGACCGGTTTCGGAGTTCCACAATTCACTGCCGTCCGAGACTGCGCACGCATTGCAGAAAAGCTCCGAGTCCCTCTCATTGCTGACGGAGGCATCCGCAATTCACGCGATGTCGTTCTCGCGCTCGCCGCCGGCGCCTCCAGCGTCATGATCGGCAAACTTTTCGCCCTAACCAAAGAGTCAGCAGCTCAAAAACGGTCCACCGAAAAGGGCCAGGAAGCCAAATACCGAGGCCAAGCCTCTTCCGATTTCCAAACGGAATTCTATGGCGGTCTCAAAGCCAAAACCGTGGCTGAAGGGATCGATTTCTGGGCCCCTGTCTCCGGCCCTGCCGAAGAACTCATCAACAACCTCCTCGGCGGCATCCGCAGCGGCATGACCTACGGCGGCGCCCGCAACCTCAAAGAACTCCAACGAAAAGCCGAATTCGTTCAAGTCAGCCCAACATACATCGCAGAAAGCAAGCCGCGCCCCTCGTGATCATTGAGGCTTCGCCCTAAACCTAATTATTCATTGTAAAAAATGTGGCACCTATTTAAAATCTTTGTAAAAAATAATGAGGTTTTATTATGGTTCCAGTCAATCTTGGAAGTTTAAATTATTCTTATCCTGTTCATGTAGAAGTTCGAAAAGAAATATACCCAAGTAATCTCAAAAGTTGGTCGCAGGCGCCCCAATAGGCTTGAATTTATCCCTCACCCGCCCCCTTAACGCCTGCCCTAAAACAGACTCCGCAGTCACAGTCGACAACACCGCGAAAAA
>JAJXYX010000018.1 GCA_021780355.1 bacterium | reverse complement strand
TCTACTTTTTTTTTGGATCTACGAAGCTTAACTTATTTTGTAACCCATTCACTATCAGAATTCATCATTTTTTATAGGCCCTAGGCTCATTCCTCTATGGGCAGGTACCGATTCCCCGGATGAACCAGATTTCTTTATCCCCCGTTATGAAATTCAAGGGGGGCGAAGCAGAAAAAGGAGCTTTTCCTTCTACATAATTTTCGATCGACATAAAACAATTAATTAATTTCCCTCATCTCATTATACCCCACCAAAAATCAAAACTCAACAAACGAATTATTGTTCACACAAAAACCACAAATTAAATAAATAATTACACACCCGGACCGCCTATATATATTATTTTTTAACCTCACAAACTCAACAAGTTGACATTAACGCTATTTTTTTGTATTTTTTACTTTTATTTCATCATTAAATTCAGTATAATTAAAAATAAAAAAGGAAATCAAATGAACGCACCTTCAATTAAAAGCTCAGATTTAGTTTTTTTTCACTATAGAAAGGGAGATGGGCAGGAAAAGAATTGTTCTAAGATTCATTCTTTAGTGACTTTAAACCTTTGCATGATGAACGAATTTATTCCTTCTCTTTACGGAGGGGTGACAGCTCCTGTTGCTATCAGAGCTGAAAAGGCTGCTGCTTTTGTGGCCACTTATAATCCTGATATTTTCCTTGCGCAAGAAGTAACCCTTAAATCAAGTAAACCGCTTTTTGAAGCCATGAAAAAGCAATACCCTCATTTTTGGACTGGAATAGGCATTCAGCCTGGAGTAAAAGAGGCAGACCTTTTTGTAGCCTCAAAATATCCAATTGTTTCTGAGCCTGTTTTCCAGCCTTTCCCTCCTGAAATGCAGGATAAATATCAATACCCAAACAATTTAAATGCGTCATATGGAGATCGTTTGATTGAGCGAGGCTTTTTCGCAGTCGAAACTTCAACTCATTGGATTGTGACGACACATTTGGAGCCAGGAAGCAAAGAAAAAGGTTTTCCTTATCGACAAAAACAACTAGCTTTTCTTACAGAAAAGATGGATGAGATTGCAGGTGAAAAACCTTATCTTCTTGCAGGAGACCTGAATTTAGCGCGAACAGATGATGAAGCTAACGAATATCTAGCTTCTGGCATCGCCGAATATTACGATGATTATTTTACACGGGAGCACCCTGAATTTAATGACTCAACATTTACTTGCACGAATCTATTTACCATAAGAACAAATCATCAGAGCGAGCCCAGTAAAGAAAGCGAGAAGAATGAGATCGATGACTATGTCCTAGTTCGTAAAACTAAAAAAGAAGCTTTTAAAAAATTTAATGTCGAGCTTCTTAAAGGTACCTATGATCTATCTAAAGATCCCTCGGAAGCGATAACTGATCATCGAGCTTATTTAGCTCAATACGAAGTCGATTGACAATAGATCTCTGTCGTAACCCCACGCGCCTGTGCCTGCGCCAGGCGCTTCGATTCTGTCTAAATGCGTAACTATATATACCGAAGAAAGCTGAAGAATCGACTTACAGGCGGGTTCAATAGCCGATTCTTGAGTCACGAACGGTATACACACCAAAATGAATTTATTTTTACTAAACCCATTCAAAACCAAAAGTTTTTTAGATATTATGCAGCGATTTTTTAATAAAGAGTCGGTTGGCATAAAAATAATCACAAGCAGAAAACATCGTATACAAAGCGGCAATGGCCACGGTGATCAAGCTCGCTTGCTGCAGGGTCTCTAAAGAGATCGCTCCATGAAGATGAAGCAGCATGAAAAAAAGAATAAGAAAAGCAGAACACGCTTGAAGTACAGCTTTTAGCTTCCCACTGAGCCGAGCTGCCAGAGCAAAACCTTTGAGAGCGCAAAGCGTTCGAAGGGTGCTGACAAAAAATTCGCGGTATAAAAAGACCAATACCAACAGCAAAGGCAATTGAACAAGTCCTTGAGTAAAGGTGAGAAAAAAAGAGAGATGGGTGACACTATCGGCCATGGGGTCCAACACCTTGCCAAGATCAGTTACCTGATTGCAGCGCCTCGCTAAAAAACCATCGAGAATATCGGAACACTCGCACACGAGCAGGAGCCCAAGCAAAAGATAAGGAACCCAAAGAAGAGGGATCTCCAGCCATTCATATCCCAAATAAAGAACGGGAAAGAGAGGACTAATCAAGATCCGCAGCAGAGTGAAGCAATGTGCTGAATTCATTCTGCCTCAAGCCTAAATCATCAAAGAGAAATAAATCAACCGTTTTGCAAAGCCAGCTGACCGCAGGCTGCGGCAATGTCTTTGCCCTTGGTATAGCGCCAAGTGGTATTGATCCCCGCATCCACTAAAATCTCTCGAAATTCTTCGATCGCTTCTTTAGCCGGCCGCCGCAAACGAAGACCATCAACAGGGTTATAAGGGATGAGATTGACCGTACACTGCTTGCCTCGAAGAAGACTAGCCAGCTCTTCGGCCTCCTCCCTTCCATCATTCAGATCGGCTAGCAAAGTGTACTCATACGTGATATCCCGCTTCGTCTCTTTCGCATAGCGTTCCATCGCCATCAAAATCTCTTCTAAAGGATATTTTCTGGCGTACGGGATAATTTTTTTGCGCAAATGCTGATTCGGCGCATGGAGAGACAATACGAGATTGACAGAAAGATCTTCTTTAGCAAGCTTGTCGATCCCCTCGACCACGCCAACCGTAGATACGGTAATGCGGCGTTGCGAAATCAAAAAAGCTTTAGGATGGTTGAAAATAGAGATCGCCTCTACAACAGAATTGTAATTTTCCATCGGTTCCCCCATGCCCATAAAAACAATATGGCAAACCCTTTCTCCTTTCGTCTTCAGATAGCGATCGATATGGAGCACCTGCTCGACGATTTCTCCTGTCGAAAGGTTCCGCAAAAGCCCCTCTTTGCCAGAAGCGCAAAAAGCGCAGCGCGCAGGACAACCCACTTGGCAAGAAACGCACACGGTCCGCCTCGAAGCGGACATAATGAGAACCGACTCTACCCGCTTTCCATCGGCCAGCTCCCAAAGAAATTTAATGGTTTCCCCATCCTCGGATTCTAAAGTCCGGACTAGCTTCAAAGCGGGGAAGAGAAAAGCTCCAGCCAGCTTTTCCCTAAGCGATTTCGCCAAATTGGTCATCTGCTCAAAAGACTGAGCTCCATGAGTATAGATCCAATCATACACCTGTCCTGCGCGAAAGGCTTTCTCGCCATTTCGCTCCATCCAGGCCTGAAGACTCTCTAGGGTAAGGGAACAAATTTCTTGCATGCGCTGCAATGATAGCAAAAAGAAATAAAAAACTCTCTTGTTTTTTTATGATTTATCGAGACATATATAAAATTATGAGACAAAACCAGCCCAAAAGACGGGAAAGATGATCTACGTAAACCAAAAACTTAACTTTTTTGCCAGATTCTATAATTTTTTCTTAAATATCGGCAGTAACCTCCAAAGCTTATTTCTCTTCTTCATGAGAGTTACCTGGGGACACCAATTCGTCCTAGCAGGACTTGAAAAACTACGAAACACAGATCATGTCACAGAATATTTTAGTTCTATGGGGATCCCGCTCGCTCAATTTAACGCCTACATGGTCAGTTATTTTGAGATCATTGGAGGAGCATGTCTGATCCTCGGCTTTGCGTCTCGCCTCATCACCATCCCTCTCATCATCATCTTGCTTACCGCTCTCTCAACCGCCCATTCCCATCTCCTTAAAGACGTGCTTATCATTTTAGATCCCCACGCCTTCGCCCAAGAAATACCCTTCCCCTACTTCATCACAGCCATGCTCGTCTTCACCTTCGGCCCAGGCCGCATTTCCATAGACGCCTGGATCAAACGCTGGGTAGAAAAACAGCCTAGATATTAGCGCTACCTATCCAAAATCAAACGGGATTCCAAAGGGCGCCAGCCCTGCTATGTGAATCTGTCAACCCATAAAAATTTTCTCCAGCTGTTTTAGGCCTTATTTGCTGTTTGACTAATAGTTTCGGGTTTTTCACGACCTTTAAATTTCTTTAAGGTCTACCTGCTAT
>JAJXYX010000014.1 GCA_021780355.1 bacterium | reverse complement strand
CATGAAGGCTCTCCTTGTTGATTATTTAACTTCTTCTTCAAAATTAAGTTTTAATCTGGAGAGCTTTCTTTTTTCCATGAGGATCTCCAAAGTGTATGCTTTATTTCAGCATAGCAACTTTGGTGGGTTGTTAAGGGCGAAGCCCTTAAAAAAAACAATTCGTCACCAAAAAGACGCTTTCTTTCTCGAAAAACTTTGGCATTTTTCAAGCCTCTTGACTATCATAGAGGACACGAAAATAGCCCAAGGCTTCTTATGTCCCATGCTCAAACGATCCAAGACTCTTTAAAACCGATTGTCGCTCTATGCAAGCGAAGAGGATTTATTTACCCTGGCTCAGAAATTTACGGCGGGTTTGCCAACACCTATTCCTTCGGTCCTTATGGGGCGGAGCTGAAAAAAAATATCAAAGACCTGTGGTGGAAAACGTTTGTTCGAAGCAGACGGGACATGGTCGGCTTGGACGGGCCCATTTTGCTTCATCCTAAAGCCTGGCTCGCTTCTGGACACCTCGAAGGGTTTAACGACGCGTTGATCGACTGCAAGGCTTGTAAGAGCAGATTCCGCTGCGACCATCTGATTGAAGAGGTTCTTGGCGAAGACGCCGATGGACTGAGTGTGGAAGAGATGACGGCTAAAGTGAGAGGGCAGCATGTCAAATGCCCGAAATGCGGCGCCCAGGATTTTACCGACGCGCGCCATTTTAATTTAATGTTCCATACGCACATGAGCAAAACCAGCTCGGATGGAGATATCGCTTATTTGAGACCCGAAACGGCGCAAGCGATCTTTTTAGACTATAAAAATATCGTCGACACCATGCGGGTTAAAATCCCCTTTGGCGTGGCGCAAATCGGCAAAGCGTTCCGCAATGAGATCACCCCAGGCAATTTTGTCTTCCGCGTCATTGAATTCGAACAAATGGAAATCGAGTATTTCATCCATGAAAACGCCTGGGAAAAAGTCTTTGACGAGTGGCTTCAGGCGATGCACAAATGGTGCGAGCTCATTGGCTTGAAAAAATCCCGCGTCCATGAAAAAGAACACCCCAAAGAGCAGCTTTCCCACTACTCGAAGCGGACAGTGGACCTCGTCTACGACTTCCCCTTCGGTCGGAGCGAGCTTTACGGACTTGCGTACCGAACAGATTTCGATCTGAAGCGCCACGCTGAATATTCCTGCACAAAATTGGAATACACAGATCCCGAGACAAGAGAAAAGTTTGTTCCGCATGTCATCGAACCGACGTTTGGCGTAGAAAGGACCTTGCTTGCGCTTCTTTGCGACGCTTATGAGGAAGAGCAGCTCGAAAACGGCGAGACCCGAACCGTTCTCCGCTTTGCCCCTTGCATCGCGCCGGTCAAGGTTGCGGTCTTCCCGCTCATGAAAAAAGAGCCGCTTGCGGGCAAAGCTGAAGAGATTTTTGCTCAACTTCAAGCCATTTGGGCTTGCGAATATGATGAGTCGGGAGCGATTGGCAAGCGTTACCGCCGCCAAGACGAGCTCGGCACGCCATATTGCATCACAATCGATTTTGACACGCTGGAAAACGACACGGTGACTCTCCGCGATCGCGATTCGATGAAGCAAGAGCGCGTCACCGTCAAAGACCTCGTTTCCGTGCTGAGTGAAAAGCTCTCAAGGTAAAAATCTCTCTTCGGGCCCGATCTCTTGGTCGGGCCGAAGGCGGAACTGATGGCGATGGGCCGACACTTGATCATAGATAAAGTCACCCAAAAATCTTGGTAAAAAAGAAAAACACCCAAAAAGTTTCCACTGGCCGCCAAGGAGCCAATAGACCCGTAGCATCCCACGCGATTTGGTCCAAAATTTCCGATCGGTCGATTGCCAGTTTTCTACGACAACTAAACTATTGGCCTTTCTCAGCGGAGTTTGAGGCCCGCTCAGAACCTCTTTGGCCGTCTCTCCTCTTAAAGGAGCAAAGGCAAAACGTTGCTGCTGATCGTGTTGGATGATCTGTCTCACGGATCTTACGCAAAGTGGACATTCATGATCGAAAAAAAGTATATGATCAGCTGTTTTCATCTTTTTTGGTCACTACCTGAGGGCGCTCTTTTTTAATGATATCGAACTTACGAGCTAGATCGAGCACTTCATCTTCAGAGCATTTGCCGCTGTAAATTTTCAGCTTGATCTCTTCTCTCTCGTACATCCACTGCCTCTCCAGCATGCGCTGCACGGTTTCTACAAAGCACTCGTAAGCTTTTTCTCGGTTTACCTTTTTTTGCAGTACTTCCGCCATAAAAATCTGCTGTTCGGGCTGCTCTAAATCGATTGCAAGAGACAAAAGATCGCAGGGCTGTCCATTTTTAGTCGCCGCAAGATATTTTTCATAAAGCCCCCTGCTCGACGGATGTCTAAAATGTTTAGACTGCAAATTCCACTCGGCAATTTGGATCAGCTGAGGCATGCCGGGCCCCATTAAAATCAGCCAACGCAAAAGATCCGCTTCTAAAATTCGATCGGGATCGATATCTGTAAAGGTCACGCTTGCTTGTCTTTTAATATGTACCTGCGGAGCTGGCCCTTCATGCACGCTAAGCAGCATCTCCGGCGTCTGGGTCAATCTGGCCAGTTTACGCAAGCTCTCATGGACCATGAGCGGATGGTCCCACTCCCGAATCCGTTTTGCGATCGTCTGCACAAGCTCATTTTTCCCAGCTGGAGACTGAACATTGATCGAACGGGACAGATGTTCAACCAAAAAAGATAAATAGTCTCCGCTCGTCTCCATCAGTTTCTGCCACTCTTCAGGTCCTTTTTCTTGAAGCATCAAATCTGGATCGCATTTTTCAGGCAGTGGAACGACCAACACTTCGATCCCCTCTTTTTGAAAGAGATGCCCAATTTTTACAGCAGCTTCTCTCCCAGCTGTATCTCCGTCCAGCGCCAAATAGACCTGGTGCACTCCCAGCTGGATGAGCTCTTTGGCATGCTCTTCTCCAAACGCCGTGCCTTGCCCTGCGACAGTCCAATTAAATCCTGAATAGATCAGTCTGAGCGCGTCGATCTGCCCTTCAACAATCATGGCTTTACGCTCTTTCATGATCCGTTTACGGCAATAGCTCAAACCAAACAGCACTTTAGACTTCTTAAAAAGCGTCGTCTCCGGGGTATTAATGTACTTCCCCCCAAATGTGTCGGTCTTAAATTTCCTCGCCGAAAAGCCAATCACCGCTCCCGTTGCATCCCGAATCGGGATCGTGATCCGATCGGAAAAAAACTCCCACTTATTACTCGAAAGCAGCCCCGCCGCTTCCAGCACGTCTTCAAAGACTTTTTGCTCTTTCATCGCTTTCATAAAGACCTGCGGCTGCTTAGGGGCCAGTCCAAGCTGAAACGTCTTAATAAAATCGAGATCGATCCCGCGATGATACAAATAATCCAACGCAATCCGCCCTTCCATCGTATGCAGCAGGGCAAATTGATAAAACCTGCACGCTCTCTCAAGAGCCTCTTTCAGCATCGCCTTCGGCGGCCCTTTACTTACCGACTCCCCTTGCGTCTCTTCCAAATGGACATGAAACTTCTCCGCCAGCGTCTCCACCGCCTCAAAAAAGCTCATCCTCATATGGGTCATCAAAAATTGGATCGCATCCCCATGCGCCCCGCAACCAAAGCAATGGTAATGGCTATCTCCCCTCTGAATCACAAACGACGGGGACTTCTCCTCATGAAAAGGACACAAAGCCTTATACGCCGCCCCCGCCTTTTGCAGCTTGATATGCGGAGACAACACCTCCACCAAATCCACACGCGATCGCAAAAGCTCCAAACTCGCTCGAGAAAAACTAGGCATGCTCTCTTCCGTCCTTTACTCAATATCTTGTCCTACAAACGACTTTTCATACAGCGTAAAATAAGCTTACAGTTTGAGCGCGCCTCGGTTTGTTGGTTGGGGCTCTGCCCCAAACCCCGTTAAGGGACGAATGTCCCTCTATAGTTTATAGTTTTCTTCGACTTTTCAGTTTCTTTGGATTTAAGTCCCTATCGCCTTCCAACGCTTCGCGTTTCCAGTTGATCACTTGCGTTTGATGATCGATCGA
>JAJXYX010000017.1 GCA_021780355.1 bacterium | reverse complement strand
TTTTTTTGTGTACATCGATTCCTAAAAAAATTGTTTTTCCTGTATAGTCCTTCATGAAGGCTCTCCTTGTTGATTATTTAACTTCTTCTTCAAAATTAAGTTTTAATCTGGAGAGCTTTCTTTTTTCAATGAGGATCTCCAAAGTGTATGCTTTATTTCAGCATAGCAACTTTGGTAGGATCTTAAGGACGAAGTTCTTAAAAAAAGAACTTTCCTCCAAAAACGCTCTATATAGCACCTATTGACATTTCCCTTCTGCTCTTCTAGAATCATAGACTTATTCTAAGAAGAGAGTATTATGTTATCCCAAGAAATTCGGCGTGCTTTTTTAAACTATTTTAAGACGCAAGGACACACAATTGTCCCCTCATCCCCTGTTGTTCCTCATGATGATCCTACGCTGCTCTTCATTAACGCCGGGATGAATCAGTTTAAAGATGTTTTTTTGGGAAGATCGAAGAGAGACTATACGAGAGCCTCGACAACACAAAAATGCATCCGGGTCGGCGGGAAACATAATGATTTAGATAATGTGGGACATACTTCGCGGCACCTGACCTTTTTTGAGATGCTAGGCAATTTTTCTTTTGGCGATTATTTTAAAAAAGAAGCGATCGGGTACGCCTGGGACGTTGTGCAAAGTGTATTTACATTCGATCCTGAAAAGGTGTGGGTCTCTGTCTATAAAGATGACGATGAGGCGTTTGCTCTTTGGGAAAAACATGTGCCGTCGGAAAGAATCGTCCGTTTTGGGGAAAAAGAAAATTTTTGGGCGATGGGCGATACAGGTCCTTGCGGCCCTTGTTCAGAGCTCCTCTATGACAGAGGCGATAAATACGGGCCTGCGCGCAATCCAAAAGAAGATTTGTCGGGAGAGAGATATTTAGAATTTTGGAACCTCGTCTTCATGCAATACTCCCGCAGCGCGGATGGGACGCTAGAACCTCTTCCTAAACAATCGATCGATACGGGGGCTGGCTTAGAGAGGGTCGTCTCTTTGAGAATGGAAGTCGATAGCGTCTTTCAAACAGATGTTTTACGCAGTCTTATTGCCCAAGTAGAACAAATAAGCTCTATTGCCTATGACGAAAAAAATGTGCATGCAGCGCCCGCCTTTCACGTGATTGCCGACCATATTCGAAGCCTCTCTTTTTCTATTGCAGACGGCGTGCAACCGAGCAATACAGACCGAGGCTACGTTTTAAGAAAAATTTTACGAAGGACCGTGCGCTACGGCAGACAACTAGGGATGCAAAAGCCCTTTTTAGCAGAGGTGCTGCCGCGGCTTGTCTCTGAAATGGGAGAAGATTTCCCAGAGCTGAAAGCCGCAGAGTCTCGCATCGCAGAGATTTTGACTTTGGAAGAAGAAGCATTTATTCGAACGCTGCAACGAGGCGGACATTTGCTAGGCCAAGTGATTGAACGCTCCCGCAAAACTTCGCAAGTCATCACAGGCGAAGATGCGTTTAAGCTCAAAGATACCTACGGATTCCCTCTGGAAGAGATCGCGCTCATTGCAAAAGATGAAAATCTCACGATCGATTTGCCCAAATTCAATGTCCTTGAAGAAGAAGCCAAAGACAAATCGAGAAAAGCCCATAAAACAGCCAGCCAGCAGTTTGATCAAAACTTTTTCAATGACTTCACTAAAACTCATCCCCCTTGCCAATTTGAGGGATACCGAGAGACAAAAATTCAAGCCAGCCTAATCGGCCTCGTGGCAGGCGGGCGATTCGTCGATGAAATTTCCGAAGGGGAAGAAGCGATTGTACTTCTCGACAAAACTCCATTTTATGCTGAAATGGGGGGACAAGTGGGCGACACGGGAACGATATCGAAAGATGGACATACATTCCATGTGTACGATTGCACCTCGCCCTTTCCTGGCGTTATCGCCCACTTAGGGAAAATGGGCCCTGGAAAGCTTCGAAAGGCAGACCGCGTAGAGGCTGCAATCGACCTCAAAAGACGCCGCGAAATTCAAAACAACCACACAGCAACTCACCTGCTTCATTGGGCTTTGCAGCAAGTATTAGGGCCTCATATTAAGCAAGCGGGCTCTCTTGTCGAAGCGGGAAAACTTCGCTTCGATTTCAGCCACCACAAATCGGTCTCGCTGGAAGAGCTAGAAACGATTGAGCGGCTTGTGAATGAACAGATCCGAACAGACGTGCCTGTACAGACTTATGAACTTTCTTATGAAGAAGCGCAAAAACGGACAGACATTAAACAGTTTTTTGGAGAGAAATATGGAGACCGGGTTCGCGTGGTCGATCTCGAAGCGTCCAAAGAACTTTGCGGGGGCACTCACACGTCTCGCGTCGGCACAATCGGTCTTTTTAAAATCCTCAAAGAAAGCAGCATTGCAGCCGGGGTAAGACGAATCGAGGCAGTGACTGGCTCTTTTGCAGAAGAGCTAGTGCGCCAAGAGGAAAAAACTTTGCAAGAAGCCGCAGCTTCCCTCAAAGCCACTCCTGCAACTTTGCTTGAAAAAATCCAACAAATGCTCGAAGAAAACAAAGCTCTTGGAACAGAGCTGAAAACGCTTCGCAAAGGGCAGCTCAAACAAGTCGCCCAACATTGCCTGGACTCCAAGCAAATGATCCACTCTGTCGCTTTGGTAGCTAAAGAGATTGACATCCCTAGCGAAGAGCTCAATCCTTGTGCGGAAGAGATTCTTTCGCACCTCAAATCGGGTGTTGTTGCGCTCGGGGTGAACATGGGAGAGCGATGCCAAATCGCCATTGCTGTCAGCGATGATCTCGTGAAGAAAAATGTTCGCGCAGAGGCTTTAATTAAAGAGATAGCGCCCCTCATTCAAGGCGGCGGCGGCGGGAAAGCGCATCTAGCTCAAGCGGGAGGGAAAAAAGGCTCCGGTCTTAGCGAAGCTCTCAACAAAATACGCCACATCATCGAGGGCTTTAGTGTGGTCTGATCTTTCGAGCAGACTGCTTCAGAGCTCCACTCTCGAAGCATTTCAAGAAGCGCTGCAAAAAGGAGACTCTCTTTTATTAGAGGGTCTTTGGGACTCTCCTAAAGCGCTTTTAGCAGCCCTTGCCATGCAAACAACAGGGCGATCTATTTTATTTCTGACGGGAGGAACGAGAGAAGATCGGCTTTTTGACGATTTATCCCAAATAGCGCCTGGATCCGTGCTCGAATTTCCTGCTTGGGAGACGCTGCCTGGAGAAGAGATCGCGCCAAGCCCGGACATCATCGGAAAACGCTTTGAAACACTTCATGCTCTTTGCAAAAAAAAGAGTCCCTCTATTCTTTTGTGCCCTGTTGCGGCATGGCTGCAGAAGATCGCTGCCAAAGAAATCATTGCGCCGCTCTCTTTTTCTTGGAAAAAAGGGACAAAACTCCCCTTTTCTTCTTTGCCGGAAAAACTCTCCCATCTCGGCTATCAACGAACAGCTGTCGTTTCAGATAAAGGGCAGTTTGCCCTGCGCGGTGGTATTTTAGACATTTTCCCAACTGCAGCCCAAGACCCTTACCGCATCGAATTTTTTGACGATGAGATCGACCAGATCCGCATTTTCGATCCTATCGGACAAAAATCAATCGCTAAAGTCGATACCCTTTTTCTTTGCCAAGCGAGTGAGCTCTCTCTTCTGCAGCAAACCAAAAAACTCGTCTCGATCCTCGATTATTTAGGCGAAAATCCCCTCTTGATGTGGGATGATTTATTAGCTATTGAAGATACGCTCGTCGCCTTACATAAAATGCCCGGAGCGCAATCTCCTTTTTTCTACCGAATGGAAGAGTTGAGCGAAAGACTGGATCAAGCCCAGCACATCATGTGCTCAGAGCAGCCTATTGAAACCCTTTCTGAAGTCAAAAAAAGTTCAAAGAAAACAGTTCAGTTCGAAGCTTTTCAACGCTCATTTAAGACGACGAGACTCTTTCACAGTTTTCACCGCGTCGCTGAATATTTTGCTTCCGAAGAGGTCGAAAGCGAAACGAAAGAGAGAAAGCTCTTAGAACATTTTCATCCAACGCCAGAGCTCTCGCTACTCTTTATCAATGGAAATGAGACGGAAGAAAACACCCTCAAAGCGCAGCTGAAAGGGACAAAGCTCCCTCCCGACACGCAATTTTCATTCGGCTACCTCTCCTCTGGATTCGTCCTCGCCGATGTCCCGCTTGCTGTCGTCTCCCACACAGATATCACCCATCGAGCGAGAATCCGCAGACAAAAATGGAGAAACACGTACCATACCCCTGCGGCAGAATTCCATGAGCTTTCCCCCGGAGATTTAGTTGTTCACTTCCATAGCGGCATAGGGAAATATCTCGGTTTAGAAAAACAGGCTGACCATCTAGGAGCTGAAAAAGAATTTCTCTCCATTGAATATGCTGAAAACAGCAAACTCTTCGTTCCCCTTTCTCAAGCCTATCTCGTTTCCCGCTACATCGGATCAAAAGAGGTGCCGCCCGTGCTCAGCACACTCGGCAGTAAACGGTGGCAAACAACGAAAGCGCAAGCCCAAGCGCAAATCGTAGGGTACGCCAATGAACTTTTGCAGCTCTATGCCGCAAGAGCTGTTCAAGGAGGTTTTCGCTACGAGGCCGATTCTGCTTCCATGATCCAATTTGAAGAAAATTTCCCCTATACAGCGACAGAAGACCAGCTTCTGGCCATTGACGCGCTCAAAACAGACATGACCTCGGATAAACCCATGGACCGCTTGATTTGCGGCGATGTCGGCTACGGCAAAACAGAAGTCGCCATGAGAGCCGCCTTTAAAGCAGTCGTCGATGGACGAAAACAGGTTGCTGTGCTAGTGCCCACTACAGTGCTAGCCATGCAGCATTATGAGACATTTTGCGAGAGGATGGCTGGCTTTCCGATCTCTATCGAAGTGATTTGCAGATTTCGTACGCCAAAACAAACAAAAGAGATTTTAGCGAAAACAAGCATGGGGGAAATCGATATTATTATCGGTACACATCGGCTTCTTTCCGAAGACATCTCTTTCAAAGATCTAGGCCTTCTCATCATCGACGAAGAGCAGCGTTTTGGAGTCAAAGCCAAAGAGCACCTCAAACATTTTAAGACAAACATCGATTGTTTAACTCTTTCAGCAACGCCGATTCCAAGGACGCTATATATGTCTCTCGTCGAAGCCAGAGACATGTCGGTCATCAGCACGCCTCCGCAAGATCGGCTCCCCATCAAAACCATCATCGCCGAAACGGAGCTATCTCTCATTCAAAGCGCTCTCTTCAGAGAATTTTCAAGAGGCGGACAAGCCTTTTACATTCACAACCGCGTCGAGACCATCTACGAAAGAGCGCAGCAAATCCAAGAGCTCGTTCCGTCCGCTCTGATCGGCGTGATCCATGGGCAAATGCCGGCCGATGATGTCGACGAAATCATCCATCGGTTCCGTTTAGCGCAGCTCAACCTCCTTTTTGCGACAACCATCGTGGAAAATGGCATTGACGTCCCTAACGCCAATACAATTTTAATCGACCGGGCCGATACATACGGCCTTGCCGATCTCTATCAACTCCGCGGCCGAGTCGGCAGATGGAACCGAGCCGCTTACGCCTATTTTCTCATCCCTAAACACGTACGCGTTTCAGAGCACGCCCAAAAAAGACTCGAAGCTCTCGTCGAATCTAGCGGATATGGCGGAGGGATGAAACTCGCTATGAGGGATCTAGAAATCCGAGGGGCTGGAGATATTTTAGGACTGCAGCAATCGGGGCAAGTATCGGCCATTGGATTTCATCTCTATTGCAAAATGCTCAAAAGGGCCATAGAAGCGCTCAAACATAAAAAGCCGATCACCTTCCACGAAACAAAAATAGAACACTCGTTCGATGCAAGGCTTCCTGAGAGCTACATTGATGAAGTTTCTCTTCGCATGGAGATGTATTACCGCCTTGGCGACGCCGCTACGGCCGAAGAAATGGAAGAGCTGCTCTCCGAAATGAACGATCGCTTCGGACCTCCGCCCCCCGAAGTGCTCTGGCTTTATCACCTCACCCGAATCCGCATTTTCGCCTCGCAGCGCCACATCGCGCTCATTAAATTCGGCGCGCTTTCCTTTACCGTGGAAGGGCAAAAAGGCAAAGAAGCCTTTTCCCGCACCATTTTACTCCCCAAGAAATTTCAACAACCCAAAGATTTAGAAAATTACGTAGCCAACCACATTTTCACATGACAAAAATTCCTTGTCGTTCCATTATTCACTTGATTACCTTGCTTGTTACAGGAGTAGATGATGTACCGTTTTCGAATATTAGGATTGTTATTATGCATAGCCATGCTTGCCAAGGTTCATTACGTTGAAGCTTCTTCTTGCACCCGGCTAGCCGACAGAATGCCGCCGCTATCAGAATGCATGGAAGAAGAGACTCCTTGTTTTTGCACAATGGCCGGAGATTGGTTTACAAGGCTCAGAGCTCTTTATGTTCTACCCAATGATTCGAGCGGAGCTCTTAGCACCATCCCCGATTCGGGCGTTTCTGTACATCCTGCTTGGACGGGCGAATTTGACTTCGGATATATGTTCACTCAAAACCTAGGATTCGAGCTCATTCTCAGCACAACAAAACATACATTAATGGGAACAAAATCGCTCGCGGGAGTAGAAATCGGCACGACATGGCTGCTGCCTCCTACATTCACTCTCCAATGGCGCTTTCTCCCTTCCTATCGAGTCCAACCTTATTTTGGAGCTGGAGCGAACTACACTCTTTTCTACTGGAATGATTGCGACTTGCCCGACACACACATGCACTTAAGCCACTCCTGGGGAGCAGCTCTGCAAGGAGGAGTAGATCTATTCTTCTACAAAGATTGGCTATTTAACCTCGATGTAAAATATGTTTGGATCGATACCAAGGCGACACTCACCGGCCTGATTCCAGGAACAGTCCATGTCGACATCAATCCCTGGCTTTTTGGCTTCGGTATTGGTCGTAAATGGTAATCATGTTTCAAAAGCTTGACACAGTTTACTTGACTATGTCATAGAGAAAGTAAGCTGAACAGGAAAAGAGCATGATATCGTTGGCCCCTACTACGCAATGCAATACCAGATCCTCAGCCTCTAGAAGGCGGATCTTCTTGTACTTATGGGTCTGCCTTCTGAACACCTTGCAACCTACCTACGCAAACTCTTCTTTGCGCCCTGCAAGACCCTGCCCTCCTCCTGAAAAACCTCCTGCTCACTGCACACAGGCGGGGGATTGGTTTACCAGACTTCGCGCTCTCTACTTTTCTCCTCGGGGAACAAGCGGATCATTTTTCAGAGATCCCGCAAATCCTAACCCCTATGCTCTCGGAGGAGTAGATATCCGACCTTGCGGCACCGGCGAATTTGATGTTGGAGCGATGTTCACGCCGCATTTCGGCTTTGAACTAGGATTGAGCACGGCGCAAACCTCCATTCGAGGGACAAGAGCCATAGAAGGAACTAAAATCGGCAATACGTGGTTTTTCCCTCCAACGCTCACTCTCCAGTGGCGTTTTGCACCCAATCAAACTGTACAGCCCTACATCGGAGCAGGAGGAAATTATACTTTATTCTACGCCGTCAAAAGCTCCCTTCCCCAAACAAGTTTGCATTTGCGCAACACCTGGGGCCCAGTCGCTCAGGGTGGCTTGGATCTTTTCTTCTGCGACAACCAACGCTGGCTCTTTAATATCGATGTCAAATATCTCTGGATGCGGACAAGGGCTCACCTAAAAACCCACACCAACTCATTTCTTAAAACTTCCGCGCATGTCGACATCAATCCTTGGATTTTTGGATGCGGCATCGGTTGCAAGTGGTAAAGTTGCAATAATTCAGACTATCATATAGAATATCTTGCTCTACCAAGGATTTTTTATGATGAAATCACTCGTTATCATGCTCTCGACACTTTCTCTCTTATACGGAAATTCTCCTGAACTGCTCGACGCCGACTTAAATGACACGATTGCCTCTCCTCTCCCTTCTCAGGAAATCGCGTCATTAGAAATGCAGCCTTTACTCCAAAACTCATTCACTTCTCAAACCATTCCCCTCCCCGAACCGCTTAAACCTGTCGTCCAAAAAAAACCTTGGGTAGCCGTCTCCTTATCGAGCCTTTTCCCAGGACTTGGCCATATGTATTTGGGAGATCATCAAACAGCCAGCGCGCTGATGGGCACTACCTCGCTAGGCTTGGGACTGCTCTCAGGAGGGATTATTCATCGTCCCGCCGGCATCATAACAACTGTCACAACTTTACAAGCGACCTCTTTCTACGGCATCTATGCGGCCTATCGAGATGCCCGTCTGCACAACGGCTCCTTCCACTATTCCTACCAAATGCCGACTGACAACCTGTCGGATCTCGCATTTGCTCCTTTCAGATGGAACGTCTTAAAAAAACCCCAAGTTTGGGGCGGCCTTTTAGGCTGCTTGGCTGCAGGAAGCGCTCTTACTTATTTTGCCTACCCTGAAAAAGAAAAAATGCAGACCCACTCTGCCTCAACATCCATCCCCTCTATCATCGCTCTGCCTGTAGGTTTAGGCGAAGAGGCATTTTTTAGAGGTTATCTGCAGTCTGCTCTCTCAGAAGCTTTAAATCCGACCGCAGGAACCATCCTCTCCTCTGTAATCTTTGCAGCTGCTCACCAAGCCAACGCCTATGGCCTCTCCTCGGATCACAGATGGCGCTATTATGCTTTCAGCATGCCCTTCCTCGCTGCCGTGGGCGCTTACTGCGGATGGATGACCCACGAAAGCCACTCCTTGCAGCAAAGCGTTGCCTTGCACACATGGTACGACTTCATCCTCTTTTCCGTAGGAGCCCTTGCAGATAACGCCATGATCACAGGCCACCCAGGCTTCGCGTTTGCCATGCCATTTTAAGACCAGGTTTTTTTAAGAAGGGGGCTTCCCCGATACTGGCCCCCTTTATGACAATCGATTTTTTGCGGTTTGAACCCGTCCAATAGCCGATTCTTGAGTTATACCATTCGCAAAAAATAAATTCAGCGCGCCTTTTACCTGCGGTCCTTTGCCTTCGCTCGAAGCAGCTTATTCAAGCAGTCTTCTCGCTCCAGGCTTTGGTCCTCGATAAAATTCGAGCTGAATTTATGAATTTATTTTTTGCGAATGGTATTACGAACGGTATACAGAGCCCTAAAAGAAGCAAAGCATTTGCCAGAAGCGAAAAATCTATCACTTTTTCTCCCCCCATTTCTGTACAATGGGAACTACCCTTCCCTTAGTAAATGCTTTTTGCGTGACTCGAATCCCCATGGGCGCTTGCCTTCGTTTATATTCCGCTAAATGAATTTGCCTTGTGAGACCTTGCACAAAAGAGAAAGAAACATTTCTCTCGGTGCTAATTTCCTCTAAAGAACGTCCTTTCTCTAAATAATCTTCCAAAATAGGATCCAATACATCAAAAGGAGGCAAAGTGTCTTGGTCTGTTTGGTTCGGACGCAATTCCGCGCTTGGAGCTTTTTGCAAAATCGCCTTCGGAATGATCTCCTCTTTTCGGTTCACAAAATGGCAAAGCTCATAGACGCGCAGCTTTGTCACATCGCTTAACACAGACAAGCCACCACATAAATCGCCATATAGCGTCGTATAACCCATCGCCATTTCGCTTTTATTGCTCGTGTTCAACAGCAAAGAGCCCTCTTGATTTGAAAAAGCCATCAAAATCATACCGCGGATCCGCGCTTGCAAATTTTCTACCACAAGAGAAGTCAACGGCCTTTGAAATGCAGAGCTCAGTTGATCGAGATACTCTTGAAACAAACCATCAATATCCACTTTTTTCAACTCAATTCCCAACCTATCCGCCAAACAAGCTGCATCTGCATAACTCTCTAAAGAAGAATACCGAGAAGGCAAAGCAATCGCTTTCACCTTGGACGCTCCCAGAGCGTCGCAAGCAATACAAGCTGTCAGCGCAGAATCCACGCCGCCGGAAAGTCCAATCACAGCATGGCTAAACCCTTGCTTGCCAAAATAATCCTTCACACCCAGCACAAGCGCGCGGTATAAATCCTGAATTCCATTCTCCTCTCGAACACAAGGACAAACGTGGGCATCAAACTCAACCACCAAATCCTCTTCGACAAATCCCCTCGCGCTTTGAACGAGCTCCCCTTTTTGGTTGCAATACAAACTATGTCCATCAAAAACCAACTGATCGTTCGCTCCCACTTGATTACATAAAACAACGGGGCACTCCAAGGTTTTGGCCGCCGCAGAGCAAACAAGCCATCGAGTTTCTTTCCTCTTAAAGTAATAGGGCGACGCAGACAAATTTAAAACTAAATCAGGCCTCTCCTCTTTCAAAGCCATGACCGGATCCACTCCGTATCTTGTATATCCGACTAAATTGCTGTGCTGCCAAAGATCTTCGCAAATCGTTACCGCAATCCGCCATCCCAAATGCTCCACTAAAAAAACAGGCGCCCCTTCAGAAAAATACCTCTTCTCATCAAATACATCGTACGTCGGCAGCAGCGTCTTATCTTTAAACCCGATCAGCTCCCCCCCTCTAAATACCGCCGCGCTATTGCACAAAAATTTTTCCCCCTTCCAAGGACATCTCCGCGGCACTCCAACCACCACTAACATCCCCTTCGTCTCAGGCCGGATCACCTCAAGCTGTCTTTCCGCCGCCTCAATCATCGCCCCATCCAACAACAAGTCCTCCGGCGGATACCCCGTCACCGCCAACTCAGGAAATAAGACAATGTCAGCGCCGCTCCCCTTCGCCCTCCTCAAAATGTCCAGTATCTTCCGCTCATTCCCCTCCAAATCCCCAATCGTCGGATTCACCTGCGCTGCTAACAATTTCATAAACCCCTATCCCCATCCATTTAACTCGCGCATCATAGAAAAAAAATCTTTGAAAATCAACCGCAATGGGGCTCCGCCCCCAACCCCGCCAAAGGACTGGCGTCCTCTGTACTCCTTTTTGTTTTTATTGAATCATCTTCCGCAGCGGAAGATGATTCGTAAAGAACAATAGGAGTCCAGAGGACGCCAGTCCTTTGGCGGGGTTTGGGGCGGAGCCCCATACATGAGGATTGAAAAAAATTAAAAAAAGTTGTAAAAGAACTAGTAAGATTCATTTTTTATTAAAAACAGGAGAATGATTTATGCGTACAAACAACTTAAAAATTCATAGTGAAAATATATTGCCGATCATTAAAAAGTGGCTTTATTCCGATCGGGAGATTTTTTTAAGGGAGCTGGTATCGAATGCTTCGGATGCGATTCAGAAAATGCGCATTTTGCATGAGGCGGGAGAAGGGGCTGCTGAAGGAGATTTTAAGATTTCGGTGACGGCGGATAAGGAGAAGAAAACGTTGACGATCTCGGATAACGGGGTTGGGATGACAGAGCGCGAAGTGGAAACATATATTGCGCAGATTGCTTTTTCGGGTGCCGAGGAGTTTTTAGCTAAGTATAAAGATGCGGATAAAGAAGCGATCATTGGGCATTTTGGTCTTGGCTTTTATTCGGCTTACATGGTGAGCTCGAAAGTGGAGATTGAGACGCTTTCCTATGAGGAGGGAGCTTCGCCTGTTTTCTGGTCTTGCGACGGCAACTCGACGTATTTATTGGGAGAAGGGAAAAGAGCTTCTCGAGGAACTGATATCGTTTTGTATTTGGATGAGACGAACGAGGAGTTTTTACATGAAGAGAAACTGCTGGAACTATTAAATCGATATGCTAGATTTTTCTCGACGCCGATTGAACTAAACGGAGTCCCCATTCAAAATGGCGACCCATTATGGCTCAAAGCTCCCTCTTCTTGTACAGATGAAGAGTATTTGGAATTTTATCACAAATTATTCCCTTTAGACCAAGATCCAATTTTTTGGGTGCACTTAAATGTCGACTATCCTTTTAAACTTCAAGGGATTTTATACTTTCCCAAAATCGACACCAACTTTGAGCCCACAGAAAAATCGATTCAGCTCTTTTGCAACCGTGTGTTTGTCTCGGACCATTGCCGCGACATTCTGCCCCGCTATCTCAACATGCTCCGAGGAGCAATTGATAGCGCTGATTTGCCGCTCAATGTCTCCCGCTCCACTTTGCAAGTCGACAGAAGCGTAAGACAGCTCAGCGCGCATATTGCCAAAAAAATTGCCGATCGCCTCACAGGACTGTATCGAACAGAAAAAGAGCGCTTTTTACAGCTCTGGCCTGACATCGAAACCGTCGTTAAGGTTGGCATTCTCAACGATGAGAAATTTTTCGAAAAAACCAAAGAGATCCTCGTTTGGAAAAAACATGACGGCTCTTGGACCACGATTCAAGAAATTTTGGAAAAAAGCGAAGAGAAAAAGGTCTTTTATTCCACAGAAGATCATAAAGGCGCGGCCATTTTTGATGCCTATCGGAATAAAGGGATCGATATCCTCATTGCGAACACCAATGTCGATGTGCCCCTCATCCATTATTTAGAAGAAAAAATGGCGACAACATTTCAAAGGATTGACGGCTCTCTCGATGATTGCCTTCTCGACCCATCACGCGAAAAAAACATGGTGGACGAAACAGGAAAAGCCTATTCCTCTTTGCTCGCAGATTTTATCGGCTCCGCTTTGAAAGAATCAGAAGTCACCGTAGAAGCCAAAAGCCTCGCCGCCGACGCTCTTCCCGGTCTTCTTGTTCTAGACGAACAGCAACGGCGCGCGCGCGATTATTTTGTGATGCAAAAAATCAACGCGGCCCACATTCTCAAAAAGAAAACACTCGTCGTCAACACGAACAACAAACTCGTTCAAGCTATCGACCGTCTCCAACATGAGCACCCAGATATCGCTCAGGAAATGGCTAAGGGCATTTACGGGCTTACACTCCTGTCTCAAAGAGAAGTAGAACCTAAAGATTTTGAACAGGTGATCAAACAGCAAACAGAAATTCTAGAAAGACTCGCTTCGTTAATTAAATAACGAAGTTCAAGTTTTGAAGGGCCGTGCGGGACTTAAATCCCGCACCCTGCCAGGAAACCGATCTATAGTGCTTCCAGTTGAAAGGAAGGCTTACGCAATTTCAGTAGAGACTTGTACTTCTGTGATGGCGGCTTTGAGCATTTCGATTTTTGCTCCTTCGACCATTTTTAATACCACTGTGTGTTCTTTAATCTGATCGATTGTACCCACGATGCCCATGGCGGTCACGCGATCGCCTTTTTTCATCGCGCCTCTCATCGCTTCAGCGGCTTTGCGGCGCTTTTGCTCGGGTCTCCAAAGAATGAAATAAAAAAAGACGAGAGCAAGACCAATCATAATCAGCGTTTGTATCATGCTATTTTGAGGGCTCGGAGCTGCTTCCTGGGCAAAAAGAGCTAGTGGAAGAAGAAAAAGAGAAGAGAAAAATTTTTTCATAACCATCCTGTCATATAATGATTCTTCCTGAGAATGCCTGAAAAAAGCTTATCTTTCAAGATAAGCAATATTTTCAATATGGTACGTATGAGGGAATTGATCCACCGGTTGAAGAGAACGAAGGGAGTACCCGGCCTCAACTAATTCTTCCACGTTGGCCACTTGAGTCAAAGGATTGCAGGAAATGTAGAGAATCCCTTTCGGCCGAAGCGTTTTCAAATGATGCAGCGCTAAAGGATCAAGCCCCGATCGAGGAGGATCGACGATGGCAACATCCGGCCTTTGAAACGTAGGCTGGCCCATAAGCTCTGTCAACACTTTACCTACATCACCCGGATAAAAAGTTATGTTATCAATTTGATTGCGCTCTGCGTTTTTTCTAGCGTCTTGTACGGACTCTAAAGAGAGTTCTATGCCGATGACTTGCGATGCCATTGCAGCAGCAGCCATCCCCAACGTTCCCGTTCCGCAGTAAAGATCATAAATCATGGGACTGTTAAAATGGGCAATCTGAGCAAGAGCTGCCGAGTAGAGCTTTTCCGCCTGCAGTGTATTCGGCTGAAAAAAAGAACTAGGACTGATAGTGAAAGAGAGTGTTTTCTCTGACAGGCGAAGCTCTTCGGTCATATGGCTCGGGCCTGCTAAATGCACTTCATGAAACTGCGTCGGTTTTCCTCGATTGGCGTCATGAATGCGAAGAAAAACAGCAATTTCTTCTCCCAAAACTGCCTCTTCAACTGTACGGACAAAATCGCGATGCAGCTTTTGCTCTCTCTCTTCTAAAGAAAGCTCAGATCTTCCAGCAATATTGAGAACGGCCATTTTTTGACCTGTGTGCACGCAACCCCGTAAGGTCAGATAGCGAAGGGTTCCTACGTCTCGAGCTGGATGATAAGCCAAAATCTGCGAAGACTCCCACCAGCTGCGAACGGCATTGAGGACATTAGAAAACCACGGCTTACATAAGTGGCAATGATCTACATTGAACACATAAGGTTCAGCTTGTGCAATCATCAGACCCAAAAACTTTTGCCCCGCTCTGTTTTCTGAAAAGGAAAACTCCATTTTATTACGATAAGCAAAAGGTTCTTCGCAAGGGATAATCGGCTGAGTGGGGCAATCAAAAAGGCGGGCCACCAAGGCTTGTTTTGTCTCTAGCTGCGCCGCATAGTCCATTTGCTGCCAAGAGCAGCCTCCGCAGACGCGGGCATGGGAACATCGAGGTTCAACGCGCTGAGGAGAAGGTTCGAGAACATCGAGCAGACGGCCTTTTCTGGGCGGGCGCATTTTGCGGCGCATTTCCATATGGATGAGGTCGCCTGGAAGTGTATGGGCGATTTCTACTTCAATCGCTTTGCCTTGCGGACGGGCGACGTAGCCCACTCCATAGCCGCGAGAAGAAAATTTTTCAATGGATACCTGAAAAGTCTCTGGATCTATACTCATAAGCTAAAGAGTATAGGAAGAGGGAGGAAAAAACTCAACTTACCGTTTTCTTTTTGCTTTTTTGACTGGCTTTTTCGCAAGAGCTCTTTCGGTTTTGCCTTTTTTCTTGAATTTACCTGTTTTTTCCGCCGCTACAGACTCTCTGCGAAATACTTTAGCCACTTTTTCTAAATGGATCGTTCCTGTACGAACTCTTTGAGCTGCCGTTTTATTTCCTCGAAAGGCTTTAACTAAATCTTTCGTCAAATTAGCAAGCAGACGATCTAATTCGTTCATCGTCTCATGTAATGACATTTTTTACCTCTTTTCTTAAGATCAATGCTTAACCTATCTTGAAAAAGACAGACCAAACACCCTAAAATCAGTCCATAAATATTACCGATTTATCTAGCAAGATTTTTTTGAGATTCGACATTAATAGAAAATTTGTTAAAATTTTTCATGGAAATGACCTGCAAGAGAATCTCTTGTCGAAACTCCGCTCTTCTGATATAGACAATTTTTAGCACGACTCTTAGCGTAAGGATCCCCTTTTGCGGCACATTCCATTCATTGCTTTGTTTACTCCTTGCGCTCTTTGGAGCATGCTCATCGGCAATCCCGGCCAACCCGTTATGCAAAGATATGGAGTCATTCAATCTTCCCCCTCTTGGTGGAATCTGCGCGTCGGTTATTTATCCGATTATGTCTACCGCGCGAAATTTAAAGATGAATTCCAATTCCCTCACACAGCTACTTCATCAAGCTACATCCAGCTTTCAACGGATGCCGCACTTCTTACCTTCAACATTAAGAATGTATTTGATTTCTACGGCATTGCTGGCTCCGCCACGCTGCAGCTCGATCATGAGGTTTATACGAATCGGGAACTCGCCTGGGGCTTTGGTGGAAAATTTATTTTCTTCCGCTCCGGATGTCTACGCATCGGCGCCGATTTCAAATATTTTGAAACAGATCAAAAACCTCTCTACTTCGTCTCAGAAGGCCTCCCCTACAACATCGAATCTGATTTTCATCTAAAATACAGTGAAATCCAAGCCGCCATCGGCATGGCCTACCGCATCCCCCTCCTCTCCCCCTACATCCAAGTAACCTATCTCATCTCAAAATTAGAACCCCACCCCTACATCGCCGCCGTCCGACTCCCCCAAGCCGGCTTCGGCGACACCCCCGTCGACATCATCTCCAAATCAGTCATCGGACAAAGACGATGGGGCCTCGCCGTAGGCGCCACCATCATCAGCAACTGCAAAGGATCTATCACCCTAGAATCCAGAATGTTAAACCAAAATGCCGTGGACATCACAGGCGAAATCAGGTTCTAAGGGCCATTTTTAAGGACTTCGTCCTTAACAACCTACCAAAGGGCTGGCGCCCTTTGGAATCCCTGAATTATTTATTTCATATTTACCTAATCT
The DNA here is from genome assembly GCA_021780355.1 of bacterium. GTDB lineage: Bacteria > Chlamydiota > Chlamydiia > Chlamydiales > SM23-39 > SZAS-17. The sequence goes on along the minus strand of JAJXYX010000017.1, from coordinate 676 downwards.
ACAAAAAAATATATAATAATTTTAAATTAGTAAATTATATGACAGATTCAATAACACATTTTTTCATTTTAAATAAATTTACAGAAAGTGATGAGGCCACTCTAATAACAGAAAACCCTTCTAATTCCCCCTCAATCTGGGATTCATTAAATAATGAAGCAGGGGATCTTTGCGATAGATGGGAGCGAACAGAAAAAATCAAACGGGTCGCCTGCGTCATCTTTCTCATCGCTACTTTAACTTTATTCATTGTTGGGTTTCCTTATTTGGCCGTACCTTTATTCGTAACAGGGGGCCTTCTCCTTGGAGCCTTTGCCGCTATGACGTTTCTCGTCCTTCGAAGAGCAAATAACGTTGTAAAAAGAGAAGCTGATGATTTACGTGAAAAAATGAATAAGAACTTATTGGAAAACGATCTATCGAAAAAATCCCGAATTGTTGATCTACATTTAGATGCACCGTTTGAAGGGTTTGGGCATTTCAGATGCCCTTATGTTGTGCATGATTCAGAACAAAAAAAAAACCCTGACAAGTTTCCTTATCAGGGGTGAAAGAAAAATCTGGCGGCTACCTACTCTTCCGTACTCTTGTGCACAGTACCATCGGCGACGAGGGGCTTAACTGCTGAGTTCGAGATGGGATCAGGTGTGTCCCCCTCTCTATTGCCACCAGAAAA
>JAJXYX010000004.1 GCA_021780355.1 bacterium | reverse complement strand
GGCAAAGTGGGCTAGTATGGAGGCATACAACCCACTTTGCCGCAATCGATTTTTGGCAGCTTTCAATCCCGTCCAATAGCAGATTCTTGAGTCACGAACGGTATAAGTTGAGGAAGGATTATATTCCGAGCAAAATATATGTAAAGAAAAAACATGCGTTTTGACATTTATTCTGAGATGCTTGAACATATCCCTCGTAATGATGGAGAGGATCTTTATGAATCTTGAGATGCAAGACCGCTTAAAAAAAGTGCAGCAAAGACTTCTTGATATGTGGAGGTATCTTTGACCTGGCTATCAAAGAGGAAGAAGTACAGCGTTTAGAGCAAAGGATGGCCGAGCCCGATTTTTGGGGCGACCAGACGGCAGCTCAGAAAATTATTGAAACTTGCAACAGGCTTCGTCTCTGGACGGTTCCCTATAAAGACGTCCAAAGTCGGTTTCGGGATGTCCAGGATCTCTTGCCTGAAGCGGAAGAGCTGGGGGACGCGGAGCTGGTCAAAGAATTGCTTGCTTCTTTAGAGGAAGTAGAGCGGCAGCTTTCCGAGCTAGAAGTGCGCAAGATGCTGTCTGGCGAAATGGATAGCAAGGATTGCTATTTTGAAATCAACGCAGGAGCTGGCGGCACCGAATCTTGCGATTGGGCTGAGATGCTCTCTCGGATGTATCAAAGATGGGCGGCTAAAAAGGGTTGGAAAGTAGACGTGATCGATCGGCTCGATGGCGATGTTGCCGGCATCAAAAGCATAACCTATCGGATCTCGGGGCAGTTTCCTTATGGTTATTGCAAATCGGAAAAAGGGGTTCACCGCCTCGTTAGGATTTCGCCTTTCGACGCTAACGCTAAGCGGCATACGAGTTTTGTCTCGGTCGACGTCACGCCGATCGTCGAGGACGCTGAAGTGGAGGTGCGCACCGAGGACTTGCGGGTCGATACCTACCGCGCTTCGGGAGCTGGCGGACAGCACGTGAATAAAACTGATTCAGCCGTTCGTATGACCCATATGCCGACAGGGATTGTCGTGTCTTGCCAAAGCGAAAGAAGTCAGATCCAAAACCGGGAAACTTGCCTAAAAATGCTTAAATCGAAATTGTATGAGCAGCAAGTGCAAGAGACGCGAGAGAAACTGCAAGCTATGGGGGGCGAAAAAAAAGAAATTGCATGGGGCAGCCAAATCCGCAATTATGTATTCCAGCCTTATACTCTTGTCAAAGACACCCGCACTAAGGTAGAAGTAGGGAATATTCAAGAAGTGATGGATGGAGAGATCGACGTGTTTGTGAATGCCTACTTAAAAGAATTCGGATAGAGATGTTAGAAGAGTTTGATATCCGTTTTTCTACCTTGGAAGATATAGATCCTCTGATGAGTTGGTTTTCTTTGCCTGGCGCTACAGACGATTTTGCTTTTGATGAAGAGGAAATGGAGCCGGCCCTTAAAAATTGGATTGGGTTTGCCAAATACAAAGCGAGTTTAACAGGGCTTTGGAAAGGAGAGCCTTGTGCGATCGGCACTCTTTTTCTCATGCCGTATAGGAAAGTAGCCCACCATTGTTCTTTTTATCTCATTGTAGATCCTCAGCATCGGCGCAAAGGAATAGGCTCTTCCATGGTTCGCAATTTGCTTCATTTAGCTAAAACCCGCTTTCGTTTGGAAAGCGTTCATATTGAACTTTTTGAGCCGAGTCCGCTCCTTTCGATCGTACAAAAGCAGCAATTTGAGCTGTTTGCAAGACAAGAAGATTATGTGAACATGAATGGATGCAGCCGGGCTCGTCTTTTATTGGAGCATTTTTTTTAAGATGGGCACGATCACGACTCGATTAACAGAAGAGAGCGATTACGATTTATTGGTTTCATGGCTGATGCAGCCTGGCGTGCTTCGCTGGTTTCCCCTTTATGATCTAAGAGAGATCGAGGATGCGGCGCGCATTTGGATCGGCAATGCGAAACATCATTCTGTTCTCACCGCTCTCGTAGACGACGTTCCTTGCGGTGTGGCTACGCTCTATCTGCAGCCCTATAAAAAATTAGCTCATCAGTGCCTATTTGCCATTGTCGTCGATGAAGCGTATCGGGGGCGCGGAGTGGGAAGAAAATTATTGACCGATTTAATCGCTCTCGGCAAAGAGCGTTTTCAATTAAAAATCCTTCATCTAGAAGTGTATGATGGCAATCCTGCGATTGGGCTCTATCGGAAACTAGGATTTGAACAATATGGATTTCAGCGCCATTTCATCAAAGACAATGGCGAATATATCGGAAAAATTTTAATGCAGAAAAAAATCTAATCATTGGGACGACATGGCAGGTCATAGTAAGTGGGCGAATATTAAGCATCGCAAAGAGAGATCAGATAAGAAAAAAGGGAAAATCTATAGCCGCGCGATGAAAGAGATCATCAGCGCGATTCGTCAAGCGGGCCCTGATCCCAAAACGAACAATAAACTGCGCCTTGCGATCCAAAAAGCCAAAGACGTAAACGTCCCCAATGAAGTGATCGATCGAAATATCAAAAAAGCGGCAAGCCCCGATCAGCAGGATTTCGTAGAGATGACCTACGAACTCTATGGCTATGGAGGAGTAGGCATCATTGCAGATGTCATGAGCGACAATAAAAACAGAATTTCATCCGATATGCGGATTGCCACAAACAAATGCGGCGGCACCATTGCGACACCAGGTTCCGTCTCCTATAATTTTGAACGGAGAGGCCTTATCCGCGTAGCTAAAGATAGCGCCGAAGAAGATGATCTTTTCCTTCTTGTGAGTGAAAATGGAGCGGACGATTTTCTTCCAGAAGAAGAATCCTATCTTATCTACACTCCCATCGAAGCCTTTTATAAAGTCAAAGAGGCGATAGAAGCAGCTGGCGGCCGCATCGAAGAGGCGGAACTAGCCATGGTCCCCAAAATCTGGGTAGAAGTCAATGATGAAGATGCCGATAAAAATATCGCCCTTATCGAATGGTTGGAAAACCTAGATGACGTGGACGCTGTTTATCATAACATGAAAATCAGTTAATCCTTTTCATTGCGTGAATACTCCCCCTCCTTTAGGAGGGAGCTTCTAGGGTTACTTCCCAAGCCATCTATTCCGAGGGCTAAAATATTTTGCGCTGCGTTGTGATCCCTGTTTGTCCTGTACCCACACTTGAGCTACGGAAATGTCAAAAAATTTTAGAACTGTTAGAGCTATACCCAACGTGATTCAAAATTTGGCCTCTAGGCGGGATTGAAAGCTGCCAAAAATCAATTTTTACAAAGGGGGGTAGTATTAAATCAATACAATCCCCCTTTGTAAGAATCGATTTTTGGCGCTTTGAACCTGCCTAGAGGCCAAATTTTGAATCACGTTGGGTATAGAAAAACAATGTTTTTCTGTTCAGTTACAAAATATTGAAGATCTAGAAATCCCTTGAGTTTACGGTGCAATTCATCCCGACCCTAAAGAACCGGATTTTCTTGGGTCCAAGGATAAAAAAACAAAGGGATTTTAAAGGGCGGTAGCCCTTTAACGGGGCTCGGGGCAGCGCCCCGCTCTAATCGGCGCGAGCGCTGTATTTGGCAATGGATGGGATTTGATCGGGGGCGATGAGTTCGTAGGCGAACGGGTGGGGGAGTTTGCCTTCGCAGAGGACGGCGAGGCGTTTTCTATTTTTCCTTTGGAGGAATTCTTTGGAGAGAGAGAGGAAGCGATCGTAGGGGAGTTGCTGGAGGGCTTGGATTCTTTCGTCGATGAAGTTGAAATTGCCTTTTTCGTCGAAGGCGAGCATGTTCCAGAGGTTCATTTTGTCTCTGAGGTTACGAAAGCGGGTTTGGAGAGAGTGGATCATGCTGGCTTGGATCATGGAGAAACGATCTTCGGGGATGTTGGAGGAGAGATCTTCGTTGAACGTTTCTAAGAAGAGCTCGAATCGATAGAGAAGGTCTTCGGGTTGATGCGAGTTGGACTGGACGAAAAATGATTGGAAGAGGCGCGCTTCGATAGCGGTCGCGGAGCTAGACGCGATATAGCCCGTTTTTTGTTTGGTGCGGAGAGTGTCGAAAAAAGCTTCATGAAGGGCGTTGGAGAGAATTTCTTGAGCAGCTCGATGTTCAAAAGTAAAAAGACCCTGATCGATGAGGAGGAGAGCGGCGTTGCCTTGGGCTTCGATGGACTGCGAGATGAGAAAAGGGCCGGTGTGATCGGGGAGCGAAAGAACTTTTCGTGTGGGTTGGTCAGCTTTAGGGTACGGTGTGCGAGCGAAAATATGCTGAACGTCTAGCCAAGTTGATTCGGCTTCTTGCAGAGAAAGATTGCCGCCGAAGAGCGCTTCGATGTAGGTTTTTTCAAAAAGCTTTTTATGGAACTCGAGAAACTCTTCATAAGTGATCGAATTGAGCTCTTGGAGCTTTTGCATTTTTGTGCTTTTGCCATAAATCACGAGCGAGTCGAGGAGTTCTTTGCCTTGGCGCACGGCCAGATCTTTTTGGCTGTTGAGATAGTCCTTTTTATGGCGCGCGGCATAGAGGTTGAATTGCTCGAGAGTAGGGGGATTTAAAGGCATTTGTTTTAAAACCTCTTGCAAGAGAAGAGGAGCTTTTTCGCTAAATCCAGACACTTCGAGAGAGAGTTGGAAAGGATCGAGATCGAAACGAGTGGTTAGACCTGCACTTTGGGCAGAGGCTAAAATAGGATGAAGAACATCTGTTAAATGGTCGAGATAAAGAGATCCTAAACAAGCGCTGCGAGGGTTCGGCATCAGCTCTGGAGAGCGGATGTGCAGGTGCATGACTGATTCTGGAGTCTGAAATTCCGGCGCTCTGCAGTAATAGGCAAGGCCAAATTCATTTTCAGCGATTTTTTGCGGCAGCGATGGCATGTCTGTCGACACGAGGGCGAGGTGATTGGGGACAAAAGGGTTGGGCGGGGGGAGACGAATCTCGCTATGAGGTTTTGCGTCAGCCCATAGATCTAGCCAATCGGAGGGAACGGGACGCAGCGCATAGCTGGCGCCTAGCCATTTTTCTTGTTTGTCCAGAGTGATTTCTGTGAGCTCTGAAGGGGCTAAAAGAGAGAAAATGCACGTTTGCGGCGTGAGCAGCTCAAGAAGCTGTTGGACTTTTTCAGCATCGTAGTGAGACGCTAGCACTTGCTCTCGCGGATACGTATCTAGCGTTTCATCGACCATCGCATCGCCAATTTTCATGGCGAATTGAAACGCGTCTTGGCGGCTTTGATACTGATAGAAAAGTTTGGCCAGCGCATTTTTTTCCTGATAGAGATATGAGGGAATACCTGTTGAACGGTAGCCAGCTAGAGTTTCGAAACAGCGAAGCACGGAGGTTTCAAATTCTTTGATCCCCTTTTCTGTCAGCTCCAAGGTGATTTGAAAGAAACGGTGCTCTTTGCCGCCTAAATCATCGATGCGCACAGACATCGAGTCGATGAGCTGTTCGTTTTTGAGCTCTTCATACAAACTGTATTTTTGGCCGCGATTGATTGCATACGCCAAGAGTTCTGCTGATTTGGCGGGATCATCGGAAAGCTCTAAAGGCAATTCCCAGATGCAGGTCAAAACATTTCGTTGTTTTACCGGCTGGATATAGGTAATGTGCCCTCGCTGCTTTTCGGAGGTAAGTACCGGTTCGAAGGTTTTTGGCTGATAGGTCGTCATGGGAACAGAGGCAAAGCGCTCTGTTGCCTCTTGCGTGAGCTCTTCTAAAGAAAGCGGGGAATAGATCGCCAAATGCATCCTGTTGGCGCCGTAATGTCTTGCATGCCATTTTTTCAGAGCGATTTGGGGAATGCCTTTTAACGTCGCTGAATTGCCCATGTTAAAGCCCCGATTGGGGTGATTGGGGTTGCCGAGCTCTTTAAAAATCATGTGCTCTCTCCAACCGTCATTTTCCAAATTTTTGGCGTATTCTTGATCGACGGCGTGAAGCTCTCTCGAAATCCCGGAGGGATTAAATAGGGGATCGATAAAAAAATGGGCAAAGCGGTCTAAAATCGTCAAAAAACCATCAGTTTGAGAAGAAAACATGTAGACGGTCCGATCGGATGCTGTAAAAGCGTTGGTTTGGCCATTATAATCAGCGATCATCTTGGAAAATTCATTTTCGTTCGGATAAGTATGAGAGCCCATAAAGAGCATATGTTCGCAAAAATGGGCCATGCCCGGGTATTCTTTGGGGTCGTTCCAAGAGCCCGCTTCAACGGCTATTACGGCTGCGGATTGGTCTGCTTGAGGATCGGAGATCAGTAGAATCTCCAGCCCATTCGTCAAGCGCAGTTTGGCTGTTTTTCTATTGGCTAAATCGGGATTGAGGAGAGGCAGATCAGCTCTGTCCGTAATCTCTTGCACTCCCACATCAGCGGAATTGGCATAGCAGCAAATGCAGGGAGCTAAAGAGAGAAGAAAGCGGCGGATCGTCATGAAGAGACTCCTCTAAGGGTGAGAAAATTGTTCTTTACAAGGTTCCAGATAGCATAAGCCCTCATTTCCCGTCTTTTTCTTTTGTCTTTTTCCTGAAAACCTTCGAATCTTTCCATGTCAAATTCGGGGGCGAACAATAAGTGGATTGGACAGTATTTGGCAGGTCTCTTTTCTCCAAGTTCTTTTTGAATGGTGTCCGGAGGCGGAAGAAGATCGTAGGTATCGAGGGAAAGCGGATAAAAATGGGTGGGAGTTTTTGCCTTTTGAGCCATTAAATAAAACATTTCGACGCTTTGAGGATCAAAGGGAGCGACTTCGACTCTCCCTTCAGCATTTTTCCGATCTCGGCCGCCGGAGGGAGCTACGTAAATGGCTTTTCCCCCCTCTTGAAGCAGTCGGCACATGAGCTCCATCGTGTTTTTGTTGTGGAGCTGCTTTTCTAGTTTTAATTCAGGAGGATGGTCAATATATCTTTTGGAATAGACGCAGAGAAGATCGCAGCCCATGCTAAAAGGAATCGCAATGGGATCGGTAACGACTCTTTCTCCAGCCACATAGATCATCGATTCAGCGAGCCGCGGGTGTGTTTTTTGCAGCAAAATAGCGATTGCTTGGGGATCAGTTTCCGTTTGATGATTAGCTAAAAAAACAATATTTTCCCCGCAAGATCTTTGATGCTCTATCTCATCGAGAACATCCAATCCTTGAACGGTTGAGCGGGAAAAATCGATTAAAGGGCGGATGAAATCCAGGCTAAATTGGTAATAGTCGATAGGTTGGCGGATTTTTTGATGGTAAGGCTCAAATGAATAGGGATGTTCAAATTGGTCCCGGACCAGTTTTAAAAAAAGTAAAAAGGTAGAAATCACCGACTCGAGAGGCTGTCTCGCTTGTTCGATCGCCATTTTAAAACAGTCATAAAATTGCAATATGATCCGATAGTACTTGTCGGGAATGACATGCCGTTTATGAAGATCTTCCAGCTGATCGAAAAAAACTTGTTCAGATATCGATTTTTTGTCCATTGAGCGTCGAGTAAAAGAGGAATTCGTTTAAGTGTAGCTGGTCATTGGTCGCGTATTCGATCTCTGCGTTCGCGACAATGGCTAAGCGGGAATAAAAATCTTTATCTCCGCTATCTAGATAACGGCTTAGTTCAGGATGCGTAGTTAGCTTTAAGCCGTAGTGGCTTTGGCAGTGGATGAGTTTTTTGAGCGATCTTTCGATTTCCACAGAGACGCTCTCATGGCTTTTTACTAGTCCGCTTCCCGAGCAATAAGGGCAGGCAGTAAACATCGTCTGGGTTAGCGACTCACGGCTTCTCTGGCGCGTCATTTCGACGAGGCCAAATTCGCTCATGCCTAAAATGGTACATTTGGCCGAATCTTCCTTCATGCACTCTTTGAGCTTTTCCAGCACACGGCGCTGATTTTTTCTCGAGCGCATATCGATGAAGTCGCAAATAATCAGTCCGCCAACGTTTCTAATCCTCAGCTGGCGGGCAATCTCTTCCGCCGCTTCTAAATTGATCCGCACCAACGTCTCTTCGACATCGCTGCCGTTGACGTTTAAGGAGCTTCTTCCTGAGTTGACGTCGATTGTATACATCGCTTCTGTTCGATCAAAAAACAGATAACCTCCCGAACCTAGCCAAATTTTTCTTTTGACTGCTCGGTCGATCTCTCTTTCGACATTGAACCGCTCAAACATCGGCGTCTTATCGCGGTAGAATTCGATTTTCAGCGGGTGTTCATTCGCATATTTTTGGTAAATATGTTTGCATCTTTGAAAGGTCGCGTAATCGTCAATGAGGAGTCTGTCGTATTTTTTGTCGACGCAAAGAGTCACCGCCCGTTTAATCAGATCGGATTCTTCAAACAAAAGAGTCGGTCCCGTTGCTTGATTAAATTTTTCCACGATCGCCTGCCAGTTATGCAGCAGCTCGGTCGCCTCATCAATGAGCATATCTGGAGTTGCTTGAGCGCTCGCCGTTCTGCAAATCAGTCCCATATCCTGGGGCATTTCAAAAGAGCGGATCAGCTGTTTGAGCCGATCGCGCGAGTTTTTATCTTCGATTTTCCTCGACACGCCTCTATGGGGATTATTGGGCAAAAGCACCAAATACCGCCCCGCAATCGAAATATTCGAAGTAAGTCTTGCCCCCTTCGTTCCGATCGGCTCTTTAACGACTTGCACCAGCACGGCCTGATCTGTCTTTAAAAGTTGCGTAATGTCTTTCGGCTTCGGCTTCGATCCCATTTTAGAAATGTCATAGTCCAGCTCAAAGTCCATGTCGAACATCTCTTCAAACTTTTTCGTATTTTCCAAAATGTCGCTAATATGGATGAAGCCGTTTTCCCCCTCGTTGATGTCGACAAAAGCCGATTGGATGTTTAACAAGGTATTCGTCACGCGCCCGCGGTAAATGTTTCCTGTAATCTGACGCGATTTTTTTCGGTCCACTATCAAATCATGCAGCTGGCCATGCTTGAGGTAGGCAAAACGGGTCTCTTTCGACTCAATATTTAATAAAATTTCATGCATAACTTCCTCAAAGCAAAAAAATGAGCATACATCATTTCGCAATCATTTTCTAGTGTTATATCAGATATACCCAACGTGATTCAAAATTTGGCCTCTAGGCGGGTTTCAATCCCGCCTAGAGGCCAAATTTTGAATCACGTTGGGTATAGGAGAGGAAAAGGCGGGACTCCATCCCGCGCCCTGCCAAAGGACTTCGTCAACTCTGGACTCCTTTTGATTTTTTTTGGTGAATATATATTTTTTTTTGTGTTAAAGTTTTTCCTTAAAAAAATGAGGGTGTTTATGAATGGAGTTTTTCTCGATGAGTGCAAGGAAATGTTCAGGGAATATACAAACTTTTCTATGTGCAGTGAGAAAATTCGGGCGGTTGGCCTCATCGGTTTCGCTGCGATTGCAGGTGTGGCGTATGTGTCTAGTTTGACGAGATGGACAGATGCGGGAGAAAGTTTTAGAGAACATTTCGATCATGGCTATTCTTTGCTTTTTCCCTCTCTAGATGATGATATTTTGTTCGATGAAGAAGTGATGGGTTTTCAGGCCTGGGAAACGGCTTTTCATATAGTGTCGTTATTAGACCGTTCGTGACTCAAGAATTGGCTGTTGGATGGTATATCTAGAAATTAGGCAGAAGAAAGCTGAACGGCACCATTGATTGCGCTAACAAAGCTTTTGGGGGTGGAGTAGCCGTGGCATTTGATGACCGTGCCTTGAACTCCTGCGAGGAGAGCCCCTGGGTATTCGGTATAGTGGAGCTGGCTTTTGAGAGAGGCTAGATGGGGCTCTAGGGTGTCTTGGGGGATATGGGTAAGAAGCTGTTCTAAGAGAAGATTGGCAATGCCCTCTGAGGTTTTAAGGAAGATATTTCCTGTGAAACCATTTGTGACAAGTACATCGATGTCCCCTTGAAAAGCTCTGTTGCCTTCGATATTGCCGAGAAAATGGAAAGGAGGTGAGGAGAGTTTGGAGAGAAGTTCATAGGCTAGGCGCAGTTCTGCTGTGCCTTTGATGGATTCTGAGCCGATGTTGAGAAGGCCAACGGCAGGGCGTTCGATGCCGCGCTTTTTTTGGTAAGCAGCCCCCATGAAAGCGAATTGAACGAGTTGAGATGCTTTGGCTTCAATATTAGCGCCTACGTCGACAATGGCAAGGGGCTTTTTTTTTGTAGGCAGTAGAGCGAGGAGAGCGGGTCTTGAAAAGCCTGGCGCCATGCCTAGGATCATTTTAGATGCACTGACCAAAGCTCCTGTGTTGCCAGCTGAAATGAAGGCGTCGATAGAACCTTCTTTGAGAAGGCGAAGGCCTGAAGAGAGAGAGCTATCCTTTTTTTTGCGGACTGCTGCCAAGGGAGGATCGTTCATTTCGATGACTTGAGAGGCGCTTTGATACGCTAAGGGGGAAGCTAGATGTTCATACTGGGGCAAGCCAATCGCCAAGAGACTGGTGTGCTCAGGCAGCGGCAGCTGCTGCAGTGCCTTTAATAAAACCTCAGGAGCTGTGTCGTGGCCCATGAGGTCGATGCCGATTCGGATCGATTTATTTCGCTTCTGCATCGATCACGCGAGAGCCGTAATGACCGCAGGATGGGCATACTCGGTGAGGCATGCGCATTTTGCCGCAAGTTTCGCAAGCGGATACGTTTTTCGGTGTTTTTGCATGGTGCGCTCTTCTCGAATTTTTCTTCGCATTTGAAACGCGGTTACGTGGTACTGCCATGGTGGATTCTCCTCAAGTTAAATTTTACATATCTATGTCGGTGAAGGGGAAATAGGTCGGATTTTCTTTGCGCTCTTTCGAGCTCATGAAGGGGGCTATCGCTCCCCTTTCCGGACATTTTCCTTCGTTGCATTCAACGACTAAAGGAATTTCTATCAGCAGCGCTTCTCGCAGAACCTCTCTGAAATCAAAGACGGCTGATGGAATATCCTGAATCATCTCTGTGTGGTAAAAATTATGAACCACAACCTCTGTCGGCGTCGGCTGGTTGCAAATAGCGCAGAGACGAATCGCTTTCGCAGAGGCTTTTAAATGGATAATGAGATGCTCATCTGTAAGATAAGCGTCTCCCTTCAGTTGGACCGGCTCCGGAAACGAAAGATCAGGTTCGTTTACGTCTAAAAATGAGGGGTCTAGCTGGGCGTCAATGACCTGATTGGCGCCGCCTCGCAAGCGGTCAATATATATTTTAAACGGTTCGGACATAGAAATCTGGCTGAAGTTAGATAGTAACCTCCAAATGTAATGAGGTTCCTCTTAAAATTCAATGTTATTTTCCTGAGATTAGATCGTCTCGAGGATTTTTTGAGCGGCCAGCTCGCTGGCGGGGGGATTTCCCAACATCTCCTTAAGGAGCTGGCATCCCTTTTGGCACGCGGCGCGCGAGGGCTGGCTTCTGAGCATTTCTAGAGAAGCGTTGTAGAGGTTTTCCGGGGTCAGGTGGGGGCCGAAGAGCTCTGGATAGACTGGGCTCGACGTGATGATGTTGACGATGCAGTAAAAGGGGAGTCTTATGCGAAAGATTTTTTGAGCCAAGAAAAGATCCAAAGGTTTGATGAAATAAGTGACCACGGTAGGAATATCATGAAGGGCGAGCTCTAAGGTGATGGTGCCCGATGTGGCAATCGCTAGATGGGCGTGGCGCATGAGATCGTAGGTATGTTCAAAAGGGATGCACACGGCTTTGAGACCTGCGAGGCTCCATACCTGGGCTTCTCTATCTTTTGAGGCCACTGAAATCGCAATCTGTAATTTAGGGTCGAGCTGGCAGAGTTTTTTGGCAGCTTCGAGCTGCAGAGGGAGGTTATGTTCGATCTCTGATTTACGGCTGCCAGGAAACAACGCTATGATCGGCCCTTTGAGCGAGTAGGCGGAGAGAAAATCGATAGAAGAGGTATAATCTGCGACAGCTTTAGTCAGGGGATGGCCGACATATTCTACAGAGAGTTTGGGAGAAGTGAAATACTTTTTTTCAAAAGGAAAGACAGAGAGCAAAAGATCGAGTGTTTTTTCCATTTGGCCGATCCTCTTTTTTTTCCAGGCCCAAACAGAGGGGCAAATGTAGTGAATGAGTTTTCCTTTATACCCTTTTTTGCGTAGAGCTTTTTCTAAACGGAGATTAAATCCTGGATAATCAATGCAGACAATCGCTTTTGGGTTGAGTTTGACGAGCAAGTTGCGAAGACGGAAAAATTGTTGGATGATGCGCGGCAAGGCTCTGGCTACATCTAAAAACCCCATGACCTGCAGCGTTTCCATGGGAGCTACGACTTCAATAGGTAAAGCGCGCATGCGCGGACCGGCCACGGCTGAAATCTTGAGGTTAGGGTTTTGCCTCAAAAGCTCTTCGATAAGGTGCGCTCCTTGCAAATCGGCGCTCGGCTCGGCAGCTAAAATAAATACATCAACCATGATGGATCAAACACTCGATCAGCCAATTCGCTCCTTGGCGGAAAATTTCAGCAGAGGTGCCATGTCCCATTTGCCCAATGGAAGGAGAGACGATGAGCTCAATGGGCGCGGACCTGATGCGGGCCTCATGGGCCTTTTCAACAAGCGCCATGGTAAAGGCAAAACAGGCTTCCGTAGAGACTCTTGTATCGCGGTTGCCAATGTAGAGGCGTATGCGTCGATCTGCGAGAAGATCTGCTCTCTTCATGGCATCGTAAGAGGCGACAAGGGGATTTTCTTTCAGGGCAGAAAATTCTTTTGCCAACGCGAGTTTTGTCAAAGGCGCAAAGGCGAGAAGGGTTCGAAATCTCGGTTCTTGGGCTGCGGCGAGAGCTGCGATCAATCCGCCTCGAGAAAGCCCCGCGATCGCTACTCGATGAGGATCGACAAATCCTTTGCTGATCGCAAAATCGAGAGTTAGCTGGATTTGATCGATGAAGGTTTGCAAACAGTCGATGCCTTTGGATAAATCTTCAGCCCAGGTTCCGAGAGCGTCGTGAGGGGAGAGTCCCGCTTCGTGAGCAGGGAGGGTTAAGGAAAACACTCGAAGCATCTGTCCTGACAAAAATTGAACGGGCTGATTATAGGGGTCTAGACATAAGCTGTCTTGACCGGAAAGGGCGAAATAGAAAACAGAGGGGAGCGGGCCGTGGTCTAAAGCGGGACCTGTATGATACAAAGTGACATCCGGCGCAACAAATAAAGCTGTGCAAGAGGGCATCCGTGTCATGATCTTCTTCTTCGCCGGCGTCTTTTGGGCCTCGCTAGACCAGCTTCTTCTCCTTCATAGGAAAAAGAGCGGGGCAGCTCGTCCCATTTTTCATAATAAGGGAGTAAATCAGGTTCTAAGGCGCAGCGCACTTTAAAGAGATCGAGCGCGTAAGAGAAGAAAGGGTCTCCGACCGTTTTAGGTTTGCGCAGCCGCCCGTCGAGAGGAACGAACCGGTATTGGGAAGCTAAAACAAAGCTCGCGGCTCCTTGCAGTTTTCTCGGCAGTTTAAAGAAGGGGGAAAAAGAAAAATCGATCAGTTTTCCCGCTTGCTCGGCGATTTGTCCCAAATGGGGAATTTGGCCTGTTTTTTCGATTTGCTGCAGCAAATGGGCGTGCATCATGGGAAAGAGCAAAGCCGCCAGCAAAACCGACCGATCAGGCGCTTTGCGATCTTGTTTCACTCCTTCGTCAATTTCTTGCAAAAGCTGCATCATGACTTGAGAGGAGTCTTGCTCGATATGACTAGATAGAGCTGGCAAAAGAGAGCGAAGCAGTCCGTATTCATGCAGCAAATGGAAAAAAGGGCGGGCGGATCCCGATTCGAGCATCCGCAGCAGCTCTTCTAAAATGCGCACAGGAGAGCTCTTAACGATCTCCTCTTTGCAATTTAAAAGGGCCTCATGGGTCGGTGGATCGATTTCGAATTGGAATCTTGCGCAAAATTTAATGAGGCGGATCATCCTTACAGGATCTTGGATAAAGCGGAGATCGGGCTGTCCTATCGTGCGTAAAATTCTTTGCTCCAAGTCGGGGTAGCCCTGAACGTAATCGATGACCGTTTGCTCTCTTGGATTATAGAAAAGACCATTGATTGTAAAATCTCTTCGGAGTACATCTTCTTCTTCGGAGCCCCAGACGTTATCGCGGACAATGAGATCCGGCGCTTCGGTATCTCCGGAGCGGAACGTCGCGACTTCAATGATTTTTTGACCAAATCGAATGTGGGCAAGTCGAAAACGGCGCCCGATGAGGATCGCATTGCGGAACAAACTTTTGATTTCTTCGGGAGATGCCGAGGTAGAGACGTCGAAATCTTTCGGTTTTTCGCCGAGCAGCAAATCGCGTACTCCGCCTCCGACGAGATAGGCGCTATGGCCTGCCTCTCGCAGTTTTTCAATGACATAAAAAGCGTGGGAGTCGATTTTTTCTGGAAGTATCCGGTGTTCGTCGACGGTGTAGATTTTAGGCTGCACGAATAAAAAAAACGTCCTTGTAAAGGATGAATCCTACCTAATTGGTCCTCATAAAGTCAATAGGGATTTTTGAAAAACAAGAAATCTATTTTTATTGCTATTTTTTGAAAAAAATAATATTAGTTTAATTTTTAATGTTTTTAATAAAGGTTGTTATGAAAACTGTTTGTTTAAATATGATTGTTAAAAATGAAGTTCATGTGATCCGTAGATGTTTAGCCGCTCTCAAAGAATTCATTGATTATTGGGTGATCGTGGATACGGGGTCTACAGACGGCACGCAAGCCGTAATCCGGGAATTTATGCAAGGGTGTCCAGGCGAGCTGCATGAGCGTCCTTGGCGCAACTTTGAACACAATCGAAATGAGGCGTTAGACCTTGCCAGACAAAAAGGGGATTATGTTTTTTTCGTTGACGCGGATGAAATTATGCATATTTTCCCTTCATTTGATAAAAGCTCTCTTGTTAAAGATTATTATTTTACAAAAACAGTCGGGACGGGCCAAGAATTTTATTTTCCAAAACTGATCAAAAACGATCCTTTGTGGCGATGGGCTGGGGTATTGCATGAGTCGATTCAGCATCCAGGTAATGTCATTTCGGGACATTTAGATACGATATGGACCGAGTCTGTGCAAGATGGAGCTCGTTCTCGCGATCCTCAGCAGCATGAAAAAGATATCTTCATTTTAAAACAAGCAATTCAAGACAATCCGCAAGACGCAAGGGCCTATTTTTATTTAGCTCAAACGTATTTTGGCGCTCAGGACTTTCTTCAAGCCCTGAAATATTATGAGATCAGAGGGGGCATGGAAGGGGCTCAAGACGAGACATTTTGGGCTCTTTTCTGCGTAGGACAGATCCAAGAACATCTGGGATACGATTCTTCTCTTTATAAAGAGAGTTATTTAAAAGCTTATCAATTCGATCCTTCCAGGATGGAGCCTTTGGAAAGGATCGCCAATTGCGAAGCTCTTCTCAATCGCCCGGCGATGGCCTATATTTTGATGAAATACGCTAAAACCCTCCCTGTTCCCACCCCTTTAAGCTCGGGATACTATCCTTGGGTCTACCAGTTTGCCCTGGATCTCATCTGTGCGGATAACGCGATTGATTTAGGGAAAATCGAAGAGGCTCAAAAGATCTATCGAGCGTTGGCCAGCAAGTCAAGGCTTCCTGCAGGCTTGATTAAACATCTTGAAAGTCAACTTGTTCTTATCGATCAATGGTTAACATTCGACATACAAGAAAGAAAAAAAATAAGTTTTTCAAAATTGCCAATTAATCTTTCTTTTTCATTTAGAAAAGGTAATTAATATTTCTTGTTCTTGCGCTCTTTTGCCGGTTTTTGTATGAGGAGCATATGGACAGATATTTTACCCGCAAACAGATTTTAGTTTTAGCCACGACCTTAATCGCCTGCGCAGCTTTGGGGGGAGGCTGGTTTTATCATAAGAAAAGCCAGCCTGCCCCGGTTCAGATCCATATTTCTGGGAGCCCTACCCTAGGGAGGAAGAATGCGCCGATCCAGATGGTTTTGTTTGAAGATTTCCGCTGTCCGAGCTGCCGATCGTTCAATGTAAAGCTTTTGCCCCGGATTCAAGAGAGCTATATTACGCCGGGGTATGCAAGCTTTACGATTGTGCCGCTCGCTTTTCTTCCCGAGTCAAAACCTTTGGCGAATGCGGCCCTTGCGGTCTATCAGATCGCTCCTGATCGATTTTTTTCCTATGTCCATGGACTTTGCCAAGGTTTTGGAGAAAGAGAGACTAAAACATCGATCCAAGAGCAGCTGATCAATTTAGCCAAATCGATCGGAGGTATTGATTTACTACAATTTAAAGCCTGCGTAATGACCGATTGCCACGAAGCGACACTCGAAAAAAATCTAGCTTTGGCAAAAGAAATTATGGGAGAAGAGTTTGGCACTCCCACGCTCTACATTAATGGGGTTCCAGGTTCGACGGGATCTTTTTCTTCGATTCAAACGATGATCGAACAATTTTTACAAGGCGGACCATGAAACACATCATCAAAACCCACGCGCTCTATTTAGCATGGCTGATTTCACTTCTCGGGCTGCTTTGCAGCGTATTTTTCGGCGAATTTCTCCATAACGAGCCGTGTCATCTTTGCTGGTATCAAAGAATCTGCCTTTTTCCTCTCGCTTTGATCTTAGGCATCGCCGCTTACAAAGAAGATGCCCGTATCGTTACTTACGCTTTGCCCCTCGCCTTTTTTGGCACATTATTTGCATTCTATCAAGTGCTCAGCATTTTTCTTCCTTCCATGAGAATGCCGGCCTTGTGCGGCTATAAAACGGAATGCTCAGAAAATCTCATTGAACTGTGGGGGTTTCTTAGCTTCCCCATGGTGAGTCTGCTTGGCTTTTTCTTGATTATCTTCTTTCTTTGGACGGCAAAATCCGCATCAAAGCCTTGAGTTTGTGCAGACTGCTCTATGCCGTTCGTAACCTAAGTTTTCGGTGAGCTCAAAATCTTAAGCTGTATTTTTCCTTTCAGATCATATAATCTGATCATCAAATCATGAGTCAACAAGGAGAGTTCTCTATGGCAAAGTTATATTTTCGGTATGGAACTGTAGGGAGCGCTAAGACGCTCAATTTGTTAGCAGTCGCCCACAATTATCGACAGCAAGGAAAAAAGATTTTTCTGATGAAGCCCGATTTGGACGTCCGTTTTGGGAGAGAAAGAATCAAATCCCGCGCGGGTCTTGAGATGCAAGCTGACGTTCTCATCGTCGACGAAACTTCTCTTCAAGGCATTGATTATAGCGGAGTCAATTGCATTTTAGTTGACGAAGCGCAATTCCTCTCGGCTAAAGTGATCGAGGAGCTTCGCCGCATCACCATGGAGTGGGACCTTCCCATTATTTGCTATGGTCTTCGCACAGATTTCAAAACCCACCTCTTTGAAGGTTCATCTCGTCTTTTCGAACTTGCCGATTCGATCGAAGAGGTTAAAGCAACATGCCATTTCTGTACGCGTAAATCCATCATGAACCTAAAACACATCAACGGCTCTGCCACAAACGAAGGCCCCTCCGTCGAATTAGGAGCAGAAGAAAAATACTTTCCAGCCTGCTATAAATGCTATCGGCAAGAGATCCAAAAAACGCTTCGCCAAAAACAAAAAACAGCCGCCTTAGTCTAGTTTTTTTTCACAGCTCATGGGGCTTCGCCCCCTATAGTTTATAGTTTTCTTCGACTTTTCAGTTTCTTTGGATTTAAGTCCCTATCGCCTTCCAACGCTTCGCGTTTCCAGTTGATCACTTGCGTTTGATGATCGATCGAGGCGA
>JAJXYX010000045.1 GCA_021780355.1 bacterium | reverse complement strand
CGGCAAAGTGGGCTAGTATGAGGCAATACAACCCACTTTGCCGCAATCGATTTTTGGCGCTTTGAACCCGTCCAATAGCCGATTCTTGAGTTACGAACGGTATAGTATAAAAGGTGGCATAGCACAGAAAGCAGCTTATAGGATTGTGCGGACGGGCCTCAAAATCAAATAGCCGAATCACGTGCTATGTCAATTTTTTCATACTTTATCTTGTCATAA
Source organism: bacterium (assembly GCA_021780355.1). GTDB lineage: Bacteria > Chlamydiota > Chlamydiia > Chlamydiales > SM23-39 > SZAS-17. The sequence continues at coordinate 17,482 of JAJXYX010000045.1, read as the reverse complement.
TTTGAAAATAGAAATTTAACGTTCCTGACCGAGTATCTTTTCTCTGAGGAATAAAACGATAAATCCAAGAGATCCCAAGCAAAGCGCGATAGGGATAACGCCGACCCCGTAGAAGAGCGCTTGGGCGGAGCTTGGCCCTCCCATCGCATTGATGATTGTTCCCATAGCCGTATGAAACGCGTAGCCAAATGTCATCATGATCATGTTGGCGACCGCGGTCGTAAGACCTGCAATCTGCGGACGGACATAAGTAGAGGCTTTATAAATGGCTAAAATCTGATACGCACAGCAAACGCCAATGACGAGGAAGTTGATCGTTAGGAGCATATTGGAGGTCTGATAGGTGAGAAGTAAAATAAACCCTGCAGCCATGGCGATCCCTGAGCCGATGATCGTCAGCAGGTAGTTTCTCGCTCTTTCTGCAATCCAGTTGAGCACGGGAGCTCCAAAACACATCCCGATAAAAATCATCGAAGGAAGGCTTGCCGCCACAGCTCCTCTAAGTCCGTAGACTTGCTGCAGAAAGGAGGTTCCCCATACGTCGGCAAAACCTTCTAGAGGTCCGATCATAAGGCCAGCAGAAAGGCAGGTCCATAAGACTTTGCGGTGGCTCAAGACTTCTTTAATATCGCCTCGAATCGTCGTTTGCGAAGGGGTTTTGGTGTGCGGGATTAAAAAATAGGTGGCGAGAGCCAATAGGATCCCTGCGATGGCAAAAGAGTAGATGACCGCTTCATAGCCGAGTTTTGAGCGCAAATAGTTGACCGGTTCTCCTCCGTAAATCGCTCCGAGTAGGCCGATAGTAACCGAAAGGCTCAGCATGCGGGGGAATCTGGCCTCTTTAAAGGTCATGCGGATAATTTTGAAAATCCCTAGGATCGCAGCTGATGAGCCGATGCCGATCAAGCCTCTTCCTAAAATGAGGAAAACCCAGTTGTCGCTGAAAAGAAGCGGAGTAAGACCTAGGACCGTCAAAAGGATGCAGCCGCTCATGATGTTTCTGGGGCCATGGCGGTCGAGTGCAATGCCGATGGGAAGGTGCATGAGCGAATAGCCAATATAATAAATGCCTGCAAACTGTCCGAACGTGGCGGCGTCAATATGAAATTGCTGCATAATGTCGTTCAACATGATGTTGGGCATGACGCGAAGGACATATTGGTAGGCATAAAAAATTGAGGCGATGATCCAGATCATCCAAGCCAAAAATGAGGTGCGCGAAGAGGACATAAGATAAATCCTAATAAAGGGTTGTTGGTATGAAATCCTAACAAGGAGGATTTAAACTGGGCAAGCTCTTTTTTTCGCTTCTACAAGAGATCCTGTCGTAAAAGACTCTTTTAATAAATTTACAATAGTTTTTTGTGGCTGGAATGGCTTGGGAATGGAGCTCATCAATAAAAGAGATTGATTCGATGTTCGCTGAGCAAAAATAGGATATGTTAGGTTGTTTTAAATCATAATTGATTGAATAAAAAAGACCTATGTATTACGATAATGTAATCTTTAAAGCGCTCGTTCAAATATACCGTTCGTGACTCAAGAATCGGCTATTGGACGGCTTCAAAGCGCCAAAAATCGAATGCGGCAAAGTGGGCTGTATTGCCTCATACTAGCCCACTTTGCCGCATTCGATTTTTGGCAGCTTTCAATCCCGTCCAATAGCCGATTGTTGAGTCGCGAACGGTATAAGTGCTTTTTCTATGCCTGGATAGCTCAGTTGGTAGAGCAGCGCATTCGTAATGCGAAGGTCGGAGGTTCGAGTCCTCTTTCAGGCATCTTTATTTTCAGATATTTACGTTCAGCTTCCCTCTTTTTTATGCCATTTGCAGTTGCAATTTAGTTGCAAGCGCCCACAACACGTAGCCGCATTTTTCTTATATGCTTTTTCCTTCAATGCAACTTTTTTGCAACTTTACGCGAATTCCTTCTCGATATTCTTGTTATTTCATTGTGAATCCGTTGATCAATACATCGCATTGTATATGCGAAGTTGTGATGAATTGTCAGATTTGGTAAGCTCTTCTGCTTTGTTTTGGAGGTATTCATGAGCAAAAGCCAAAGAGATGGAATATTCGAACGGCTGTCAAAAGATGGAAGCACCCGATACTGCTTCCAGATCAGAAAAAAAGGGTTTCCACACGTTTTTCAATCTCATAGAAGAAAAACTGATGCAGTTAAAGAACGAAATAGAATTTTGGCTGCTATGGAAGATGGCAAATTCCTCCATGCGACAGAAGCTAGGAAGCATACTCTGAAGGAGTTGATCGAGCGGTATGAAAAAGGGCATTTAAAGAAAATTGCCTCTTCGAAACAAATAGCAGAAATTCGCTGGTGGAAGGCTCAATTAGGTGAGCGCCGATTGTCCGATATTACTCCTGTTTTGATCACGGAGTATAGAGATCGATTGCAACAAGAGATTACTGTAAGAGGTAAGCTTCGCTCAAATGGGTCCGTTAGAAGGTATCTAGCTGTGTTGAGCCATATGTTCAGTGTTGCGATTAAAGAATTTGGGTGGTTGCAAGATAATCCGATGGCTAGTGGCAAAGTGAATAAGCCCAAAGAGCCAAAGGGGCGAGTCAGATTTTTGTCTGAAGAAGAGAGAGAGAGGTTGCTTGCGGCCTGTCAGAATTCCTCTAATAAGCTGCTATACCCAATCGTTGTTCTTGCTCTCAGCACGGGGATGCGTTTAGGTGAACTTATCAACCTTCATTGGGATGATCTAGATTTGCAAAGGGAAAGAATCACCCTTCACGATACAAAAAATGGCGAAAGACGCAGCGTTCCTATTAAAGGACTGGCATTGCAGCTCATCATGAAATTAAAAGAAACTCGTACTCGGGTGACGGACTTACTTTTCCCCGGAGTTTCTCCGTATAAACCGATAGATCCTAGATTTTCCTGGGAAATGGCTCTTAAAAAGGCTGGAATTGAAAATTTTCGCTTCCATGATCTCCGGCACTCATTCGCCAGTTATCTTGCCATGAATGGAGCAACTTTGCTGGAAGTGGCTGAGGCTTTGGGGCATAAAACTCTAGCTTGTGTAAAAATCTACGCCCATCTTTGCGATAGCCATAAAGATAAGGTCGTCTCTCAAATGAATGCAAAGATTTTTGGAGAGGTATAGATGAATCCAGTTCCTGTTCCTCGAATCGATATCTTGTTACAGCATCGAATGTGGGAGCTTCATGAAGCAGCTTTTATTTTGACTAATAGATGGCCTAGCGATCTGTGCTATCGTGCAGCCAGAGTTCCTCATTATCTTCAGCTAGGAAGAAATGTCTTTCTAGCCCCTCAGTCTGAAAATGGCTATTGTCCAAAGCAGCTAGGGCCAGAATTTCAAAAAGCTATAGTCATATTAGAGAGAGGGATTCTTTCAGGCGAGATCTTAAATGTTCCAGCCAATCTTTATTTATCTTGTTACGGAGCAAATCAGACATTTCTTATTCCTCCTACTGATGCAATTACTTTTGGATTGTCAAACGACTTAATTTTGTCTCGGGAGCTAGCAAGGCACTTGGAATTGGAACAGATCGAAAAGTCGAAAAAACAGAGAAATCTATTGAAATTTACAGTTGATCAAACGGTAGCGCAATTCATTTTAAATCGTGAGGAGGTTATGTCGATTTCCGCTCTATGTCGGCATCCTTTGATGGAACGGTTTGGTTCTGCAAAAAAATCTTGTGATGCTGAACGAAAAAGCATTCGCCGATCTATCAACTATTTATTTGAAACAATGAGAGATTCTAAGAATTCTTTGACCCCAATTCAAGCTGTTAAAATGGGGCGGGCATTTCGATTTTCTCTGCTCAAGGAGATAACGAAAACGGTAGCCCTTCTTGTAACAGACTCTATAGGTCACGATCTGATGGGAAATTATACGGAGGGAGAAATGGTTCATTTCATATTGTCCAATCCTGTTTTGGCAACATATCTTCAAGATGCTTCTAATTTTATAAAAACACTCGCTAGACGTTGGTGTTTAGAAATTCTTTTTAATAGTTATAACCATGAAAAAATACATGAGATTCCGGCTAATACGAGGAAGGATATGAAAATCATCGAGCTCAAGTTTATAAATATGCATTTAATTTTGAAAGACATGAGAGTCGAGACTTTTTCCCCATCAGAAAAAGAAACCATTGCACCTTTGCTGAATAGTGCAAAAGAATTAGAGCGTTGCATGGATCCAGATCGTTTGCCTTTTATGAGAAAATTTTTCCTAGAAGGCAATCAACAATAGAGAGCGATTTCTGATATTTCTTTTAGGTAAAGAACTAAGCGGTTCTGAGCAACACCTAACAAGGAGATACGATGTTAAAAATAGAAGATACCCCTAATAACCTACCCAAGATACAGGAGGCAACAAAATTTATACCGCTTGTGGATTGGCCCAAATATCATCCTTGGCCTCCGATTGGAGGCCTAAGGCATCTTGCTTTTTTTCGCAAGACGAATGGGTTCCACAATGTCTTTGTCAAAATTGGACGACGAATCTTGGTTGATGAAGCTGAGTTCTTAAAACAGATCCGGGCTCAGACTGAAATAACTGCCGCACAGGAACAGAAATAATCGGAGGGCTCCTAAGAAGAGCCCTCAATAATGAATTTCAGAAGTGCAATTGCTGATCTGACCATCGGCAATTGCTAATGACAAGGAACTACAAGATGCCACACATTTTATCAACCAATAGCATTCCTATCGAGGAAAAACAACCGGCTTTTTCTAATGCCCAAAAACAAGCTGAAGCATTAGAGGCAAAATATGCTGAAAAACAGAAGAGCACAGAGCCCCTCCCTCTTCAAAGAGAAATACCCCCTCCAGAACCTTTTCCCATTTGGGCATTGGGAAGATTCATGGACAAAGCGGCTCAGAGCATTATTCACTCATCGAAGGTTGCCGACTCGATCTGCGGGAGTTCTTTTTTATCTACGGCGTCTCTTTGTGTTCAGGGCCACAGAGACGTGGTCATTGACGGAAGGATCCATCCGCTATCAGAGTTTTTTTTGACGGTTGCCACAAGTGGAGATCGAAAGAGCACCGCAGACAAGCAGGCGCTAAAATCGATCCACGCCTATCAACGCGAAGTGCTGGAATCGGAATTTAAAGCTGAAATGGAGAGATACAAAAATGACCATGAGGCTTGGACTGCTAAACGCAAAAAACTTTTACGCATTTGCCCAGATAATATCAATGAAGAGTTGGCTGCTCTGATTGAACCAAAGCGACCTCTTGAGCCGATCGTCATTTGCGATGAGCCGACAATAGAGGGTCTTCAACGTCTCTACTATCTTGGCCGCCCTTCGCTAGGGCTGTTTTCTGATGAGGGAGCAAGATTCATTGGGGGCTATTCAATGAACAAGGAAAATCTTCTGAAGACAATCGCTGTTCTCTCCAAGCTTTGGGATGGAGATGTCATTACGCGAATCCGCTCTGAAGAGAGGTATCGACTTGCTGGGCGCCGTTTGGCTTCTCATCTGATGTTACAACCAGTCATCTTCAATAAGCTTATCTCTAATCCTGAAATGCGAGAGCAAGGGATCATGGCCCGGTTTTTAACTGCATTTCCGCCGGCCGCCGGAGATACGGGAGAGTATAACAAAGCAGATTTAAATCGGGACGAGCATCTATTGGCCTTCTGGAATCGATGTAATGAAATTCTAGACGTAGAGGGTGGTCTGCCTTTGAAGCAGGGCACGGAAAACGAACTCGTTCCACAACCTATCGAGCTTTCTCCTGAGGCAAAAGAAGTGTGGAAAGAGTTTTACGAGTCAGTGGAGTCAGAACTCGGTCTCAACGGCCGATATAGGCCTTGTTATTCTTTTGCAAAAAAAATTGCGGAGCACGCAGCCCGTATAGCCGGGATTTTAGAAACTTTTCAAGACCTTCAGGCCTTAGAGATCTCAGCGGAAACGATGGGAAAAGCTGTAACAATTGCTCAGTGGTATCTCAATGAAGCCCTGAGGATTAACGGCATCGCGTTTGTTGATCAGGAGTTGGAACTGGCGCAGAGTGTTTTGGAATTTCTTCAAAAACGAAAACTCAAACAATTTAACGCTCGCGAGATCATGAGGAATGGCCCAAATGCCGTCCGGACTAAAAAAATGGCAGAAAGGATGATCCAGATTCTTTTTCAACATGAATATGTGAAGCCAGTGCCAGAGAGAAAAAATTGGTGGGAATGTGTTTTTTGAGAACTTGCGACAGTTGCGACATTGCGACAATCAAGGTTTTTGCATGGATAAATGTTTTCAAAAAGTTCTTGCGACAAAAGCGCGACAGACTGCGACAAGGCGAGTCTCACCCAAATTTGTCGCAACAAGTCGCCATGTTGTCGCGACCTTAAAATGTTCGATTTTTCTCTATGAAAAGCGATGGTTTTGTCGCAATGTCGCGATTGTCGCATGGAATCAAAATATACAAAGCAGAGATGCTGATGTTGATTGAGTTGGCTATGCAGGCTGGATTGGATCCTAAAAAAGTAGCGGCAACAAAAGGTGGTGAATATAGCGCCCGTTGCCCTGCATGTCCTGATGGGGGAAGTGATCGGTTCAGAATATGGCCCAATCAAGATAGAGGAGGTCGATACTGGTGTCGTCGATGCAGTATCCAGGGCAATTCAATTCAATTTTGCAGAGATTTCCTGGGCATGACTTTTAAAGAGGCGGTAGATCAAGTCGGTGAGCCCTTCCCTACTCACGGTTTTTCTCATAAGCCGATCCACATTGAAACAATTCATTTACCCGGGCGTTCCTGGCAAGGAAAAGCTGAAGAGTTTTGTGAGAGTTCTCATCAACGCCTTCTAATTGATCATGAGGCAATAGTCTTTCTGAAATCGAAGTATGGGTGGACCATCGATACTATTCACCGCTACCGCATAGGTTGGAATCCTGAAAAGCGTTTTCAATATCGGTCCGAATGGGGATTAGATGAACCGGAGAAAAAGCTTTGTTTGCCAAGGGGGCCCGTTATTGCTGACATAGTTTCGGGTAAGGTTTTTAAATTAAAAATTAGAGATCTTGATTGGGTGCAAGGAGATCCATACGGTAAATATAAACAGATTCCTGGCGGATCAAATAGAACTTCTATCTTTGGTTTTCGAACAAATCAAGTTGCCTTGGTTGTTGAGAGTGAATTCGATGCAATGTTGCTTGTTCAGGAAATCGGGGAATTTTGCACATGTGTGGGTCTGGGAGGCGCAACTAAGAAACCTGATCTTGAAACATTTGAGTGGCTTCAAAAAAGAACTAGAGTTCTGTACTGTCTGGATTGTGATGAAGCTGGACGGGAGCAATATGACTATTGGCGTTCGTCATTCTTAAATCTCCGAGCTTGGCCAGCAGAAACAAGAAAATCTCCGGCAGACTCATTTATTCTTGATGGTGTAAATTTAAAAAAGTGGTTTGAAGCTGGTATTCAATATTGGGAAGGGAAGTAGCGGCGCTTTTAACTGCTCTACAATCAAGATTGATGGCTTGTTAGCATTTCGGTATAAATCGCTGGATTTAGAGATTTTAGAAAAAATTATGTATTTTATAAAATAAAAAAAGGGACTTTGAATGGCTAAAAAGAGAAAAAATCCTGAAGATGTTTATTATCCCGTGCCTCAGGATTTCAATCCAATTAGGATCGATAGACCTTCTGGCAATCAAGAGGTTGTGCGACGGATTGTTCAAGGAGCCATTAAATCTGCTTACCAGCTAAAGAAGCCGCCTCAATGGGACTACAAGGGCAACTACATAAGGCCAAAGGCTGTTGCAACAAACGAACAGGTAGAGATGGTCATGCATTTGATTGAATCTCTCCAGCCAGGAGATGCGATTGAAGCAGCCCTCGCAACTCAATTTGCGATTTCCTATATCCGAGGAATAGAAATGGCAGAAGAGCATAGAGTTCCGATTGATTTATTTGAGTTTGGACACAAGGTTCTTGAGACTCTCCAAAAATACAGGAATAAAGGAGCTCAGCAGATTAGCGTACAATATAATGTTAATCAGGGACAGGTAGTGAATGTCAAAAATATGAAGTCAGAAGACGAACTCGAAACCTTAAAGGGAGAAAATATACCATGATGAAGATCTCGCTGATGGATAGTATTGATTTCTATGACTATGAAAAATTAGAGAAATTGCAAGAAAATCGAGCAAGAAAATGGATGAAACTTTTTTTTAAAGCAAAACGAGGAGATGCAGGGGCTGTAGAAGCTATCAAAAAGCATGAGGCAGAAGATCGAGAGATCAAGAGGAGAGCTAATCAAGCTGGCTACTATTGGGTGTAAAGGCATGGCTAAGGATCAAAAACAAGAACCCTCCCCCGTTCGTTGCATTGAAGCTCCTCAGGCTTTAGTTCCGCTTATGCAGGCCTTCCATGTTGGTTCAGACAAGGTTGCTAAGTCTCTGATTTCAGAAGCTGCAATAGCTATCTACGGCAAGGATGATTTTGGACGAGACCGATCATTCTCTAAGAGCGAGCTAGATGGTATCGTTTCTCTTATGAAGTGCATTGAGCCAAGGGATTCCTTGGAAACCCTATTTGCAGCGCAGATCGTTGTAGGACATATGCTGGGGATGCGAAAATTAGCAGAAGGATGTCTGGACGATCAAAGGCTAGGGCTGAATCTATTGCGATTTAGTAATGAGGCCATGCAACAGCTGGAAAAAAAGCGCAACGGAGCTACGCAAAACATCGTCGTTAACTATAACCACAATGGTCAAGGAAACACCCTCATGCAAACTGTCATAGCCAGGGAAGAGAACTAATGCCAATCAGAGGTGTGAAGATTTGTGGCGCCAAATGCCGAACCAAGGGTGGTGCCTCATGTGAACAACCTGGGATGAAAAATGGGCGCTGTAGGATGCATGGAGGGGTCTTTTTTAGGCGAGAAAAGCATGGTAAAATGACTTTGAAGGCCAAAAGTGAACGAAAAATTGAAAGAGCCTTCCTGAAAGAAATGAAGGGAATTAGCAGGGAAATAGGGCGAAAAACTCAATAGTCTTCGCCGTCTTAATGCGCGCATGTGATCCCCCCTCTCTGGATTAAAACGAAAATTATTGCCTTTGGTTAAGGATGTTATCCTCCATTTCCTTCCAACGTTTGTCATTGATAGAGTTGAATTCTTTTTGGATCTTTTTAAACGCCTTGCTATCTATCTTTTCAATCTCAGCTCTCGTGTACCCGTCTTGCAGCATTTGATCTTTAAGTCTCATCCATTCTCCAATCGCATGATCTCTCATGGATTCCGTAGTCAATCGACGCCATGGGTGCAGCATGGTGTAATGACAATGCTCGAGTTTGTCGCTGAAGTAACTGTCTAGGTCCGATTGTTTCTTGAAGTGGTCGAACAAGAAGTAACAACCAGTAAAAACAGCAATCAAAATCGCCGCATAACTTATCTTGTAGAGTTTAGCTTTCATCATTCCCTTCCATTATAGAGGCCCAATGTTGGTTGTCGTAAAAACGATCGAGCCTAGTGATGTCGTTAAGTTTAGAGAACAAATCTTCGGAGCCTTTGTTTTTTTCTAGTTCAAGTAAATTTTGATTGATCATTACGATCTTCTCTTGGGCTAATCTCTCAATTTCTTTATTAAGCCTTTCTCCTTTTTCTCCGAGAGTTTCGATCAATTTAGTCCTAAGCTTATGGTAATCCATTGTGTATTCTGCATGACCCATCGCGATAATTAAATTTACATAGGTTTGCTGTAATAAAGCTTTTGAAAAATCTTTCTCATTAATTTGCTCATTATACATTCCCCTTACTTTTTCTAACGAAGGAACATGACCTAATGATGCGGCTTTTGCAAAAAACATGTCGGAGTAGGTTGTGTTTATCGGAAGCCCTTTTCCGCCATACAAGCAGGATAACCCAACCGCAAACATTGCATCGCTATCTCCTTTTATAGCCGATGTCATCATGTCTTCAAACGTATCCCATCGGTTCTCCAAGGACTCGAGCTCTTTCTTTGTGTATTGAAATTCCACTGGAGATTTACTCCCAGAACGTAAATCGTTCAATCCAGCCTTATATCCCTCCCTCTTCGATTTATTGCTCCAAAAAGGAGGGGGCTGTTGCCCATTTTGAGCTGCCTCGTACCCACTTTGATAATCTTTATAGTTGTCGTGGTTGTTTTGACTGCATGAACCAAAAAACAATCCGCTAGAGACTAACGTGATCGCAGCTAGTAAATAAACTATCCTTTTCGATTTTAGACTCATCGTAAAAAAATCCCTTAAAAAACCTAGTCAAGTATATCTCTAGGCCATCAAAACGTCAAACCATTAAATTACCATAAGGGGTTGACATTTTTTTGAGTGATTGGCATCATGGTCAACACTATTTTTTAGGGACGATTATGAAAGCGAAAGACACTGAAACACCCAAAAAGGCAAAGACTACTGTTTATATGACAGAGGAGGAAGAGACTCTCTTAAACGAACTATTCATTAAAAGACTCAGGGAACGCCGAAAAACCGATAAATCAGCCCTGCTATGCGAAGGAATTCGGTTATTGTTTGAAAGAGAAATAGGAGACAAAGCTAATGACTAAAAATGTTTTAAAAAACATTCCTGAGACTGCCGCTTTACCAGATAGTTATAAAGATATTTTGGCCTCCATTATTTCTAAAATTAAGGCAGCACAGGCGAGAGCCCTGAGCGCGGTTAACTTTGAACTCGTAGAGGTTTATAGAGATATTGGAAAAACTATTTACGAGCAGCAGCAAAAGGGCGCGTGGGGAGATTCCATCGTAAAAAGCTTGGCCGCTGATCTTCAAAAGGATTTCCCTGGCATGAGAGGGTTTTCATATCGCAACCTATATACTATGAGAGAGTTATATTCTTCTTGTAAGGACAGCGAAAAATTGCAGACACTGTCTGCACAAATTAGCTGGTCGCATAACGTGGCTCTCCTTTCGAAGTGCCAAGATCCTCTCGAAAAAGAATTTTATATGAGAATGTCGAAGAGGAACGGGTGGACCTACCGCGTTTTGATCCACCACATTGAGAATGGCACCTATGAGAAAACGATCTCTAGTCAATCAAATTTTGAGAAGAGCCTTCCCACCAATCTTCACCCAGAAGCAAAGCTTGCTGTTAGGGATGACTATGCTTTTGATTTCCTCGAAATTGGAGATGAACATACAGAACGCGAGTTAGAACAAGCCATCGTAAGAAATATCAAATATTTCTTGCGCGAGGTTGGGGATGCTTATTCCTTCATGGGTTCACAATATCGGCTAGAAATCGAGGGACGAGAATTCTTTATTGATTTACTCTTTTTTCACCGCAAGCTGAGAGCTTTGGTCGCGATTGAGCTCAAAGTGACGGAATTCATGCCTGAATATATTGGTAAAATGCAGTTTTACCTCTCTGTTCTTGACGATAAGGTTCGTCTTGAAGGAGAGAATCCGGCCATTGGGATTATTCTTTGCAAAAGCAAAACAAGAACTGTGGTTGAATACGCTCTCAAAGATGCGACTAAACCGATCAATGTAGCGTCATATCACATGGTAAAGACATTGCCCAAAGAATTGAAAAACGAGTTGCCTTCTCCTGAGCAGATAGCTCTGCTGCTTGAGCACATTGATAAAAGAAGCTAATCCAATGAAACAAATTCTGCAATCCACCTCAATGATTGGCTCAGAAAAGGACACGATATGATCAATCAATCTTTTGATGGGTTAAAGATGCAACTTTCTGTAGAGGAGTCAGTTTAATGATTGAATTATTTATTCAGATGTTTTCACAGGTAGAGGTTCCTGAAGCAAGCGCTCAAGCAATGAACTATTATCAGAGTGGGAACTTTCTATGGATTATTCATTGGGTGTGGACCCTAGTGATTCCTTTACTTCTCCTCGTCTCAGGACTTTCAGGCAAACTAGGAGCTTTGGCAACAAGATGGGGGAAAAATTGGTTTATTTCTATTTTAATATACTTGGTCTTCTTTATAGGTCTTTATCAACTCCTGAATCTTCCTATCGATTTCTATGTGAATTATATTAGAGAACATGACTATGGCCTTTCTAACCAAAGTTTTGGAAGATGGCTTGATCAGTATGGTAAAATGACTCTGGTATTCTTCTTAAGCGTAGCCACTTTTATATGGGTGTTCTATCTATTGTTGAAAAAGAGCCCTAAGAGATGGTGGTTTTACAGTAGTCTGGTGAGTATAGGCATTACTTTTATCATGGCATTCATCTACCCCATTTGGATAGTTCCTCTCTTCAATAAAGTGGGGCCACTCAAAGATAAACAGCTTGAGAAAAGCATTTTAGAGCTAGCATCACGGGCGGGAATTGAAAATGGGAGGGTCTTTGAAGTAGATAAAAGTAAGGACACCAAGATGGGGAATGCTTATGTGGCAGGTCTTGGAGGCTCTCAACAAATTGTTATCTGGGATACGTCGATCAAAGCAAATAGTAAAGAGGGGCTTCTTTTCATTATGGGACATGAAATGGGGCATTATGTTTTGCATCATGTTTGGCTACAGATAGGATTTTTTAGCGTTTTATTTTTTATAATTACATACTTAATACATAAAATAGCGCATTTCTTGCTGCCTCGATATCACGAGCGGTTTGGATTTCAACATCTTTATGAGATCGCTTCCCTTCCGCTTTTTCTTTTTCTAGTTAATTTTTTCTATCTTCTCTCAACCCCGATTTATTTTTGTTTAACTCGCTATACTGAGAGAGAAGCCGACCGTTTTGGTATAGAGATCACACAAAACAATAAAGTGGCAGCTCAATTATTTGCCGATGCAGTGGGTGAGCATTTAGCCAATCCACGTCCAGGCAATCTTTATAAAATTTGCCGTAGCTCTCATCCATCTCTTGGCGATCGGGTCGATTTTTGCAATAGTTATTGCCCATGGGAAGTAGGACAGCCGCTGAAATACGGTGAGTATTTCAAAGAAGAGGAAAATGGATTATCCAAATAATGTCGCTTTAGTCACAGGAGCTTCTTCGGGTATAGGAGAAGCTATTTCTCGAGAACTTGTAAAACGAGGATGGACGGTTATTGGAGTGGCGCGTTCTGAAGACAAGCTTGCTTGTCTTCAAAAAGAACTATCTAGCTCATTCATCCCGATGATTTGCGATGTATCGAAAAAAGAGAATATTGAAGAGACATCAAAACAGATTTTCGAAAAAAACTTTTGCCCATCCTTATTTTTCTTAAATGCAGGAATTGCCGGGGAAACCGTCATTGAAAACCCCAATCGGTTCGATCTCAAAATCCATGAAAAAATTATGCAGGTTAACTACTTTGGAGTTCTTGCATGGGTGGAATTCTGGGAAAAACCATGCCAAGAGCGCGGTCAAACCAACTTTATTGTTACCAGTTCAATCAATGCGATTTTTGCTCCGCCAATGGGGAGTGCTTATTGCGCTTCGAAGGCTGCCATTGCTAAAGCTTTTGAAAGCCTTTCCCTTACCTATTTTGGCACAAACTTACGATTTTCTGTTGTGTACCCAGGGCCTGTTGATACTCCAGGGCTTAAAGGGAATTTGCCATTCACCTGGAAAGCGGAGAAGATGGGCAAATGCATGGTGGATTTTGCCATGAGTGGCAAGTCCTATTGTGAACCTTTTTTCTTTTATAAAATTCTTTGTCGCTTACTACGCGCATTGCCTAATAGATACACGATGAAAATTCTCGGAAAGTGTAATGAAAAAAATTGATAAGCAAGCGTTTCGTTTTAATTTTAAGCCTGTAGATAAGGAGCATCGATCGCTTGTTCATAGTTGGTTGAAAGAGCCGCATGTAGCAAAATGGTTTTATGGACAAGGGTTAGAGAATACCCTCAATCATTTAGATGAGTTTCTAAATGGATCATCTGTTAGTCAATATTGGCTAGGTTACGATCAAACTCACCCTTTTGCTTTTCTCATCACTTCTTCGATAGAGAAGCCCAATGATGAATTAGCGAAGTGGTGTTCCCAAGGAGGGGAGGCGATTACGTTGGATCTACTGATCGGGGATACGGATTACTTGGGCAAGGGACTCTCTCATATTGTGATCCAAGAGTTTCTTATGAGCCAATTTTCCCATGTTGATGAAGTGTTAATCGATCCAGAGGCAACTAACTCTCATGCTATCCACATTTACAAAAAGGTAGGTTTTGCTGTCCTGGGTGAATTTATTCCGTCCCATAGCCCCAATCTCCATTATATGATGCATTTGGATATGAAAAAGACTTATGAAAATAAATAAACTCTTTGTTGTTATTCTTGTTATATTTCTTTTTTTTACCGGGTTTGCGTTATTAAAACGTGGAAAATGGGAAAAATACTATAAAAATAAACTCGACCAACCACCACGCCAAATTATTGTGGATGCACTTCAGCTTTTCCAAACCTCAGGACAGGCTATTGACTTAGGGTGCGGTGTAGGAAATGAGGCTTTTTTCCTGCTTAATCATGGATGGCATGTTTGGGCAGTAGATAGCGAATCCAAAGCCATTCAACTGATTCAAAATCGAATGGATACAAATGCCATCGGGAAGGTTACTGCAGTTGTTGCAAATTTTGCGGAAGATTCAACCTGGGAGACTCTTCCAACCGTCGATTTTATTTATGCAGCGTATGCTTTGCCTTTTTGTAAAAAAGAACAGTTCGGAAAAGCTTGGGCGCAGATAAAAAACCATCTTGTTGTCAATGGCAGATTTGCAGGGCATTTTTTCGGATTAAACTATCGAGGTTTTTCAAGTAAGGAAATGGAGGAGATGACATTTCTAAAACGGGAAGATGTTTTAGAGCTGCTTCAAGGATTTGAAATCGAGTATTTTCAAGAGAGAGAAGAAGATGGTCTCAGTGGTACCGGAAAATCGATTCATTCCCATGTTTTTGAAGTTATCGCCCGTAAAAAAGAACGGTAATTTATCTCCATAGGAAAAACTGAGATTCAGCATTGTTCTCCCTCTCGCAGTTTTGAAATAAACCCGCTCATGTTTTTATCGAGAGCTTCTGGATAGTCAAATCCAAGTTGGCGAGAAAGATCAAGGGAAAGCTGTCGAAAAAGTGTTAAAGAATGGAAGAGGGCCCTCCAGCTGTCTTTAGCGTCAAAGTGGGCGAAAATGCTCTGAAGTTGTTGCCAAATACTCGGAAGAGTCCATGAAGCCATTTGTCTTCCTATTGGAGAGATTTTCTTATTCCAGCCATTGCGGGATTCTGCTTCCCATTCAATCAACGTCAAAAGAAAAGAGTTCATCGCATTGGATCGAAATTTAACTGACCACAGATCTTTTCGTTTCAAATAGACAGCCACATGGTAAGCTTCAAACCAAAACTCTTGGATGATCCTAAGAAATTCTTCTTTTGATGGTTTCTTCTCTTTTTGCTCTTTGTGAATTGGCTTTTGGAGCCCTTGAGTCATATGATCTTTATCTAAAAGAATCTGATATCCCTGGTTATGTTCGTCTGTGAGCGGGCCTTCAGTCATTCGGTCTAAGCAGTCTAAAGAGAGGAAAGAAAAGTCGACTTTGATTCCTCCTGCAAAAATCACAAGGCGGGTAGGGAATGTCTCTTGGATGAAAGAGATCGTCTCTTTTACACATACCCATACTTGTCCGATCTGACTTAACCATTCTTCAGCCTCGGTGTAGGGTTTAGAAGTTTTACAGTACACAGAGATGTCATAATCGGACAACTCATCTGCTGACCTTTCCTTTGCTCTGGAACCTTGTAGAATAAGAGCTCGGATCGGATCTTCGGCTTGTGCCCAATTGATAATTTTTTGAAGGACTTCCATGGTATGCTATATAATTCAAAAAGATGATTGTCCCACGTCTTAAAAGTTTTTTCTATAGAAAAACAGGGCTACTAGATTTTTGAATCTAAAATTTTAATGTCAAGTTGCAAAAAAGTTGCATTCGGAGACAAAACCTGGCAACATTGAGCCCGCTTTGACAAAAAGAGCTTTTGATTTATCAACCTGATGCTCTTGTTGTTAGATATCGCAAAGTTGGGCAGTATGTTGAGTTCAAGCGCATTCGTAATGCGAAGGTCGGAGGTTCGAGTCCTCTTTCAGGCATTTGACTTTCAACGCTTTAGTTTTTACTCTCTTTGTTTGTAAAGTCATCTGAGTTGCAATCAGAGATAAAAATACGAATAAGTGGTTTATATCCGACACCCATTTTTCTCACGAAAACATGATTGGCTACACTTATACCGTTCGTAACTCAAGAATCGGCTATTGAACCCGTCCAATAGCCGATTCTTGAGTTACGAACGGTATAAGCGTCCGTTCGCGTCTGCCGATGAAATGAACCAGGCGTTGATCCAGAACTGGAATGTTTTGATTGCACCGGTAAGATACGATCTTTTTCTTGGGGGATTTTGGATTGGGTACGACCGATTTTCTTTCTGAGCCCGAGTGCTGCAGTTATTAGCACTCTATATGCCGTCATTTTTTTGACAGTTTTCGGTATTTGTGCAGGAATTCCTCTAGTTTTTTTTCAAATCCTTCTTTTTTTGCCCAATGTTTGAGATCTTGCAGATCGATCAAATGATTTTCGGCAACCATGAGAGCTTGTTCCAATCCCTGGGCATCACCCCAGTGAAAAAAGGAGGCGAGCCGGTCTTTAACACAATCGGTAGGAGAGAGGAGTTGCAAGGAGCCAACAGGAGTGTTTAGAGTGCTGAATTGGTGGATTGCTTCATGGCCAACAGAGATGGGAGGGTTTACAAAGTCTATGAGATAGGGACACTGATCGTGAGAAAACTGCCGACCTGTTCTTTTAAAGCCGAGTTTTGTTAAAGCTCTTTCTATTGGTTTCATCTCTTCGTAAGTAGCAAAGTCCAAGTCAGATGATTGATATCGATTATGACTATAAATAGAAACACAGGCGCCCCCAACTAAGACAGCGTTGATGCCACTATTTTTTAGCGTCTCGTAAATCAAGCAAGCGAGTTCTTTCAGATCCGGGTTTGAATAGTCCATAATTTCTATAATGGCTTGCCCGTTTTACGGGGTCGTTTCCTTTTGTTTGGTTGGTACCGAGCTTCCTGGATATCTGGAGGCAAAAAGTTGTAGGCTTTTTTTGCAAGGGCTTGAATCTCTTCTAAGAAAGGGCAGCGGGGATTCCATTGAAATACCCGTGTCCTCCCTTCAAGGAAACTTGCTAAAAGCCCTCCTGCCTCTAATTTCCTTAATGTCTTTTGAATAGGATCTAGAGCTGAATCAAAGCAGCGGCTGAGTTCAGTGGCGTTAGTTTTGCCATGCATGCATAAGTACATCAAAATTTTTTCGACATTCTTATTGGCAAAAAGGTACTCAAGCATAGATAAACCTACTTGATAGGTAATATAACCGATTTAATAGGTTTATGTCAAATTTTGAGAATGATCCTGCATTGGAAACCTTTATACCGTTCGTGACTCAAGAATCGGCTATTGGACGGGAGATCGCTGCCAAAAATCGATTGCGGCAAAGTGGGTTGTATTGCCTCATACTAGCCCACTTTGCCGCAATCGATTTTTGGCAGCG
>JAJXYX010000019.1 GCA_021780355.1 bacterium | reverse complement strand
TGATGATCGATCGCCTCGATCGATCATCAAACGCAAGTGATCAACTGGAAACGCGAAGCGTTGGAAGGCGATAGGGACTTAAATCCAAAGAAACTGAAAAGTCGAAGAAAACTATAAACTATAGTGGCGCGTAGCGCCGAACATACTGTTCGTTTGCCTGTGCAAACGAGGGTGCCGAGTAGGAGGATCAGGGCCTTTTTCCAGGATGGTTTAGAAAACAATACCGAGAAAGGGAGCAAAATCGATAAAATGTTGCGTGATAGAGAGTCCATTGCCATAACCTTTTGTCTTTGAACAACAAAGATTATAGCTGATAGGAGCCTCTCTATCAATTTTTATTTTTGCAATCTTATGACTGACGAGCGTCAGCGAGGAAGTCATGAAATTGTACAAAGTCGAGATCATACCCTAAATTTTTGAATTCAATGAAATAGGCGGGATCGTTCGTTATAGCTGCCATCGCATCCTCGGTAAAAATTGAATAAAAATTCGCTTTAAAAGAGTAGCTTATGCTTCTATTCCAACATAATATTTTTTTAATTTTTTGGTTTCTGCTCTGCTAAAGAGCAGCTTGAACTACGCCCCCCTTCTGCGTTTTTCACAAGGATTCCCTTTTCGATGAGATCGATAATATCGCGGTAAGCTGTGTCTTGCGAACATTTTGCGATTTTGGCCCATTTCGAAGAAGTAAGCTTACCTTCAAATCCATCAAGCAAGCGATTTAGCACTTTGCATTGCCGCTCATTCAAGGCTACATGAGCCAAAGCTTTCCAGGTCCTCGCCTTATCAAGCACCCTTTCAAGCATGCCAAGAGCTTTTTCAATCGCCCTTGCCAGACAGCCTAAAAACCACTCTAGCCAAGCCGTCACATCGAGCGTTCCTTTTTGCGTTCGCTCTAAAATCGCATAATACCGGTTTCTATCTATCTGAATTTGTTCGGAGAGACTATAAAATCGATGACTGCATTTTTCTGATCTGACAAGAAAAAAATCTACAATTGCTCGACCGATCCGGCCATTGCCATCATCAAATGGATGAATAGTTACGAACCAAAGATGAGCAAGAGCAGCTTTAAGAACGAGATCTAATGAAGCTTCTTCATTCACCCACGCTAAAAAATGTTTCATTTCCTCATGAACTCGACTGGCAACTGGCGCTTCAAAATGATTTTTTTCTTTGCCTAACTGACCAGAGACCAAATAAACAGGACCTTTTCTCCATTCCCCTCTAGTTATTTTTTTAATGAGATTTTCTCTTCTGGAAAGAGAGCCATATACCAACTAAAAAGTCTTTCTTGAGTGAGAGGTTGATCAAAATGTTGCGTGGCATCCAAAATCATCTCAACTACGCCATCCACATGTTGATCTATAAGCCCAAGAGCTGCTTGCTCTATTCCAAGATGCCGAGCCACAGATGAACGAACCTGAGAGACATCAAGGATTTCTCCTTCAATTTCACTAGATTTCACCACATCTTGGGTCAACACTTGCAAAACTGTCTGCTCACATAAGTGAAATCCGATCGATTCCATAGCGCCAATCAAACGTCCCTGCTTATGACGAACCTGGATCAAAAGCGCTGCTATTCGGGGCTGATCCCAAGAAAAATAAGGCCAATGAGAGAGTTCATGAATATACATATAGCCTTAAAATAGCACAGATTCTCCGCAGAATAACGTAAGCTACTTGTTTTAAAAGGTTTGCAAAGCATGCCCTGAAACCTGCATGCGCAGGATCTTCAGCTCTTTCCCTGACAGGTGCCTCCAAAAAAGAGGCGGCATGAGGGCCGTTCGTGAAGATTGAAAGTGGACGATGCACGCCTTTTCTAGGGGGATAGGCTCTTTGTCAAAAATCTGCGTGTACTCAAGGGGAAGCGATCCGACGCGCAAGGAAGCGGTTTGAAGGAGAGTTGAGAAAATATGTTGATCCGGAAAGGGAAGAGGTTCAGAGCGCTCGATTTTGCTTTGGCAGGTTTCATGCCAAAGAGTGATCAACTCAAGCGTTTGCTGAGTTGGAGCTAAGTAAATTGTCCCAGTGCGAACTTGTTTCAAATGAACATCTTCAAAATAGATCGCAAGATCAACGTCGCCAAAAAGAAAAGGGGGCTTTTGAAAGATCATCGCATCCGCATCTACCCAAAGCAGAGGCTTTTGGAATTTTTTTAAACATTCCAAAATGAAAAGCGGCTTTTGACAGCAGTTTTTCTCCCAACTTCCAAGATCTAGCCTCCCTTCAATATAATAAGGCAGCTTTAAAACTTCTAGAGAAGCTTTAAGATCTTCAATCTCTTTTTCATAGATTGTATCTTTTGTATAAAAAGAAATAATTAGCGGAATATTCATCGCCACCTTGCCAGATAATGACCTTATACTTATGGTGCGAATTTAAAGCTGATATACAGATTTAAGATTATGCCCCAAAATCCCTTCCAAGTAGCTACTGTCATTCTCGCGGGAGGCCAGGGAACCCGCCTTTATCCTTTGACTTTGCACCATTGTAAACCGGCTGTTTCTTACGGGGGCCGCTATAAACTGATCGATGTACCCATCTCCAACTCGCTCAATTCCGATTTTAGACAAATTTTCATCCTGGCACAACACCTTTCAGGAGAACTACAGCATCACATTAACCAAACGTATCATTTCGATTCCTATCATCCAGGCTCCGTCGATGTGTTAACTCCTCAGCAAGATGAAGTCTTTTTGGGTTCTGCCGACGCCGTTCGAAAAACTTTGCCGACGCTGCTGAGAAGCTCTGCCGATTATTTTCTTATCTTATGCGGAGATCAACTCTATAACATCAATTTTCAAAAAATGGTAGAGTTCGCTTGCGAACACCAAGCTGACGTTACGATCGCAGCTCTTCCTGTGTCAGAAAAAGAAGCATATCGCATGGGACTTCTCTCCATCGATCCCTCAAAAAAAATTAGCGCCTTTCATGAAAAGCCAGCGTCTCGAGAGGAAATGAAACCCTTTGAACTTCGAGAGAGTTTTTATACAGCCAAAGGATTGAGCGTCCCCTCAACGGCTTCCTTTTTAGGCTCGATGGGCATTTATATATTTACTAGAGACGCTTTGATTCGTCTGCTCAAAGAAGATCCAGGCGAAGATTTTGGCAAACACATTTTGCATACAGCCGTACAAAAGAAAAATGCTTTTGCCTTTGTCTACACTGGCTATTGGGAAGATATCGGCACGGTCCATTCCTACTATGAGGCCAACCTTGTTCTTACAGAGTCCAATACCGGCCTTGATACGTATGATGAAAGAAATCCCATTTACACGCGCCCGACGCATTTGCCCGGCCCAAAAATCCGCCGCACGCAGGTGATCCATTCGATCATTTGCGAAGGCTGCATCATCGAAGCCGAAGAGATCAACCACTCGATCATCGGCCTTCGCTCTCATATTAAACAAGGAACGATCATCCGAGACAGCGTGCTCATGGGCAATCATTTTTACATGCCGCCTCTGCATCAAGACAAACCTTTGACTTATGATTTTTGGATCGGCGAAAATTGTTTGATTGAAAAAGCCATTATCGACGAACATGTCCGCATTGGCAATAATGTGCGGCTGATCAACCAAAACAAACTAAGCCATTACGACGGAGAGGGGATTTTCATCCGAGAGGGGATCATCATCGTAACCGCCGGAGTGCAGCTGCCAGACAATTTTATTCTATGAACATTTGGGCCCTTGGCGATTTACATTTAAGTTTCGGCGTTACGAATAAAAGCATGGACATCTTTGGTCCAACTTGGGAAAACCACGCAGAAAAAATCAAAAAACACTGGCTAGATCTCATCTCTCCCGAAGATCTCGTCCTCATCCCGGGAGACATCTCTTGGGCCATGAAGCTCGAAGACGCCGTCCCCGACCTTGAATGGATCCACCAGCTGCCCGGCACCAAAGTGATGATCAAAGGCAACCACGATTACTGGTGGAGTTCGCTAAAAAAAATGATCGCTGTTTTGCCTCCCTCGATCCACCTGATCCAAAATAATGCCTTTTTATGGAAAGGGGTCGCCATTGGAGGAGCCCGTCTTTGGGATACGCCGGAGTATAATTTTTCCCCCTATATCGATTTTCGAGAAAATCCTAAAGCAAAAGACAAAGAAGAGCTTATTCAAGAAGACCTTTCCGAAAAAATCTTTGAACGGGAACTCCAAAGACTCGAGCTCAGCCTCTCTGCCCTGGACCCGTCCGCGACTCTCCGTATCGCAATGACCCATTACCCCCCCATCGGGGCCGACCTCGCCCCCTCAAAAGCCTCTCGTATCCTCGAAGCCCATCAGATCGACATCTGCGTCTTCGGCCACCTCCATAACCTCAAAGAAGGCTCCAAGCTCTTCGGAGAGAAACAAGGGCAAACGAAGCCCATCCGCTACGTCCTTACGTCAGGGGACTACCTCCAATTCATTCCCATCAAACTGTCTTAACACAAATTTAACAAAACAACTTCAACAAAAAAGGTGTTAGCGTTTTTTAGAAATGTCCTACTTTTGCGTTTTTTTAAAATGTCCGCTTTTGGAGGCATTATTTGATCATTTATGTCCCTATTTTAGCATGTTTTCTTTTGTTGTGCCACCACAACTCTTTG
>JAJXYX010000082.1 GCA_021780355.1 bacterium | reverse complement strand
GCAGAGGGCATCAACAATAAAATTAAAACTCTGAAAAGGCAGGCATATGGCTACAGGGACATGGAGTACTTCAAGCTCCGACTTTACCACCTTCATGAGCAGAGGTACCAATTAGCCGGATGAACCATTTATATTATTTATTTTTTTTTGTGTTTTTTGATCTGCGTTTTTATTTTCGACGATGAAGATAGGCCAACCGTCTTCGTCTCCTTCAGGTGAATGAAATAGGAATTCGAGAGGATTTTTCGTCTCACCCGGAAGTTGAGGGGTTGTGAAATAGATTTCTATACTCCGAAAAAATTTTGAGATTTTTTCGGCTGCTTCGGAGACTCTTTGGCAAAATTCATCCCGAAGGCTGATCAAAGTTTTAAAAGCTTCGCTTTCAAAATAAACGGGCATATATTTTTTTATTTAATTTCGTTTATAATTATACTCTAGTTTTGTTTGTTTTGTATTAATATTGGTTGTTTTATGGCGGGAAGAGGTGTTGTGTTTTTTTTAATCAGTTGATTATTAATGTGTTGCGATTTTATAGTTTTTGATAGTTAGGTTTTATCGGCATATCAACAGTCATTTATCTGCATACGAATGATCTTCGTTATGCCGGTAAAACAAGGTTTTTCCCTTCAGGCAGGCTAAACAAGAGGGTTTTCTGCCATCTCTTTAAGCTCGGCAAGTTTTTGAAGGGCGGCCATTGGCGTCATTTGGTTGACGTCGAGGGATTTAAGGGTGGTTAGCGCGGGGCTCTCAAGTGCGGGGAGGCCGAAGAAGGAGAGCTGCTCTTCAGGATCTTCTTTTTTGGCAGAGGTTTTGGGGGTTTTGGCCTCCAGTTGTTCTAGCATATCTTGAGCCCGTTTGAGAGCCTTTGGAGGAAGTCCTGCGAGTTTGGCGACATGGATGCCGTAGCTTTTGTCGGTGCCGCCGGGGACGATTTTGCGCATGAAGACTATGCCTTGCGAAGTCTCTTGCACGGCGACTTGATAATTCACGGCTCCGGGAATCTCTTTTTCGAGGCGAGTGAGTTCCCAGTAGTGAGTGGCGAAGAGCGTTTTTGCCTGTTTTTGGGGTGTGGTGAGGAGGTATTCGGCTACTGCCCAGGCGATTGAGATCCCGTCGTAGGTGCTCGTTCCGCGGCCAATTTCATCGAGGATCACGAGCGATCGAGAGGTGGCGTTATGCAAAATGTTGGCGGTTTCTGTCATCTCGACCATGAAGGTCGATTGGCCGCGCGCAATGTCATCGCTCGCCCCGATGCGGGAAAACACTTTATCGATGAGGCCGATCCGGGCGGATTCAGCGGGAACGAATGACCCAATTTGAGCTAGAATCACAATGAGCGCAACTTGCCGAATGTACGTCGATTTACCGGCCATGTTCGGGCCTGTGATGATAAATAGCTGCTGCTCGCGATTGAGCAGCGTATCGTTGGGGATGAATTTTGATTGGGAAACAACCCTTTCGATGATGGGATGGCGGCCTTTCATGATCTCTAGTGTATCTGATTCGTCGATGAGCGGTCTGGTGTAGCGCATCTCTTTAGCGACGTGGGCTAGAGATAAAAGGGCGTCAATTCGGGCGATTTCTCTCGCCATGGCATGGACGAATTCGGCGTGGCTTGCGATCTCTTTTCGCAGTTCTTCAAAAAGCTGCATTTCAAGCGCTTTGCCTTTTTCTTCGGCAGTGAGGGCTTTTTGCTCAAAGATTTTGAGCTCTTCTGTGATGAATCTCTCTCCGCTGACGAGCGTTTGGCGCCGTTGAAAAGAGGCGGGGATTTTTTCTGCTTGCGCGTGGGTGACTTCAATATAATAGCCAAACGCTTTGGTAAACCCTACTTTGAGCGTTTTGATGCCGGTTTCTTCGCGCAGCTGAGTTTGATAGCGGGCAATCCAAGAGGTCGATTCGCGGCTTAGCAGTCTCAGCGCATCTAGTTCTTGATTGTAGCCGTCTCGAAAGAGATCCCCTTCGCCTAGACGAAGCGGCGGCGTATCGGAAAGAGCTTGGAGAATTCGAGCCGCCAAAGGCGCTGGATCGGCCAGTAAGCGGAGGAGATCCCCGACAGGAAACGATGCGAGCCGCTCTTTCAAGGGAGGGATTTTACTTAAAGAAAGACCGAGCGCAAGTACGTCTCTTGGCGTAGCATAGCGGGCAGAGGTCTTCATCATGAGCCTTTCCAAATCCCTCATCCCATCGAGCTGATGGCGCAGAGTTTTAGTCTCCTCAGGTTTAGCTAAAAATAAGGCGATCGCCTCTTGTCTTGCATGGATTTCTGGAATGGAGAGCAGCGGATGCTGGATCCAATAGCGAAGCATCCTTCCGCCCATGGCCGTTGCCGTGTGATCGAGCAGGTGCCAAAGCGTATGCTGAGATCCTTGTTCGCTGCAAGATTCAGTGATCTCTAGATTTTTTAGAGCTGCTCGATCGAGCGCCATATACTGGGACAAAGGTTCTGTTCGAATCGAAGTAATTGGCTCGAGAGGAACATTGAGCTGATTTTTTAAATGGGCCATTAAAGCGCCCGCAGCAGAAATCGCCGAGACTTGGCCTCTTAAGCCAAATCCATCCAGGGAGTGAATTCGAAAGTGGGACGTTAAGGCGTCTTGCGTGAGCTCTAAATCGAAAAAACCGTCCTCTTTTTCATTGGTTAAAAACGGAAAATGAAGAGATAGCTCTTTGAGTAGCGTCGGATGCGCTTTATTCAGCCTTTTCGGGAGTAAAAATTCGGCAGGTTTGATCCTGCAGAGCTCGTCAATTAGATCTTGAACTTTTTCAAACTCAAAGACGGCAAAATCGGCTGTCGTGAGTTCTAAAAGTGCGAGGCCAAACAGCGAACCGATCTGAGAAAGACAAGCAAAGTAGTTTGCGTTTTTATCAGAAAGGAGCTGAGAGTTGATCAACGTCCCGGGCGTGACCGTTCTAACAATTTTTCTTTGTACAAGGCCCTTTACTGATTTGGGGTCCTCCATTTGCTCTGCAATCGCAATCTTAAATCCCTTGGCCACTAGTTTATCGATATAGACATCTGCCGTGTGATAAGGAACTCCGCACATCGCAGTTCCTTGCCTTGCCGTTAGAGTGACATTGACAGCTTTGGAAATTTTTTCCGCATCTTCGTGAAAGGCTTCATAAAAATCTCCCAGGCGAAAAAACAAAAGGGCATCGCCGCATTCTGCTTTGCAAGCATGCCATTGGGCCATCATCGGTGTAACTGTAGCTGTCATGATCTTTTTCACTCCAAAAGCCGCCATTGTACAGGATTTTCATTATCTAGAGAATTGTTTTTGGGGCGTTGCCCCAACCCCCATTAAAGGACTGCGTCCTTTAAAATCCTTGTTTGTTTGCTTATTGAGATTAAATTTTTCGGTAGAAAAATTTGCTCAGAAAAGGGATTTTAAAGGGCGACAGCCCAATAATTAGGTTTGGGGCAACCCCCCAAGGAGATGGAAATGCGTACAGTGATACTAGGCGGCGGGATTTCGGGGTTGAGTGCGGCGTGGTTTTTGCATAAGAAAGATCCGGGAGCTGAGATTGTTTTGTTGGAAAAAGAGAGCCGTCTGGGGGGATGGGTTGAGACGCGGGCTGAGGGGGAGTTTTGTTTTGAGCGGGGGCCGAGGACGCTGGCGAGAGGGCGTTCGAGAGAGCTTTTGCGATTAGTGGAGGAGCTCGGGTTGAGCTCGGAGATTGTTCCTTCTTCGCCGGCGGCGGCGAGTCGATATTTGCTGAAAGGGGGAAAGCTTCGCTCTTTATCTTCTTTTTGGCCTCAGCTCATGTGGGCGGGAGCGAGCGAGATGTTGAGGAAGCGGGGAGGCGGAGAGGATGAGTCGATTTATGATTTTGCGGAGCGCCGCTTTGGGGCGAAGGTCGCGAGAGGATTTTTTGATCCGCTGACCTTGGGGATTTATGCGGGGGACATTCATCGACTGTCGATTCGCTCGTGCTTTCGTCCGCTGTGGGAATGGGAGCAAAAAGAGGGATCGGTAGTTTGGGGTATGTTGAAGAAAAAGAGGAGAGAGCCAGGACTTTTTACTTTGAAGGGCGGATTGGAAAGGCTCATTCGAGAGTTGGAAAAAAAACTGCCCATTTGCGTCGTGAAAAATTGCTGCGTAGAAGCGATTGCTCCTGATGTGGCAACTTCGCAGGGCGTATTTCAAGCAGACCGGGTGATTTCTGCGCTCCCTGTAGACGAGATCAGCAGATTGACGGGGATTGCATTGGATATTCCTTATCGGTCGATTTGGGTGGTTCATTTGGGATTTCATAGGCGCGTTTTAAAACGGAAGGGATTTGGGTATTTGGCTCCGACTGAAGAAGGCGAAAGACTTTTGGGCATGGTTTGGGATTCGGAAATTTTTACAGAAGAGGCGCAAACGAGACTCACTGCGATGATCAGAGAAGAATCTACTGATCCAATAGGAGACGCTCTTGATGCTATAAAGCGCCATATGGAAATTGAGGATCAGCCCGATTATGTGAGCTCTCGGTTAGCTTTTCGGGCGATTCCTCAATTCGAAGTGGGCCATGAAGAAAAAATGGCCCGGTTTGAAAAGGAGGCGGCAAGCCGCTTTCCCCATTTGTCTTTAATCGGCAATTACTTGGCTGGAGCTTCCTTGGAGGCTTGCGTTGCTAGAGCTCGCTTGGTTGTCTAAGCGCCATTCGACTTTGTAACGTTCAATTAACGTCTCAACGGCAGAACAAAATAAGCTGTTTTCTGCAGTCAGCAGATATTCTTGGCTGAAAATTTCTTTCTGAATACGTCGTTTTGCCCAACGTCGCAGGCTTTCTATTGTTTCTTCTTGCGGAGAGTCCTCGTCGTACATAAGTTCTTCCCACATTTCTTTAGCAAGTACGCATTCAGCCCAGGAAGAGAGATTTTCGTAAGCATCTCTGATTGCGAATCGGTTGTGTTGATGATCTATTTGACGTTTGATCTCTTTTAGTTCGTCAACACCTTTCATTTGAGGCAAGAGGGCATTTTCTATGGAGTATCCAATAGCTAAATGAAACAAATGATTGATTTTTTCAATTTGTCCATCGGCTTCTTGGGACAGTTGAGAGCTGGGGTGTATGATCTCTTCAGCTTTAAGCATGCTAACGCTGCCATGGCTTACAATCTCCATCGATCGTTTGATCGTGATTTGAATAGCAGGCGGAAGATTGTCGTAATGGGAGACGACGGTTTCCCGGGTGGCGCCATCTTCGATGATTTCTATTAGATTGAAAGTGGATTTGAGTGGTTCGCTTGCAAATAGATTTGTTGTATTGGGGCTCAGGGGAGGAGTGGATGTCATTGTAAATTCCTTTATGGGTTTTGAAAGCTTCTTTATCTCACAAGAGGGTGGTGAACATGCGTGAGGCAATCGCCAAAATTATAGCCTAATGCTTTGAGTTCGTGATTGCAGGGATCATTTCCGTTGTGGCAATACACCGCTCTCGGCAGAGCATAAGCGACAGCGTAGAGATTGGCCTCATGCAGCGAAAGTTTTGGGAGATTTAGGAGTAAATTAGGGTTGACGGCGAGCAGACTGCCTCTTTTGGCCGGCAGTGGAATTAAACCTGGCTCAAGCCCGAATGTGGCAGCAGCTGTTTCAGACTCTGATGGCTCGGTCATGCGCACAAAATAGATGCAGGCCAACCCTTGAATGCTAAAAAGATCTTTGCTTTTTACAGAATGGGGCCAGGTTTGCGAAGGGATCCACTGATCGCAAGCTAAATGAAGAGACGGTTTGTTCGAAAGGCCTAGCGCTAGAGCTGTCATTCGTTTGGAAAGAAGAAGAGCTTTAAGCGCTTCTTTTGCGCGCCAAAGATCCCGGCCATGGGCGTATAGTTCTTTAGGGGGAATTCTTGACAAACTGCTTTTCAGCCGGGAAAACAAGGCCGCATCGATGTGCTCTTGGACCTCGTCGCATTCGTCGGAAGAGAGGATCTCTTCCAATTCGATATA
The DNA here is from genome assembly GCA_021780355.1 of bacterium. Classification (GTDB taxonomy): domain Bacteria; phylum Chlamydiota; class Chlamydiia; order Chlamydiales; family SM23-39; genus SZAS-17. The sequence goes on along the minus strand of JAJXYX010000082.1, from coordinate 12,778 downwards.
GCCATGATGATTGAAAAAGTAGGCTTGCTGAGATGAAATAAGGGGATTCATAGGTGAGCTCGTAAACGGGTGAGGGCTTCGGTTAATTTGGTTTGGTCTGCAAAGGCAGAGAAGCGGACAAATCCTTCTCCTAAAAGGCCGAATCCCGACCCTGGAACGGAAACAATGCCTGCTTGATTTAATAAGAGATCAAAAAAGTTCCAAGATGAGAGGTTGTTCGGCGCTTTGCACCAGACGTAGGGAGCGTCGAGGCCTCCGTAAACCGTCAGCCCAAGCTGCTCTAGCCCTTCGCGTAAAAATTTCGCGTTTTGGCTGTAAATCTCAATCATCTCTCGAACCTGCTCTTTGCCTGGAGAGGAGTAAATGGCTTCGGCGGCTTTTTGAATAGGGTAGGGCGCTCCTCCGAATTTAGTGTCGTGGCGTCTTTGCCAAAGAGCGTGCAGAGAGTGCTCTCGGCCGCAGTCGAAAATTTTTAAGGCTTTGGGAATTACGGTATAAGAGAGTCTAAGACCTGTAAATCCTGCTGTTTTAGAATAGCTGCGGATCTCGATCGCTACTTCCTTGGCTCCTTCAATTTCGTAAATGCTTTTGGGGATGCCAGGAGATCGGATGTAGGCCTCATAAGCGCCGTCGAAGAGTAAGATCGCTTTTGTTTTTTTTGCATAATCGACCCACTGCTTAAGCAGTTCCCGATTCATAGCGCTTCCTGTGGGATTGTTGGGCGAGCAAAGATAGACGAGATCGCAAGACTCTCTCGGCGGCAGAGGGCAAAAATTGTTCTCTTCTGTGCAAGCGAGATAGACAACTCCCCCGTAGCGGCCATTCTTGAGTTGCAATCGCGTACGTCCCGCCATGACTGTCGTATCGAGATAGACAGGATAGGTAGGATCGGGAACGGCGACTCGGTTGGAGGAGCAAAAAATTTCTTGAATGTTGGCGATGTCGCACTTGGCCCCATCCGAGATAAAAATTTCTTCAGGATGAATCAGGTGTTTATAGTCGTATTGAGAGATGGCGCCTCGCAAAAAATCATAGCCGGCGGAAGGGCCGTATCCTCGGAAAGTAGAGGCGTTTCCCATCTCTAAAGAGGCTTGGCTTAGAGCTTGCACGATAGCAGGAGGCAAGGGACGGGTTACGTCGCCGATGCCTAAGTCGACAAGAGGAGCGGTGGAGGTTCGGTTGCGAGCGCGCTTCGAAATTTCTGGAAATAGATAATTTCCAGCAAGTTTCGTGTAGTGAGTATTGAGTTTGACCATAAATTGCCTGGTTGGGAAACGTGCAAAAGGAAAAATTGCAGGCCTCGCAGTAGAGTTTACTCCATGAAAACCTTATTCGGGTAGAAAATTTTGCTTTAGCTGATTCGTCTAAAAATTTACAATGGATCACATGAATACATTAGAAGATTTAAAAAAAAATATTCTGTCTGTCGAAGAGCGCTTGGGGTATATTTTTGAGAACAAAGACCACCTTATTCTTTCTTTGATTCACCGCTCTTTTGTCAATGAATACAAGTCCGCTTTGCTCTCCCATAATGAACGGTTGGAATTTTTGGGGGACTCTGTATTGGGGCTCGTTTTAGCTGATTATTTGTATCATAGGCTTCCTTCCTATCCAGAGGGGCTCCTTTCTCAGCTTCGTTCCCGTTTGGTCGACGCGAATTCTTGCGCCCATTATTTGCAAAAATTAGATTTGTCTCCTTTTATCCTTCTCGGTAGAGGGGAAGCGATCACCGAGGGGCGCGCCAAATCGTCGATCCAAGCAGATGTGTTTGAGGCGATCGTGGGAGCGATCTACTTAGACGGAGGCCTTTCTAGCGTAAAATCGTTTTTTCTTTGCCATTTTGAAGAAGAAGTCAATGAAGCGATCGGGAGCCCTCCTCGCAATTATAAGGCGGATTTGCAAGATTACTCTCAGAGAAAGCATCAAAAAACCCCCGTATATAAAGTCGTGCAAGAGAGCGGGCCTGACCATGCAAAAATTTTTCATGTCATGGTGTTTGTCAATGAGCAAGAAGCGGGGATTGGTCTGGGGGCTTCGAAAAAAGAAGCTGAGCAGCGAGCGGCCTTTGATGCTATGTCAAAATTGCCAGAGGTGAGTTTGTGAATAAAATCAAAGTTGTCTGGTCTTGCCGCGAATGCGGACACAATCAAATGAAATGGACTGGAAGCTGTCCTCAGTGTCAAAATTGGAATACATTGGTCGAGGAGGCGAGCGTTGAGGAGAAAAAGCAGCGCTTTGAATCGAAAGCTTCTTCTCCAGCTAAAGCGATTCGTATTTCTGATGTGCCGATTGGGAGTTTCCACCGTTTGTCGACTGCTATGGGCGAATTGGATCGGCTCTTTGGCGGCGGTATTGTAGAGGGGTCATTGATTTTGGTGGGCGGAGAGCCGGGAGTAGGCAAGTCGACGCTCATGCTGCAAATTGCCCACTCTTTGGCCAAGCAAGGTTTGGTTGTTTTGTATGTTTGCGGAGAAGAATCGGCGGAGCAAACATCTCTTCGAGCCCGCAGACTCAACATCGATCATCAAAATCTGTATCTATTAAGTGAAACTCATTTTTCCCAAATTAAGGGACAGATCGATCAGCTGCAGCCTGATATTGCGATTGTAGATTCTGTACAAATTGTCTATAAAGCCGAGCTTTCTTCTGCTCCAGGCTCTGTTGTGCAGGTGAGAGAAATTGCTACAGAATTCATGCATTTGGCCAAAGGGCAGGGGATTACGACCTTTTTGATTGGGCATGTGACGAAATCGGGAGATTTGGCAGGGCCTCGCGTGTTGGAACATTTGGTTGATACGGTGTTAGATTTTGAAGGGGATAGACAGCACGGGTTTCGGCTGCTCCGTTCTATGAAAAATCGCTTTGGCGCCACGGATGAAATTGCGATCTTTCAGATGAAAGAAGATGGACTTGCAGAAGTTCCTAACCCCTCGCAAGTGTTTTTGCAAGAGCGGATGAAAGAACTCCCAGGCTCTGCAATCGTTCCTGGCCTTGAAGGGGCAAGATCTTTTTTATTGGAAATCCAAGCGCTCGTTACTGCGACCTCTTTTCCAAATCCGAGCCGCCGCTCTACTGGTCTTGATCAAAATCGTTTGGGGCTTCTTTTAGCTGTTTTAGAAAAAAGGGTCGGATATCAACTGCATCATTGCGATGTATTTGTCGCTTTGGCCGGAGGGTTGAAAATTGTGGAACCCGCGATTGATCTTGGGATCTTGCTTGCCGTCTCGTCTTCTTTTATGAATCGGCCGCTCCCTTCCGATGCGATCGTTTTGGGAGAAGTGGGGCTCGCCGGCGAGGTTCGTGGAGTGAGCCGGATAGAAACTCGTTTGAAAGAGGCGATTCATATGGGATTTTCCAAATGCATTTTGCCAAAAAAGAATTTGAAAGGAATTTCTCCTTTCATTCAAAGTAAGATTCAGTTAATTGGAGTGGATCTTGTGGATCAAGCCATTAAGGAGATGCTGGGGTAAACATTTGTGAAGGTCGTCTACTGTGGAGCCAGATCGTCAAAATTGTCTCGCGCGCAAGTTCAAGAGTTTTTGGAAGAATATCGCTTTCTGCCGATTGTCTTTGAACCAGTTTGGGTAGAGACGACGGGAGATCTTGATCGGACGACTTCTCTTCGATCTCTTGGAAAAACTGATTTTTTTACGCGCGAGCTCGATCAGCTGCTTCTTTCTGGTTCTATTCGACTTGCCATCCATTCTGCTAAAGATTTGCCTGATCCAATGCCTCAAGGGCTTGTTTTGGCCGCGTTGACAAAAGGTCTGGATCCTCGCGATAGCCTTGTCTTTTTTTCTCCTCTCCCTTCCTCTCCTCGCATTGCGACCTCATCTCAAAGAAGAGAAGAGGCGGTGAGATGCATATATCCCGATGCGACATTCGTCGATGTGCGAGGCACTATTCATGAACGGCTCGATTGGATCAAAGAGGGCAGAGCGGATGGAGTGGTCATTGCTGAAGCCGCTTTGATCAGATTGCAATTAACAGACTTGCCAAGGATCTTTTTGCCGGGAGAATCTGCTCCAGGGCAAGGGAAATTGGCAATTGTTGTAAGGGAAGAAGATAGTGAGATGCGCCTTTTATTCAGTGGAGGCTTGTGATCCTTTATTTGGGATTAGATCCAAGCCGTTATGAGGCCGACGGTCCTTTGCTGCATTATCCCGTGATTGCCACAAAACGCCTTCCTTTTTTGTTTCCGTCAGATTGGCCAGAAGCGACGCACCTTCTCTTTACCTCGAGGAGCGCCGTTTTCCACTGGGAGCATTTTGAAGGAAAAGAGATCTTGGCGATTGGAGAGGCGACGGCGCAACCTCTTCGAGATCGAGGCCTCAATCCTTTAGTGGCATCAGATGCAACGCAAGAAGGGATGGTAGCTCTTTTAAACAGATTTGATTTGCGCGGAACTTATTTAGTTTGGCCTCGCTCCAGTAAGTCGCGAAATGTTTTGACAGATTATTTGCAGGCATTGGCTCCTTTGACAAAATTTCTTCCGATCGATTTATATGAGACGTGTTATCAGCGGTTCATGCCGATCCCTCCTTTAGAATCGATTACAGAAATCGTCTTTACAAGTCCCTCCACAGTGGAAGGGTTTTTGCGCATTTACGGCTCTTTGCCAAAAGATAAGAAATTAACACCGATTGGACCTATCACAAAAAGAGCAATCGATAGGCTAAAGTGTAGCCTATAGATTACACTTTTTGCCAGCTGTTTAGTCTACCAATCCATGCTTTCTTCGTAGCCTAGATCGATTAAAGTTTTCCCGAGTTTTGCTTTAAAGGCCTGTTTGTGCGCCTCATTGAACGAATTTTTCCATGAGCCTATTTGCCCTTTCGAAAACGTGCTTTGGTAATTGGCTAGTTCTTCTTTTCCAAAGGGATTTTGTTCATTGCCGTAAAGCTGGCTGGCAATATGGCTTATTTGCTGCTCGTCAAGATCAAGGCCAATAAATGCGGCTATTTTATTGAGTTCATCTAACTGCAAAGCCAAGCTGCCGCCGCCCTCTTCTCCCACCATGTTTTCATAGCGCACAACGAGATTTTTAGGGTCTGCAGCGTATTGAACTGCTTGTCTTGCTACTCGCACAAGCGAGGCTTGGTTGGAATTTGGTGCATTTTTTGCCACTTTGTAGATGTCATATTCGTAGTTAATGACGAAGAGAAGCTGCTGGTCGAATGGGAGCTTTTTAAAAGCGTTTCTCTCTTCCGGAGTCATGCCAGGCCAAGGAGCTTTGCAGATTTGGCCTACAATGGAGACTGCGACATCCCGAAGATCTCGGACCACAATGATCTTTTTCAGTCTGGGCAGCGCGCGATAGTGCTGCTCTAGCTGCGGGGTTAAGCAAAAGTGGGTATAGAGAAATCCTTTCTCAGGAGGAATGTAGCAAGAAGAAGGGAAAAAAGTATGCCAAATTGCAGGACTTCCCGTCATAAAGTGGAGAGCTTTGATGAATAAATGCGAGCCAGCTTTTGGGATCGTAATTAAAGCAAAAGGCGAAGTCTCTCCTAAAAGCAGGAGAGGAGTAAATAGTAGGGCATAGAGAAATTTAATCCATTGGTTCATAGGTTTTTTCCTTCAGAAAGTGGTTTCGGTAATCTCCAACTGCCCATCCAATAATGGATTCCAGCCGCTTCAGGAAAAAGATCCATGATTTTTTCGGGGCAATTGATGTAATTTTTTGTCTCGCAGACAGTAAATGGATAAAAAAATGAAGAGGGGAGATACATGTTTCTTTGCTTATGAGCTCCTCTTAGCTCGTATTGGCAAGCAATCCGTGTGATGTAGTTGGGGCCGGTTCTTTGGAAAATGCTTTGGTGTTCATAGGCTAAATAATTAGCTTTTAAATTGATGATGAGATCTTTAATCAGCGTGTGCTGAGGCGCAGCGCCGATGATGGCATTGCAAAACTTGAAGAGTTTATATTCTTGGATGATCCCATGAAAGAGAGGCTCTACGCTGATATAAAAATCGAATTTTCGATGGAGTTCTTCTAAAAATTCAGGTCGGACGCATTCTAAATCGGTATCCACATACACGCCTCCGTGTTTGAGCAAAATCTCTAACCGGAGCATATCGGATTTTTCTCCGACGCTCGTCGTTTTATTGAATAAGTCTCGGTTGTGCATGGGGAATGTTTTCACTTCTTCGTCCGTCCATAATTTGTATGTCCATCCGTGAAGGTTCGCCCATGTTTCCATCCAAGGACGACAGTTTTCAGGAACTTGTCCGCCTAGCCAAATTTGGTGAATGATCTTAGGGATGCGCTGCTTTTGACTGAAAGGTTCCGCTTCCGCTTCTGCGATATTGCGCTTGTAGAGATTTTCAAATAGCTCGACGTATTTGGGATCGAGCGCGTCATAAGTTCGCTGATAGCGATCTAGCCGGCCATCGATTCCATGGAGGAAAATCGACTGTTTAAAATCCGGATAGGGGATGGAGCTGGCATGAGCCAGATGGCAAAAAAATAAACAAAGCAGTGCGATAAGTTGAAACATTATACCTCGAAATTTAATCCAAAAGAACTGCAAAATCCGATAGGCTGCTTTTCAGCGACAACCTCTTAGGATCGTTCTTTTCGCGGGACAATGTAGTTTATATTTGATTATTTTGTAAATTTTTTTTGCTGCGCATTCGGAGATTTTCTGCTACGATACATGTAGGAAAAAACAGGAGACTTCTATGGAAAATGCAAAACAATCCAGTTATCAACTGCCCGATTTGCCGTACGATTTTAGCGCTCTAGAGCCAGTTATTTCTGCGGAGATCATGGAGCTTCACTACACAAAGCATCATAAGGCGTATGTGACAAATTTAAATAGCGCTTTAGAAAAGTATCATGAAGCTGAAAGCAAACACGACATGGCATCTATGATTGCGCTTCAGTCCGCTATCAAATTCAATGGCGGAGGGCATGTGAACCACTCCATTTTTTGGACGATTTTAACCTCTGTTTCCAAGCAGACTGAAATCAATCCCAAAGGGATTTTTGCGGAGATGATAAAAAGAGATTTTGGCAGCCTTGATATATGTAAAGAAAAGTTTAATGCGGCAACGGTGGGCATCCAAGGTTCCGGCTGGGGATGGATAGGCTATAATAAAAATTTCAAGAGATTGGAAATCGCAACTTGCCCTAATCAAGATCCCCTCAGCGCGCAGGGCCTTGTCCCCATTTTAGGCATCGATGTGTGGGAGCATGCTTATTATCTTCAGTATAAGAACGTTAGAGCGGATTATGTCAAGGCTGTATGGCAGATTTTTGACTGGAAGCAGATTGAAGAAAGGTTCCATCTGGCAACTTCTTGTTGATGATCTTTGCTTTTACTGATATGATTAGCGCAATTTAATACTTCCTCTTCTTCGAATTGTAGATTTTTGATGAAGAGGGGGGTAATTGGGTTGGTAGTTTATATGGGGTTATTTTCTAGAAATAAACCGAAAATTAAGGTTCAGACCACTAAAAAAGATGGTTTCAGCGGCTGGGTGAAATGCTCTGGCTGCGCTGAGCTTGTTCATGCCAACGAGCTGGAACAAAATCTGAACTGCTGTCCTAAATGCAATTATCATTATCGTCTCACGCTGGCCCAAAGAATTTCTTTGTTGGCCGACGAGGGGACGTTTCAAGAATGTTTTACTCATATTAAGCCTGTCGATGTTCTTCAATTTGTGGATACCGATTCTTATTCGCATCGTCTGGAAGAGGCAGTGAAGAAAACGGGACGCGATGACGCCATTTGCGTAGGCACTTGTTTGTTGAAGGGTCGCCCAGCTGCTATGGCGATCCTCGACTTTGCTTTTATGGGAGGATCGATGGGATCTGTCGTGGGAGAGAGATTGACCTGTCTCATCGAAATGGCTACAGAGCAAAAACTTCCTTTGGTTATTGTTTCGGCATCTGGCGGAGCTAGAATGCAAGAATCGATTCTTTCTTTAATGCAGATGGCAAAAACTTCGGCAGCTTTGGCCAAGTTAAGTGAAAACGGATTGCCTTACATTTCTGTCTTAACGAATCCGACGACAGGGGGAGTGACGGCTTCTTTCGCCACGCTAGGGGATGTCATTATTGCTGAGCCTGATGCTTTAATCGCTTTTGCGGGCCCCCGAGTTGTTGAACAGGTGATTGGCCAAAAACTGCCTCCCCGCGCGCAGAAATCGGAATTTTTACTGGAAAAAGGGATGCTCGATTGCATTGTCAAAAGAGCTGAATTGAAGGATCGCGTTGCTTTTTTCATTGAATTTTTTACAGGAAATGATCGAATATTTGAGGAAAAAGTGTCTGGCGAGCTTGTCAAAAAAATGCCTGACCGGTTAAAAGAGCTGCTAAAAATCGCAGAGCAAGTTCATGCATAAATTATTAGTCCCCATTCAAGTTCCCGAGGAAGATCTGATCCCTACTTATGCGACAGAGTTTTCTTCTGGAGCTGATCTTCGAGCCAATATTCAAGAGCCTTTGATTGTAGCTGCCGGAGCGTCTGCTTTAGTCCCTACAGGAGTAAAAGTGGAAATTCCTTTGGGATACGAAATTCAGGTGCGACCTCGCAGCGGCTTGGCCTATAAACATCAGATTACCGTGCTGAATACTCCGGGAACAATCGACGCGGATTATCGAGGCGAGATTTCTGTGATTTTAATCAATCATGGATCTCAGCCATTTACGGTTTTGCCGAAAATGAGGATTGCTCAAATGGTGCTATCACCCGTTTTGCAGGCGAATTTTGCTTTGCAAGAGACGTTGACTTCAACTGTACGCGGCGAGGGGCGTTTTGGCCATACTGGAACAAATTAATCCCTTTGCGGATTTGTTGAAGCCTTTTAAGAAAAAGGTTTTCATGAAAATTTCTGATTATTTAGATTCTCAGCTTGTTGCTTTTCTTGACGTTTCTACCCGAGACGAGGCGATTGATGCGTTGATTGATTTGCTTCGCGAAAGAGGGAAATTAGAAGATCCAGAAGGATTCCGTCGAGCCATTTTTCATCGCGAAGAGCTCGTATCTACCGGCATCGGCATGGGAGTTGCCATTCCTCATGCGAAAATGAAACATTTTTCTGATTTTTTTATCGTCGTAGGGGTGTTAAAAAAGAAGGGGCTGGATTGGAATGCTCTCGATAAAGTACCTGTTCGATTGATCTTTATGATCGGAGGTCCTGAAGATAAGCAGACCGAATACCTTCAAATCTTATCGTTGCTGACGGGAGCGATTCGAGATGCTGAGCTGAGGAAAGAGTTACTTAAGGCTGTCTCCGCAGATGAGGCTGTCTCTTTGTTTTCGGATTTTTCTTAGAACCTATTTGTGTATATTTCCTTTTTTTGCTACTTTGTGGATTTTACAGTCTCTCAATAAGCAGGTTTTGTCAATGGATTTGAAGTTAAAAGATGTCGCTGAACTGTTGGATGTTTCCGAGACAACCATCCGTAGATGGATTGCCGATAGTAAAATTCCTTATTATCGTTTAAATCATCAGTTCCGTTTTAGCCGAAATGAAATTGAAAGCTGGGTTTTGAGCTGCAAACAAGAGGGGGATTTTTCTCCTTTTCATGAGAGCGGAGATTGGAACGAGCCCATGAAAGAAAGGCTCGGCACGCAGCAGTTCGGTCTCTATCGAGCCATCCATAAAGGCGGCGTTTACGATCAAGTTCCTGGAGATACGAAAGAAGAGGTCATTTGCGCGGCGGTAAAATTGATCGCGCGCGACTTGGGGCTGGATGCCGATGTGATCACAGAATTGCTTTTAGATCGTGAAAAACTGATGCCTACTGCGTTATCTAATGGCGTAGGCGTTCCTCATACTCGGGATTTTCTCTTACAAGAATCTTATGACGTTGTAGCGCTTGTCTTCCCTAAAAAGCCCATTCAATACGGCGCTCTAGACAATTTGCCCGTGCATACGTTGTTCTTTCTCTTCGCTTGCGATGATAAACGTCATCTTCATCTTTTAGCAAAACTTGCGCATTTAAGCAGCAAGCCCGAAAACCTTGAATTCATGCTTCGCCATCCCACAAAAACTCAAATTCTTGAGTCGATTAAGCATTGGGAAGGGAGCGTTCGAGCTCCGGGATCTCGAGAACCAAGGCCGCTTTTACAAGCCGGCTGTCTATCGAAATAAATATGTTCCTTTTGGGAGCCTTGAACCCGTTCAATACTTGATTCTTAAGTCAAGAACAGCATGAACCTATCTTTCATAAAAACTGTTCAAAAAAAATATTTTCAAGTAAAATTCGTTCTCATACGGGGGTTTGGGGGCGTTTTTTGTCCTCAGCTATCCGTAATAACGTTTAAAAAAGATTGAGGAAGGATGAAATACACATCTACATTTCTATGGATTATGACCGTTTTGACTGCGGTGAATACGCCGGAGACTCTTGAAGCCAAAAGTAGAAGAAGCCGTCCGGCGACTACGGCTCCAGCCGCTCCAGTAGTCCCTACGCAGCAAACCCGTATTGCTCAAGCTTTGGCTGAATGGAACGTCTACGCTACTTTGCAAAATGCTTTGAAGGTGCAAAATGGAGATATCGCTTCCGCTATGAAAAAAGCCCTTTTGGCAGCCGATTTGTTGATCCAAGCAGACGGTAGTTTAGATATTGGCTCCGTATCTCTCGTTAAATCGGCGTTTATTTCCTCTCAGCCTCAAGAATGGGAAGTGAATATGGGAAAAGTTCTCGATCAGCTCGATACTACTTGGCAATCATTTTTTTCGACAGTTAAGGCTCCTTTGGCTACGAATCAAGTAGCAACAATCGCTTTGAAAGGGATGTTTAGTTTAAGCCCCAGTCAAAGGGTAACAGATAGGCACGCTAAAGTGGCTGTATTAGCTGCTATGCTTTCTCCTTACAATCAAGGTCCTGTAGGAGATTGTTTTGCAGTAACTGATATGATTCGAGATCATCAAGAATATTACAAACACGCAGCTGAAGATTATGCATCGATCGCAACGAATGGTTATCTGCAGCGTCCTGTGAATGGATCGAATGATTATTTCTTTTTTCTGCCCTCTTTGGCGGATGATGATTTGGCCTCAACTTGCAACTTGACCCCTGCAGGGCAGTTTGCAGGAACCTCTTATAACCTTTTGGATGCTCCAGGTTTTGCTGCCGCATCGGTTGTCATGGGAGGTCAAAATATCGCAACGCTGACAAAAAATGTGATGCAATTATTGGACGCTCAGCCAAATGGGCCGGCTATTCAGGTGACGCCTTTGCAGATCCTTACCGCTATGGCTCAAGTGATTGCTGCGCAAACTCCTAATTCTTCCTCCGATGCTTTAGCCGCTGTTGGCGCCTACGCCTTTAGCAGTTTGACAAACAATACAATCTTGCGAGGCACTGAGGCTGCTTTTGCCGCGATGGCCGAAGATCGTCCTAATGACTCCACGCGCGGAAATATCAATCAATGTGTAACGCAGGCTTTAAGTAGCACATGGCAGCAATTAAATCATCTTCCGGGCGCCTCTTCTTTTCAGCAAGCCTTTATGAATACATTCAATGCTTCGTATCGGCTCCTTTATAATCTCGACATCCCTTTGCCCCAAGTGGCTGCAGATGGCAGTTCGAGCAGCGGGGGATTTTGGCTCTATGAGAGAAGCTCCTCTTCGCCCAATCTGCCCGGCAAAAGAATAGCGACGCCTCAAGACTTTAGACAGCTCGTTCTCGATGCAATTTCGCAAACAGCTTCTCAGTTGGGGTCCACTCAAGGCGTCCAATCGATTGCAGCTCAATTAACGCATGTTGTGAATACTGATACGTTTTTGAAAAACATCCTTTGGGATTACGATAGCTCAAATCAGCAAGTGTCAGACCCTGTTGCCAATTACGAGCAGCTCTCGCGCACGCCTATGCAAAGTCCGGATGGAGATAATCCTTTCGAAGTAGATGAGCTAGATACGCAAACAAATTACAATAACTACGTGCAGGCCTACACCCCAACGAACGCCAAAGATTTGATTTCGTGGTGTCTGACGCTAGCGAAAAAAGCCCCTCAAGAGCTCATTCCAATGGACAGTCCTCAGCATGCTTTTAATTTTGTTCCTGCCAATCCCGATATGGTAGCCTTTGTGCAGCAAAGTCAATCCACTTCTCAGTGGCTTCAAGCGAAGTTGATTGCGCCCGGTATGCAAGTATCGAGAAGGCAAATGACTGCATCCACGCAGCAAACCTTATCGAACACAATGTATAGCATGATCTCCAATGCGCTGCCCAGCCCCATAAGCTATCAGCAGCTTCTACATAAGCTTAATGCTAAACCCATGAGTGTAAAAGATTATGCCAATGGTCTTCTCAGCGGAATCAACCAGCTCTTGAAATCAAACGCAGATCAAGCCCACGCTGTAGCCGTCGCTCTCGATGCCGTCTTGATCGAAAGCCTTTCCGCTAAAGATCAAGCTATTCTTAATCAATCGGCGATCCGATTCGCCTTTACCAACTGGAATGAAGGAACCAAAAATATCTATTTTTGCGCCTACTTCAACCCCCGTACAGAACAAATTGGCTTCGGAAACATTTTCGAAGACAAAACCAACCTGCAGCCCATGGATGAAAACGAATGGGTCAATAACCAAGCCTGGGATGTAGATCTAACACCCTTTGCACCCCAAAATACGTAAATCTATTCTACAGCCGCTCGCAAACCCGCGAGCGGCTTATCTCATGTATTTGAATTGAATGTCTTCTTGGGGCTCCGCCCCCTATAGTTTATAGTTTTCTTCGACTTTTCAGTTTCTTTGGATTTAAGTCCCTATCGCCTTCCAACGCTTCGCGTTTCCAGTTGATCACTTGCGTTTGATG
>JAJXYX010000097.1 GCA_021780355.1 bacterium | reverse complement strand
CTTGGAGGAACTCGAGGAACTGCGCAGAGGAGACGGCAAGCGGCCTGGGATGATGCTTGGACTCTGAAACTGTTGTCAAGAATATTCGAGGTAGATCTGTAAAGGAATTTTAATCAAAAAGCCCTGCATTCCAACCCATGTCTTATTAGCATTTCGGAAATATCTATGAATCAACTTACTCGACAAGAATTTTAACGAAAAATTCAGAGAAATACAAGGAACTTTTTTTAAAACCGAGGGATAAAAGAATGGCGGCGCAATTGGTGTCTATAAAAGATCTTACAGAAATGATTAGAAAGAGCGAGCCTTTAGAAGAAAACAAGAACTCTGCATTGAACTAGAGAGGACTTCAAACATCCCTCTCATTAGCACAACTGCTTCAGTTTCCCAAACTCCAGGAGCCGAATTGCTAAAGGACACACTCGCTCCGAAAAAATCTTCAACTGAGATCCCGACAATTACTTCTTCGTTGGAAAGATTCTGAGTTAGCCTAACGTCTCTGGGATCTTGCAAAAGACTCTCTTTTGCAAAGCCCCGTATCAAGAAAAGAATATCGCTTGTCCTCAAATTGGGCACGAAAACACTTAGTATACAAAACTCGAAAATCAGACATTATGACTCCAAAAGAAACTCCGGGTGTATGATTCGAACATACGACCAATGGATTAACAGTCCACTGCTCTACCGCTGAGCTAACCCGGATCAAGAAAGAAAATCCATTTTATGCAAAAGGGGAAATTTTTGGCAAGAATTTTTACCTTGAGTATGAACGAGATAACCTGGTAACATGGGCTTTTCCCTATACCCGAGCAATCTTTTGGAAGAAATTACCGGATACATCGAAGCGATCGTTTTTGTGCAGCCCGAAAATGGGTTCACCGTAGCCAGACTCAAAGAAAATCATAAGAAAAATTTTACAGTTATTCGAGGCTACATCCCTTCTATCCAGCCTGGAGAAACCGTTGTATGCCGAGGCGAATGGAAGAATCACGCTTCCCATGGCATGCAGTTTGAAGTGGCAGAATACACCGTCTCTTTGCCCTCTGACGTCGTTGGGATACAAAAATATCTTGAATCGGGTCTTGTCAAAGGGATCGGACACCGTTATGCCAAAAAGATCGTCGATCATTTTGGCGCCGATACTTTGCAGGTCATCGACGAGGCGCCCGGCAGGTTGGCCGAGATCCAAGGCCTTGGCAAAAAACGGATCGACAGCCTTCTTGAGTGCTGGCAAAAACAAAGGGCCATCCGCGATGTGATGATTTTTTTACGCACACATGGAGTGACTCCTGCCTATGCGCAAAAAATTTACAAGACTTATGGCGACCAAAGCGTTGAAAAGGTCAAAGAAAACCCCTATCAGCTTGCAAGAGACGTTTTTGGCATCGGCTTTAAATTAGCGGACGTAATTGCCCAAAAACTCAGCTTTGCGCTGCACTCCCCTCAAAGAATCAAGGCCGGCATAGAGCATGTTCTTTGGGAACTGGCAGGCGACGGGCATACTTGCTTTCCGATTCGGGAATTTTTGCCGATTGCGCAGCAGACGCTGGAAGTAGAGAGCGCTCTTGTCGAAGCAGAAATGAAAGACATGGTCCAAAACAATCTCCTTGCTCAGGGAGATTTGAGCGAGCCTTTTATTTGGCTCAAGCCCTTTTATGCTTATGAGCAGAGCATCTCGCGTGATTTAATGCGCCTAAAAACAAATCCTTTGGCCATCCGATCGATCAATGCTCCCAAAGCCGCAGAATGGGTGCAAGAGCAGCTGCATATTGAATTCGCTCCACAGCAAAAAGAAGCGGTGATCCAGGCTCTGACTGATAAAGTTCATATCATTACAGGAGGGCCAGGCACTGGAAAAAGCACGATCACGAAAGCGATTTTAAGCGTGACCTCCAAGCTGACGGATAAAATTCTTCTAGCTGCTCCAACAGGAAGAGCGGCCAAAAGGATGACGCAGATTACCGGGAAAAAAGCGTTTACAATCCACGCTCTTTTGGAGATGGATTTTGCCTCCGGCGGGTTTAAACGGGGCAAAGAAAACCCGCTCGACTGCGATCTTTTGATCATCGACGAAGCGAGCATGATCGATACTCCTTTGCTTTTTCATTTGCTTCGAGCCACTCCCAATACAACAAGACTTCTATTTGTTGGCGATATCGACCAGCTTCCCAGCGTGGGGCCCGGCACGGTCTTGAGAGATTTAATCCAATCCGATCTGCTCGGCGTTACTCGACTTACAGAAATTTTCAGGCAGGCTAAGGGATCAAAAATCATCACGAACGCCCACAAAATCAACTCGGGCGAATTCCCCGATCTCTACAATCCAGAGCGAAGCGATTTTCATTTCATTTCCGCCGAAACGCCAGAAGCTATTTTACAAATCATTTTGCAGCTTGTCTCTAAAGACATCCCCGACAAATGGCGTTTTAATTCCTTTGAAGACATCCAGGTCCTCTCTCCTATGCGCAAAGGACTGATCGGTGCAGATCATCTCAATGAAGCCTTGCAAAACCTTCTTAATCCGTCGGAAAAGCCGCTCTTCCGCGCGGGTCGCCGTTTCCATGTGCAAGATAAGGTCATGCAGATCAAAAATAATTACGATAAGCATGTGTATAACGGAGATATCGGCCTCATCACCCACATCGATACGATTGAAAGCAAAATGACCGTGGAATTCGACGATCAAGTCGTCGAATATGATTTTACCGACCTCGACGAGCTTGTCTTGGCCTATGCTTGTTCAGTGCATAAATATCAGGGAAGCGAATGCCCCTGCATTGTTTTACCTATCCATACTTCCCATTTTAAACTCCTCCACCGCAATCTTCTATACACGGGAGTGACTCGAGGGAAAAGGCAGGTGTATCTCGTCGGAACCCCCAAAGCGGTAGCGATCGCCATTCAAAACGATCAAGTTCAAAAACGGCACACCGGCCTCATCAAGGCCATGAAAGACATGAATAGAAATTACAAACCAGAAGCTGCCATCCGAGCAAAGCAGCTAGATTTTATCTCTTCTTAGAAAATTTTCGTCCGATTAAACTTGCTCAAATCCTGCTAATGCGAGAATCTCGCCATCTTCATTAAATTGAATTGCCTGGAATTCTCCCTGGATCAAAGCATCAGCTTCTTCGTCTTCAGATTCTTCATCCGATAACATTGACTCGGCTCCTGCTTCTACTAAAGCATTGATCGCTTCCCAGCAATTAGTCGTTTCTGCTTCTCTCAGTAACACGTTTTTTGCAGATTTTGGGCCATGAGGCCATGCCGTAAGCATAGGATGGCTTTGCGTAAGTTTAACGACCTCTTGCAAAAATAATGTCGGATCTTCGATGTTTTCAATTTTATCTACAGGAACTCGGTTAGCTGCACAAGAAAACAGCTCAAGGACATCTTCTTTAAAACGTCGAAATCTATGGCGGGCGTGAACAGAGATTCTTTCTTCATTCGGATGGGACAAAGGAAGATCCATTCGTGCAAATTCCCACTCAATGGAAGATAACCTCCACTGACTTGGCAAGTTTTTATAAGGTTCAAAAGATGTCAAAATCATTCTAACCGCTGACTTGCCTAACTTTCTAGACAACCAATCTCCTTTCAAGGCATCTGTCAGATCCCTTCGAGCACGAATCGTATTTAAACAAATCTCTTGCAAAGAAGCGCAGACTCTTTTTGGCGCCGAATGAGCTCCCACTCCTGCAGGAAGTCCCCCTGAAATAGCCGAAATAGACATCATCCTCTCCTTGTTTCTCAAGCTTGGGGACTCCGTCCCTCAACCCTGCCAAAAGACTTCGTCCTTTGGAATCCTTGCTATATTAAGTTAATTCATTTTTAACGATTTAATTATAATTAACATTACAATTTAAAACAAATGATTTGTTTATTGACAACAAACAAACCAATTGACAATTAGGTGTTTACGAAAAGAGAAGGTATTAAAAAAGAGCGTTAACTAACGACTGAGCCAGGAGGCAGATCTTGGATGTGGGGCAGCTCGAGGAGTTGTCCCTGTCCTGCTGCAAGGACCATTCCCTGGCTTTCAATTCCCATGATGGTCGCTGGAGCGAGATTAGCTAGGAGAACCACTTTACGGCCGATCAGCTGCTCTGGTTGATAAGAAAGGGCAATCCCCGAAACGACGGTTCGTTTTTCAAAGCCGAGATCGAGCTGAAGTTTGAGAAGTTTTTTTGATTTGGGAACGGAAGAAGCTTCAAGAACTTGGGCGACTCGGAGATCCAGAGGCTCAAACTGTTCGTAGGAGATCGAGGGTTTTAAAGGAGTATGAGAAATTGCAGGCTCTGGTGTTTTGGTCATTTTTTTTCCAAGAAGAGCGATTCTCTCTTCAACTTCTGTATTTTCGATTTTTCTAAAGAGGATTACAGTCTCTCCTAAAGATTGACCTTCTGGAAGAGACGTTTGAGAAATTTTTTGCCAGGAAGATTGAGCCAGCACTCCAACACATCCTAGCATGGTCCAAATCGTTTGCGCAGTGGTTGGAATAATGGGAGAGGCAATGAGAGCTAAGTGTTTAATGCATTCGAGAGAAAGGGACAAAACCGTTTCCAGCTCTTCTCTTCTCAAAGGATCTTTGACTTGCTGCCAAGGTTTTTTCGCATCAAAATACACGTTGCCAAGCTGAGCTAGCTCCATAAGCGTTTGAGTGGCTTTACGAAGACGGAACGCTTCGTAGTTTTGCTCCGCTGTTTCGACAAGTGTCTTCATCTGAGCTAAAAACTCTTCATCCATGGGACGCAAAGCATGTCTTGAAGGAATGTGCGAAGCGCAGTGCTGCTTGGTAAAGACAAGAACTCGATTCACAAAATTGCCCAGTTTACCCAATAGCTCAGCGTTGCAGCGGGACTGAAAATCTTTCCAGCTGAACTCCGAGTCGGCAGTTTCCGGCGCATTCGCCGCGATGGTGTAACGGATCTGATCAGCGCTATAACGCTGAAAAAATGTCTCTAAATCGATCGTCCATCCATCAGATTTTGAAAACTGACGCCCTTCCAAAAGATAAAATTCATTCGCGGGAATTTCATCCGGTAGTTTGTAAGGAAGATCTTGCCCCATGAGCATCGCTGGGAAAAACACCGCATGAAAAGGGATATTGTCCTTGCCGATGAAATGTACGAGTTTGGTCTCCTGATCGAGCCAATAATCTTCCCAACGATCAGGTTTTCCTATCTTTTGCGCCCATTCTTTAGCTGCAGAAATGTAGCCGATGGGAGCATCAAACCAGACGTAAAATACTTTATCAGGATACCCTGGAACAGGCACTCCCCAAGAAGAATCCCGGGTGATGGCGCGAGGTTTTAAATCGTCGATGTAATGCATCGCAAAACGGACGACGTTTTCTTTCCAAGGCTTTTGTCCTATCCACTCGGCTAGCCGATCTTTAAATTGATCAAAACGAAGATAAAGGTGGATGCTCGGCTTGAGCGTGAGCGGAGAGCCGCTTATTTTCGAGCGTGGATGCTTTAAATCAATCGCCTCGTAGGAAGCTGCGCACTGCTGGCACTCATCCCCTCTCGCTTCTGTAAAGCCGCATTTTGGGCACGTGCCGACAACATAGCGGTCAGCTAAAAATCTCTCTTCTTTTTCAGAGTAGAGATGGTTTTCGGTCCTCTCCTCAATGTAGCCTTTTTTTTGCAGGGTGAGAAAAAAATCTTGCGTCGTTGGAACATGGCCGGGCCAGGTCGTTCGGCTGTAGTGGTCAAAAGAAAAATTTAGCTGCTGAAAAAACTGCTCATTGACCCGGTGGAACAAATCGACATGCTCTTGAGGGCTTCTCCCGGCGATTTCTGCGCTGAGAGTAATCGCCACTCCATACTCATCGGAGCCGCATAAAAAAAGGACATCGCGCCCCATGAGCCTTTGAAACCGGGCATAACAATCCCCAGGCAAATAGGCCCCTGCAATATGCCCAAAATGGAGCGGGCCATTGGCGTAAGGGAGAGCTGATGTGATGAGAATTTTTTGAGCCACGTCTATTGCCGCATTCCACTCGTTTTAGACGTTAGTCTACAGAGACATCTTTGAGTTCATTTGGCCTGCGGTCTTGTTCCGCTCTGCGATCAATGACGTCTAATACATCCCCAAGCGTGCCATGCCAACCGCCGCCAGTCACTAAATTACGGCCCACTGTAATCCCGAAACCGCAAAGATCAAAATTACTTTTGAACTTTTTTCTAATCCACTCTGTCGTTAACTCTTCTCTTGCCATATGTAAAAACCTTTGATTCTCCTAAAGGATCTCTCAAAAAGGGTTAAAGAGCAAGAAAGAAATGCTGAAAAGTCACCGATTTCTGTGCTCTTCAGCAATCAGGATTGAGCGCAAAACTGTATAAGCGGTATAGAGATCTTCATTGACGACGTGGTAATCATAGCGAGGCGCGAGAGCCATCTCCTTTTCAGCCCAAGAAAGACGGTGCTCAATAGACTGGTCCGTGTCTGTTTTTCGAGTGTACAGCCTAGAGCGCAACTCAGAAATGCTAGGAGGGCTAATGAAGATAAAAATTGCATTATAGTGATCTTTTAATTGAATAGCCCCTTGCGTATCGATCACTAAAAGAACGTGTTTTCCGTTTTGCAGCTGAGATTCAACAAAAGATCTCGATGTGCCATAGTCGTGATCAAACACTTTTGCATGCTCGACGAAATCCCCCTCTTGAAGTTTTTGGGCGAACTCTGCTTCAGAGATAAAGTAATAGTCGACGCCTTCCCGTTCACCAGGGCGAGGTTTTCGGGTAGTATAAGACACACTCTCGACGAGACAAGAAAACTCTTTTTGCAGCATCCTCACAAGCGTCGTTTTCCCTGTTCCCGCGGGCGCGCTAATGACAAAAATCAACCCTTTTTTCAATCCGCCTAAAATTTTTGCGCTCATGACTGCTACTCAATATTTTGAATTTGCTCTCTGATTTTTTCTAATTCTGATTTCATGTCGACGACGAGACGGGCAATTTTCGCCTCTAAAGATTTCGATCCCATCGTATTGATCTCGCGCCCGATTTCTTGCACTAAAAAGTCCATCTTGCGTCCGACCGCTGCCTTCGTTTTTAAAAGCTCGTGGAATTGAACGACGTGCGATCTAAAACGGGTAATCTCTTCAGAAATGTCTACTTTTTCTGCAAGAAGCGCAATTTCTCTCAGCATTCTCTCGTCATTATCCAAAAGAGCAGGGGCCGCCTCTGCAATTCTCTCTTGCAATTTCTTTTTCATGCGAAGAACCGTTTCAGGAACAGTTTGTTCGATTTGCAAAACTGCATGTTCCATGGTCTGAAGTCTTTGCTCTATATCTCGGCTAAGAGCCTTGCCTTCGGTGCGCTTCATGGCAAGAAGAGACCCTAAAGCTTCCAGTGCGCAGCGCTTGAGAGGTTCAATATCTTCATCTTTGGACAATTCTGCTGGCGGCATAGCAGCGAGCTGCTGAGTTAAAAAAGGGAGATCAACAGCCATTTTATCATAGCCTAAACGGCAGGCTAAATCATCCCAGCCTTCTTTCAATTCTCGAAGCTGCTCAAAGGAAGGCAGCGAAGCATTTGGATTTTTTAAGCTGCGTGCAACATAGACGCGGACTGAAAGTTGTCCTCGAGAAATTTTTTCACCAATCCATTTGCGAAGATCCTGCTCAAAGCGGCTGTATTCCTTCGGGAGCGAAATCAGCATCTCTAAATACTTGCGATTGACCGATTGGATCTCAACTACAATCCGACCGAAAGAAGCATCTAATAAAGCCCGGCCAAATCCGGTCATACTGGCAATCATATTTACCTTAAATCAAATAATGTCGGTTCTAACAAACTCTTGATCGGCTCAAACGACTTGCGGTGTATTCTGCAAGGACCGTGGCGTTCGATAGCTTGTCTATGTTCTAGAGTGGCATATCCTTTATGTTTTTTAAAACCATAAAGAGGAAACTCTTGATCAAATTGATCTAAGATCCGATCTCTCGTCACTTTGGCCAAAATAGAAGCTGCCGCTATGGAAATCGAACGGGCATCCCCTTCGATCAACGCTATGGCGGGAATAGATAATTTTGGGAGTTGGTTTCCATCGATCAAAAGATAATCAGGAGAGACTGATAAAGCTGAAATAGCTTGCTGCATAGCCAAGAAGGTAGCCTGCAAAATATTTATCCGATCAATCTCGTCCGCCTCGACAATACCAATGCCGTAGACTACCTCGGAATCTTTCGTTAGAGCTTGATAGAGATCTTCTCTTTTTGCCGCGCTAAGCTGCTTGCTGTCATTTAAGTCTTCTAACAAAAAAGAGGGCGGCAATATACAAGCAGCTGCAACCACAGGTCCTGCAAGAGGACCTCGGCCAGCTTCGTCTACACCGGCAATACACAAATAACCTTGCGCACGCAGACGCTCTTCAAATTGCGATAAGTGTTGTAATCGAGTGACTTCTGATTGAGAAATAACGGCAGCTCACTAAAGAAAAGATGAATAAAAAACTGTTTTAAAACTGAGATCATCTCAATTTTAAAACAGCTCCCTGAATCTCAAGCTCGCCTTACTTTGCAGTAGGGGCCATATACTTTTCAGTAATCTTTGTTGCTTTGCCGGAAAGACCTTGGAGGTAATAGAGCTTCGCTCTGCGAACCTGTCCATATTTCTTCACTTCGACGCCAGCGATTTGCGGACTGTGCAACATGAAAACTTGCTGCATGCTCGATCCATAAGCTGTACGGTAGACGGTAAATGTTTCGGAAAGGCCGCAACCTTTTTTAGCAACTACAACGCCTGTAAAAGCTTGCAGACGCTCTTTTTCCCCTTCGATAATGCGCTTTTGCACACAGACAGTGTCGCCGATATTAAATGAGGGAACATCCTTTTTTAAATAAGAGGATTCAACTTCAACGATGCATGGTGAACGACTCACTTGAGTACTCCTTCTATCACTTATATGAGACAAACCTTATCTGCTAAGTCCGGTCTGACTCGATTTGTTTTTTCTAACGCTTGGCTTAAACGCCATTTGCGGATTTCCGCATGATTTCCTTGCAAAAGCACCTCAGGGACTGATTTCCCTTCAAATACTTCAGGCCTCGTATAATGAGGCGCATCCAATAGTCCATTTTGAAAAGAGTCTTCCTTGGCCGCATCAGGATGCCCGATCACTCCAGGAATAAATCGCATCACCGCATCGATAAGCACAATCGCGGCTATACAGCCGTTCGTCAATACGTAATCGCCAATGCTGATCTCTTCATCAATTTCATTTTCCAGCACTCTCTCATCCACCCCTTCATAATGGCCGCAAAGGAGGATCAAATGCTCTTCTAAAGCGAGCTCTTGACATCTTTCTGCCGTCAAAGGCTTGCCTTGTGGCGTAAGATAGATCGTGCGGGACTTCTTCCCCTTTCTTACACTTCGAATCGCGCTCGCCACAGGACCTGGACATAGAACCATTCCTGGACCCCCTCCAAAGGGGCGGTCATCAACTCGACGATGCTTATTTTCTGCAAAATCCCGTATATCGATCAACCGAATATCGAGAAGCCCAGCATCGCGCGCTCTTTGGATCATACTCACATCAAATGGCCCGCGAAAATAAGCTGGAAAAAGAGAAAGGATGTCTACTTCCATCCGTTAGGACTTCTTTTTCCGTTTTTCTCTTGCTTTCGCCATTTTCTCTACTTTTCTCACGCTCATCTGCTGAACGACTTCAGGAGCATGACGTTTCACTAGAGATTTTACTCGATCGCTGACTACTGCTCCATTGTCAATCCAAAACTGAAGACGAGGCACATCGATAGAGAGATTTTTCTCTTCTTCTTTGGTAGGATCATACCAACCTAACATCTCCAAATACTTACCATCTCGAGGATTGCGAATATCCGTCACCACTAAACGGAATGTCTGCCGATTCTTGGCTCCTTGCTGTCTCATTCGAATAACTAACGCCATTTTTTAAAACCTTCTATTTGCTTTTTGATATCGCCCAACCCCATTTTGGAGGCTTGAGCTTTCATATTCGGCATCGATTTAAAGAGCTGTTTCACTCGTTTAAAGCCTTTGACCATTCTATTTACCTCATCTACATGAACTCCGCTTCCGCCAGCAATCCGCTTGCGCCGGCTAAAGGAAAGCTCTTCCCTTTCTTGCCGCTCAGCTACAGTCATAGAGAGGATCATCGCTTCCAGCTTGGTAAATTCCTTATCGGAAAACTCAAAACCTTCCATCGATGAAAAACCGGGCATCATCTTTAATAAACTTTTAAAGGATCCCATTTTTTTCACCATCCCCATCTGACGAAGATAATCTTCGTAAGTGAAGGTAGCTTTTAACATCTTTTTTTCTAACTCAGCGCTCTGGGCCTCATCAAAATTTTCTTGGGCCTTTTTGACAAGGTTGATGATATCTCCCATCCCCAAAATCCGATCGGCCATCGAACGGGGATTAAAAATCTGCAAATCGCCGATCTTTTCACCAATCCCTTCGAATTTTAACGGTTTTTTAGTCACCTCGCGAATCGAAATCGCGGCGCCGGCCCTAGCATTGCCATCCAGCATCGTTAAAATCGTTCCAGTAATCTGGACTCTTTTGTCAAATTCCGCCGCCGTGCGCACAGCGTCTTGACCCGTCGTCGCATTAGCGACAAATAATACCTCTCGAGGAGAAAGCTGGCTTTTTAAAAGCTCGAGCTCTTTCATCAACTCCTCATCCAAATGGAGCCGGCCGGCGGTATCGACAATCAGTACATCAAACCCTTCCGCCTCGGCCTTCTCATAAGCCTTTTTAGCTACCTTGACAGGGCTCGCCTCTCCATCCAATGTAAAAACAGGAACGGCTAAATCCGCCCCTAATTTCTTGAGCTGCTCCACCGCAGCCGGTCTTTGCAGATCGCAAGCCGCCAGCAAAACGCGCTTATTTTTTTCCGTTTTCCCAATATAAGCCGCTAATTTCGCGCAACTTGTCGTTTTCCCCGATCCTTGAAGGCCGCAAACCATGACTACAGACAATCTAGCCTGCAAATCTAGCGGCGACTCGACGGATCCCATCAGCTCAATAAGCTCATCATGCACTAGCTTGGTGAACTGATCGCCCGGGGAAACCGACTTCAATACGGCGTCTCCAATCGACTTTTCCTTCACCCGTTTGACGAAATCGCTGACAACGGAATAATTGACATCCGCATCCAGAAGAGCTAACCTCACTTGCCTTACGGCATCAGAAATGTTCTCTTCCGTAAGAGTTTTCTTTCCCGTTAGACTCGAAAACAAACTTTGCAGCTTATCCGTCAAAGCGCCAAACATAAAACTCCAAATTATGCACTAAGGATACTCGAGAATTTCATTGCTTTTCAAGGAAAAAGAAACGATCTAATCCAGACCAGTCCTGATTTATGGTAAATCGAGCCCAAGAATGCATAGAAAATATTTTTTTCAGCTCCCCCCCCTGGGTAGATCCTATCTCAAAAAACACCTGGGCGCCATCTTGCAAATGAGGAAAAAGCTCCGAGGATAGCCTCTCATAAAATTCTCGTCCCGTTTCCCCACCCACTAATGCGGTTTTAGGTTCATAGGCTGCAACCGATAAGTCCA
The DNA here is from genome assembly GCA_021780355.1 of bacterium. Classification (GTDB taxonomy): domain Bacteria; phylum Chlamydiota; class Chlamydiia; order Chlamydiales; family SM23-39; genus SZAS-17. The sequence goes on along the minus strand of JAJXYX010000097.1, from coordinate 60,518 downwards.
ACGCCCTATACTCCTTTTCTGAAATATAAGGAGGATTGCACGTAATATAATCGGCTTTTTCCCCCGCAAAAGGAGTTAAAAGATCTCCTTGTCTAAACTCCACTTCGACTCCATTGAGCCGTGCATTTTCAGCAGCGATCGCCAGAGCATCTGGCGAAAGATCGGATAAAATGACACGAAGCTTAGGCAAAGCCTTTTTTAAAGCGATTCCTATGCAACCTGAACCGCAGCAAAGATCCCAAAGCACCTTGCCCTGAAGCCCCCCGTTTTGAAGTTTTTTACTGATCAAATCCACTAAAATTTCTGTTTCGGGCCTAGGAATCAAAGTCGCTTGGTTTACGCGGATGGTACAATGGTAAAAATCTGTTTGGCCTACAATATATTCTACAGGTTCTAAACGAGCCTTTCTTTTGATCCATTCTCGAAAAAGAGTAAGCTCTTTTTCTTCCACAGGACGATCAAACTGCAAGTAAAGATCGAGCCTTTGAAGGCGCAGAGCGCGAGACAAAAGCTCTTCCACATCGCGTCTAGGCTGAGAAACTCCCTTCTCTAACAAAAAAGCAGTCGATAAGGAAAGAAGCTCTCCGACCGTTTTCACGACTGCAGCTTCTCTTGATAAAAATGATTGACTAAAGCCACAGTCAAATCGTCCAAATCACCCTCCATGACTCGATCTAGTTTATAGAGAGTCAGGTTGATTCGATGATCGGTCACCCGATTTTGAGGGAAATTATAGGTGCGGATCCTCTCAGAGCGATCGCCGGAGCCGACCTGTTCCGAACGAGTATCCGACATCTCTTTATGAGCTTTACGCCGCTGCTCTTCAGAAATTCGAGCAGAAAGAAGCCTCATCGCTTTATCGCGGTTTTTATGCTGACTTCGCTCGTCTTGGCAAGTAACGACAGTTCCCGTGGGAATGTGCACGATCCGAACCGCCGAATCGGTCGTATTGACGTGCTGGCCTCCAGCTCCCGAAGCGCGGTAAGTTTCGATTCGAAGATCTTTTTCTTCGATGCGAATTTCATCATCTTCTGTCGGTTCTAGCAAGACGGCCACAGTAATCGCGGAAGTATGCACGCGCCCTTGCGTCTCTGTCTCAGGAACTCTCTGCACGCGGTGCGTACCTGCTTCGTACTGCATCAAACGAAAGACATTCGTTCCTGAAAAAGATAAAATATATTCTTTATACCCACCCACCTCCGAAGCAGATGTAGAGAGCACCTCGTATTTCCAACCTTTGCTATCCGCATAGTTTCGATACATACGGACGCAATCGGCAACGAAAAGAGCCGCTTCATCTCCGCCTGTGCCGGCGCGAAGTTCCATAATGATGTTTCTGCTGTCGCGAGGATCTGGAGGAACCAAGAGGATTTCTACCTCTTTTTGGCAAACCACCCTCTCCTTTTCCAGCTGATCAATCTCATCGCGCAGGAGCTGAGCCATTTCAAGGTCTTGCTCTGATGAGAGCAAGGCTTGATTATCCTGCAGCTGCCTTTCAATTTTCTCAAGGCGATCCCAGATCTCTTTGAGTTGAGATAGCTGGGAGTGCTCTTGAGCTAACTGGCGATAAGCTTTTTGATCAGAAAAAATATCTGGCTGACCGAGAAGGCCTTCCACTTCATGAAGACGCTTCAGCAGTTGCTGAACCTTAGCTTCCATAGAAGATTATTTTTTCTTTTTCGAACTTTTTAAAGCTTCTTTTTTGACTTCTTCTTGCTTTTCTTGAGCTTTCTTTACTTGCTCAGAATTTCTCTGATATTTTTTCGTAAATTTATCCACTCGCCCTTCAGAGTCGATAAACTGATTGGCCTTTGTGAAGAAAGGGTGGGAAGCCGAAGAGACAGGAACGCGGAATAAAGGATATTCTTTTCCTTCAAACAAACCTTTTTCTTTAGGCTGCAAAGTGCTGCCAATCAAAAATTTCGTGCCGGTTGCGGAATCTTCAAAAAGAACTTCTTGATATTGAGGATGAGTGTCATCTTTCATGGGAACAAACCTTGTTTTCTTAGAATAATTTCCCATCAAACATATCTGATGCTAAGCAAAAACACAAGAATTTTATCACCCCTTATGCTATAAACGAAATATGTCTAATCCATTTTACCAGCAAATGAGTCCAACAGACACCCCCAAGCGGCTAAAATTTTTTTTAGCTCTCATGACAACTTTCACCTTAGGGCCGGCCTTCTTCCCTCAGTTCACCCCTTTTCTAGCCCTTTCACAAGAAGGAATCGACCGTTTCTATTTCTGGCAATGGATCTCTTATGGTTTATTTGAACCTTCGAGCGGAGGCCTCTCTTTCGCTCTCATCATTCAGCTCGCATTTTCTCTTTATGTTTTATGGATTTTCGGACGCTCCTTAATCGATAGACTAGGCTTACCCCGCTTTCTCGCCATTTTTTTAGGAGCAGCTCTTGTCGGCGGCTTAACTGCCTCGAGACTTCTTTCTGCTCTTAACTCGCCTCGACTGTTCATCAATTCAGCGCCTCCCCTCTACGCATGTCTTTTCGCATGGACGCTTCTCAACGCGAACGCGACTGTTTTCCTTTTCTTTGCCATCCCTTTGAACGCCTGCCGCGCGCTCTACGTATTTCTCGGCATCAGCCTACTGATTGATTTGTCCCACGGAGACTGGCCATCGGCCGCAGCGCTTGCAGCAGCCCTCGCCTATACTTATTTTTTCACCCTCGCCGCGTGTCAAATGCTTAGCCCTTTTTCTTTTCTCCACCGCTTTGAAAAAGCGTTCATTCGCTTCAGCAGCCGCCTGAAACGCTGGCCGCAAAAAACTCCGCAGACCTACCGTTCGAGTAAAATCTACGATATCCGCTCAGGAAGACCGGTCTTAGATGACGAGCAATTTATGGATGCCATGCTGACGCGCATTTCCCTTTACGGGGAAGAGTCGATCTCTCCCGAAGACAAAAGACGCATGGAGCAAATTTCACAGCGCAAGAAAAAGTAGAAGCTACAAGCTGCAATCGAGCTCGTTTGGCCAAGCATCGATATCAAACTCCAATCTAAAAAAACTCAAAGCGGCATCTTCCACAAAACGATATTCTTTCGTAAGCCCTCTTTGGTCGATCCAATCGAGAATAAATTGCCTTGGATTCTCTTGAAATCTTGGGGTATCGATCACATCCAGAATATAAGCGAGCCTATCCTCTCTATATTCAGAGGGATCGGTCTCTACAAAAGCGAAAGCTTTTTCTTTCAACTTCTGGACCAACTCTTCTCTCTGTATAAAAGAACTGTGAAGAGAAAAGAAGTCAGCAAGGCAAGGAAGTGCAGCTGAACAACAAACTAGACACAGGAAAACACCCCCAAAAAAACTCATTTCAGAAGAGATTTTCCGAAATTTCCCCAAGCCTTTGCATTTACCAAACCATGAGTTTACTTCTCTTTGCATTCGCATCTGACGATCTCCTTTTCATTCAATTCGAGAACTAACGAATTCCGTGTTCATTTTTAAAGAACCTTAGCGCAACATCTTCTACGTGACGGAAAAAATCAAGAGGTCCTCTTCTGTCCATCCATTGGCGCACATACTCTCTTTTATTTGTTTGATATTGAGGACTTTCTAAAACTTCCAAAATATACGCCAAACGCTCGTTTTGATAGTCAGCACCATACTGAGCTACCCAATCAGCTGCCCGCTCTTCTAAAGTCCGGGAATTTCTTGGAGAATTCCGATTCCCTACCAACTCGTCTTTAAAATGAATGATATCTTCATATCTTGCTTTGGCAAAAACAAAAGCTTCTCTGCGCAGAGCCCCAGATTTCTCTTCTATTGTCTTGCCAGCTTGTTGAAAAACTGAACATGCGGCAGAAGAAACTTTTCGCCCCATATCTGCTGCTTGCTGATCTAAATGATAATGCCGAATTAAGACATCCGCGCCATAAGTCAAAGCGACTATCGCAGGAATAATGCATGTGCAATAAGCGCAAACTTTTAACGCTCCAGAGACGAACGATTTAGAATCATCATTTTGAAATGAGACATGCAAATCCTTAAAACCCGTAAAAAATTCCTTGCAAACATCAGCTACTTTCATCTTCATTACTCCTTTGTCTCAGCCGAAATCAAATGTCACACTTATCACGGCTGGCATCATTCATTTTTCTCACTAAAAACTCAAACCATCGAGTTTTTTAGAGTGCATTATACGTTAATGGCTGATTAAGAGGCGAAAGATTTTTTCTTAAGAACATGTCAAACAAAGCTGCCCAAATGAAGGGCTCCGCCCTTCGACCCGCCAAGGGGACAAAGTCCCCTTGGAACCCCTTTTATTTATCTATATAAAAACAAATGGGAGTCCAGAGGGCGACAGCCCTTTGGCGGGTCTAAGGGCGGAGCCCTTCATTTGGCGATTCAAGAGTCAACTTTTCTATCTTGCTGATGAGCTAAAAGAGCTGTGTAGGCTACCTGGAGACCGTCTAAAATTCCCTCTTCATAGCGAAAATGGGGATGCAGCTCTAGCTCAGGAAAGTCATTGGGCTGCAACAGATCGTCGAGTGTTACGTGGGGCACTATACGCTGAGCTGACGCCAGCATTTTTTTTCTTTGCCCTTCAATGAGTTCTTGCAAAAGCTGCACTTCAACATTCATGGAGGATGGCCTTTTTTCGTTTTTGCTGGAAAAATTTCTTCAAAAGAGCCGCCGATTCTTCTTCTAAGACGCCGGAAAGGATTTCGATTTCATGCATGGGATGTTTTTGAGAAAAGACATCAATCCAACTGCCATTGGCGCCGACTCGAAGGTCTTTGGCTCCCCAGACAAGCCTTTTTACTCGAGAAGAGAGCAAAGCTCCAGCGCACATGCAGCAAGGCTCTAGCGTACAATAGAGAGTCGTGTCCGTTAGCCGCCAATTATTACGCTGGGAGGCTCCGGCAGTCAAACAGAGCATTTCTGCATGAGCCGTCGCATCTTGCAAAAGCTCCGTTTGATTGTGCCCTCTCGCTATGATCCGATTTTCAAAAACCAAGACAGCGCCGACAGGGACCTCATCTTTTTCATAGGCTTTCAAAGCCTCTTTCAAGGCTTCTTTCATAAATTGAACATCTCGAAGAAAAGGATCGTTCATGCTTGCAATTGTTTTTGAAGGGCTCGAATTTGTTTTTTCAAGGCTTCGGTATCGACTTGGTACTTGCGAAGAACCCCGGAGACTTTACTCTCATATTTTTCCTGCAAGCGCGAAAGCTCTCTTTGCTGACGTTCAATGATTTGCTGCAACGCTTCTTGGTTCAACTCGGATGCTGCATTAGCCTCTTCTAACTGTTTTGCCTCTAAAGCAGTCGAGCGAAGAGCTTCAAAGATCGAAGGAGGGAAAACGACTCCATTCAGAACGGAAAATAGATAAAGATCCACCGCTCCAAACGACTCTGTTCCTCTCAATACCTGGTCGCTTTCCGCTTCTGTCAACTCTGTTAGTTCGTTGAAATCGGGACGAATTTCACTGAGGCATTCGGCGAAATGAGCATAGAGATCGCCATGCTTGAACACCCAATGGTTCACCACCCATTCTGTGAGCGACTCATGGCCTTCAAGAAGTTCTTTTTCAAAAGCTCCAAAAATTTCTTCCGTATGTAAACGATTTAACGGGCGATTTCCAAAATGTTTTTTATAAAAAACCTTATCGCCTATTAAATAATCCGTTTTAATATCTTTTTTAATAGAAGTTAAAATATCATTCACCCAAGGGCGTAACAATTCAAATTTATTTTCCACAAAACCACCTGCTTGTTGCTAAGAAAAGCATAGCACCGAGGCAAGCAAAATGCAACGGCGTCTTTAAGACTCTTGCTTAGATTGAGAAAATCAGCTACAATACGTGTATGATATGTCAAAAACTTGCGAACTAACCCTTGAATCAGGAGAACGTCCTCCATGTCTTTAGATAAAGGTACTAAGGAAGAAATTACTAAAAAATTTCAACTACACGAAAAAGATACCGGTTCGGCCGACGTCCAAATCGCTATTTTAACTGAAAGAATTGCTGAGCTCACAGAGCACCTCAAACTAGCTCCAAAAGACAACAGCTCTCGCCTTGCCCTCTTAAAACTCGTTGGGCAAAGAAGAAAACTTCTCGATTATCTCAATTCCACAGATACGAAGAGGTATCAAAACCTTATCGTTCGCTTGAACTTGAGAAAATAAAGTTTTTACTAATGCGCTCCTTCAGATCTCTATCGGAAGGAGCGAATCCATAATATCAACCACAGGAGATCGGAAGCAATAGAGAACAGAAATAAGCCTTCGAATCTCGAAGTTTTCTTTCTGATTTCTATTCCCATCCGATTCTCCTCCTGGCCTACATCACACTCTATAGGAGAATACTATCTATGTTAAAACAACACACACTGTCCATCCCTGTCGGAAAAAAGACCCTTCACTTAGAAACTGGAAAAATTGCCCGTCAAGCCGGAGGCTCTGTCCTTTTGCGCTGCGAAGAAACAGCTGTACTTGCTACCGCTTGCGCTGCTGCAGCTCCTGCGGAAGGGGTCGACTTTTTTCCTCTCCGCGTCGATTATCAAGAAAGATTTTCTTCCGTTGGCAGAACAGCTAGCGGCTTCATCAAACGAGAAGGCAGACCTGCAGAGAGAGAAATCCTCACAAGCCGCCTCATCGACCGCCCTCTTCGCCCTATGTTTGAAGAAGGCTACTACAATGAAGTCCAAGTCCTAGCTTATGTTCTCTCCTATGACGCGCTCCACATGCCCGACGTATTGGCCATTTGCGCCGCCTCGGCAGCTCTCACCATCTCTGAAATTCCTCTCATCAAGCCCATCGGCGCTGTCCGAGTAGGTTTGATCGAGGGTCAATTCGTCATCAATCCGACTGCCGAAGAGATGAAGCAATCCAAACTCGATCTCGTTCTAGCTGGAACAGAAGATGCGATTTTGATGATCGAAGGATTCTGCGATTTCCTTACAGAAGAGCAGGTGATCGAAGCGATCGAAACAGGACATAAAGCCATCCAAACGATTTGCCATCACCTAAGCCAATGGCAAAAAGAGATCGGCAAGCCTAAGAAAAATGACACTCTGCGCAAAATTCCTGAACAGATCCAACATGCTGTCCGCGCATCTGCGAACGATCTTTTATCGTCCGCTCTCCGCATCGCTTCTAAAAGCGAAAGAGAAGCGACAATCGCTGAAATTCTGCAAACCGTGTTAGCCACTCTTACTGCAGAAAATAGCGAATCAAAAGATCTGAAAACCAACATTCTTCTAGCCTTCAAACAGCTGCAATCGACTCTCATGCGCAACATGATTCTCGATACGCACAAAAGGATCGACGGACGCGGCTTAAAAGACATCCGCCCCATCCACATCGAGCAAAGCCTGCTTCCCCGCACGCACGGCAGCTCTCTTTTTACCCGCGGCGAGACGCAAGCGATTGCCGTCTGCACGCTCGGCGGAGAGAACACAGCGCAGCGTTTTGAAGATCTGCACGGAGAAGGGGCTGCCCGCTTTTACCTCCAGTACTTCTTCCCACCTTTCTCAGTCGGCGAAGTAGGACGGATCGGAGCTCCAGGTCGGCGCGAAGTCGGGCACGGCAAACTCGCTGAAAGAGCACTGAGCGCTATCTTGCCTAAAAAAGAGACCTTCCCCTACGTCATCCGCATCGAATCCAACATCACAGAGTCCAACGGCTCCTCCTCCATGGCTTCCGTATGCGGCGGCTGTCTTGCCCTCATGGACGCCGGCGTCCCCATCACGCGACCTGTCGCAGGGATCGCCATGGGTCTCATCCTCGAAGGCGACCGCCACGCGATCCTCTCCGACATCCTCGGAGCTGAAGATGCGCTCGGCGACATGGATTTTAAAGTCACAGGCGACGATCGCGGCATCACAGCTTTTCAAATGGACATCAAAGTCGAGGGCATCACGCACGCCGTCATGACCCAAGCGCTCCATCAAGCCAAAGAAGGCAGAGCCCACATCCTCCAAAAGATGCTGGCCGTTTGCCCTCAAGCAAAGCAAGAGATGTCGATCTATGCGCCTCGCATCGAAACCATGCAGATCAAACCAAGCAAGATCGGCGTCGTTATCGGCCCCGGCGGCAAACAGATCCGCGCGATCATCGAAGAGACCGGCGTTCAGATCGACATCAACGACGAAGGCCTCGTCAGCATCGCCTCGACAGACGCTGTAGCCATGGAAAAAGCCAAAAAAATCATTTTTAACCTCACAGCTGAACTCGAGATCGGAAAAATCTACACAGGCCGCATCGTCTCGACAGTAGCCTTCGGCTTCTTCGTAGAAATCTTTGGAAAAGAGGGCCTCTGCCACATCTCCGAAATCTCTACAAAACGGCTAGCCACGATCCAAGATGCCCCTTTCCGCGACGGAGATTCTATCGAAGTCAAAGTACTCGACATCAACGATAGAGGCCAAATCAAACTAAGCCACCGAGCCGTCCTCGAACAAGCAGCTCACCGCTAGTCGATTCGCGGGGTTTTTTATGGGGCGCTGCCCCATGCCCCGCCAAAGGACTTCGTCCTTTGGAATCCTATTTGTTTTTTTTAGTTTATGCAAGACGGAGTCTTGCATAAACTAATAGTTAAGAAAATCCCCTCATGCCATGATCCCTTAACAAATTCAGAATTTCAAGGCGAAGTTCTTTGAAATCTGCTTATTTTTTTAGTTTATACAAGACGAAGTCTTGCATAAACTAACAGTCAAGAAAATCCCATCGTGCTATAATCCCTCAACAAACTCAGGATTCCAAAGGACGAAGTCCTTTGGCGGGGTTTGGGGCAGGGCCCCAAGACGTTTAAACAACAGATGTGTTATGCAAAGAATTTTAGCTCGACAATTGTCTCAACATGTAGGTCAACCTGTGCTAGTGAAAGGTTGGCTGAATACGACTCGCTCATTTGGTAAACTTACCTTTTTAATTGTACGCGACCGATCTGGATTTATGCAGATTGTGGTGGAAGATAAGGAAGAGTGCAAAAAGATAGAGAATTTGCAGCCCGGTTCGATTTTGTCTGTGAAAGGCAAGGTGATTGAGTCGAGAGAAGCAAATCAAGGGATGGAAATTGTCGACGCTTTAATTGAAGTGGAAAATCCTATTCATGCAGTGCCTCCGATTGAATATTATAAACCTCAGATTAGAAGCGATTTAGAAGTGATTTTGGATCATCGGCCGATTTCGCTTAGGAATAGAGAGCTGGCGGCGGTGTTTAGAATTCAGGCGGAAATTGTTCATGCTTACCGTTTGTATATGCATGATCATGTGCAGGCAGTGGAGTATTTTGCGCCCAATATCATTGGAGCTTCTTCGGAAGGGGGAGCGGAATTTTTTAATGTCGATTATTTTGGATATACAGCGACATTGGCCCAAAGCAGCCAGCTGTATAAACAGATTATGGTTGGAGTGAATGAGAGGGTCTTTGCGCTGATGCCTTTTTTTAGAGCGGAACCTTCCCAGACGACAAGACACTTATCAGAAGGGAAACAGTTTGAATTTGAAATGGGATTTTTTACCCACTGGCATGAGATTTTAGATATTCAAGAAGGCTGCGTTAAGTTCATTTTAGAATACCTTCATCAGCATGCTCAGGCGGAAATTGATGTACTAGGCGGAAAGATTGTTTTGGCGCCAAAAGATGTCCCTTTTCCACGGCTTACGTTTAAAGAGGCGCAGGAACTGTATTTTAAAAGAACAGGAGTTGACGAAAAAGGAGAACCTGATCTTAGTCCTGCAGCTGAAAGAGATTTATGTGCATGGGCGCGAGAAGAGAAGGGAACAGATCTTGTCTTTATTACCGATTGGAAGGCAGAAAAGAGACCTTTCTATGCTTATCCTAAAGAAGAAGATCCTACGCTGACAAATACCTTTGATTTACTTTGCGCGGGCACGGAGATTACATCGGGCGGGCAAAGACGACATACGTATGCTTCGATGCTAGAAGGGATCCGCGGCAAAGAGATGGATCCGGCCAACTTTCCTGATTATCTAAGCATTTTTGAATACGGCATGCCGGTGCATGGAGGCTTTGGGATGGGCCTTGAAAGGCTCACGATGACGCTTTTGAAACTGAGAAATATTCGAGAAGCTTCGCTTTTCCCCTCCGATACGAAAAGGATCGCAGGGAATCGGATTAAGGCTAAATTCTTTTTCGGCCCCGAAACTGTGCGCAACGAGATCATCCGGCTTTTACATTTGCACAAGATGCCATTTGATCATCAGCAGCACGAAGCGACGCCAACATCCGAAGATTCTGCTCGCGTGCGAGGCACTTCAATGGCAGAAGGGGTTAAAGCGTTAGTTCTTCGAGGCAAGTCGACTAAGAAAAACTACCAATTCAATATTCCTTCTCATTTAAAACTCGACATGAAGGCCGTTGCAGAAGCAGTCGGTGAAAAATGTGAGTTCGAAGATCCAGCCGTCTTAGAAGAGCGCTATGGACTCAAGATTGGAGGCATCCCTCCTTTTGGGCAACTGCTAAACCTCGATACTTATTTCGATGAGCAGATCGTGAGTCATGAAAGAGCTGCTTTCAACTGCGGATTACTCACCGAGTCGATCGTCATGCAATCTCATGATTTGATTACACTCGTCAACCCCAAATTCGGCCGCTTTGCCAAGGGATCTTGATAATTTTTTTTACAGCATTTAATAGATCAAAATCTTCAAAAAAACACAAAGGGGCTCAAAAAGCCCCTTTGAAATCAATTTTAATCAAAATACAACCTCTTCACCCTTCTTTAATAGCGATTTTCACAGGGCGGGAAGCTTTACTTTTTAAGAAAGTTACTTTTAAGAGTCCATCTTTACAAGTAGCTTGCGGAACCGTTTGCTCGTCCACGCGGACAGGAATAGGAACTCGATAAGAAAAGCTGCTATTGACTTTGCATAAATACTTTTCCCCTTTTTCTTCTTCTTGAGCTTCAGCTTTAATCCACAAAACTCCTTTTTCAAAAGTTACATGGATCTGATCCATTTTAACACCCGGAACATGAGCTCTAATATAAAGGCGGTCTTCATCTTCAGAAATCGACACATCCGATTGCACCGCTTTTATATCAGCCAATATGGGACTTGTTCGATAGTCGTCAAATACTTCATCTAAAAAGAAAGGCAACATACCACGTTTCATTTTGATCTCCTTTGCCGTCCCCGGCAGGTTTCGTTGTTTCTAACAAAACCCATGATAAAAATAAGGCTGTTTTTTGTCTAGCACTCAACTGTGTCGAGCGCTAAAAATAAATCTTCCGTCTCGGAAGATTATCAAAAAAAGAGCAGGAGTCCAGAGATTGAGTCCTTTGGCGGGGGCGGGGCGGAGCCCCGCTTTGAGGAGAGCCCTTACGAGCTCAATCCAGGCTGAGGAGTTGCATTCGAAGCGCTAGGCGCTGCTGCGGGTGCGGGGGGTGGAGGCGGAGGAGATTTCATTTGGAGATCATCTGCAGCTTTGAGGCGACCTCGCTTGATATCGGCGTTCCAGGTGCCGTCCATGATTTCTTTGACATCTGTAGCGTCGAGAGTTTCAAACTCCATGAGCATGTCGGTCATGAGCTGAACTTTGTCTCGATTCTTTTCGAGGAGGTCGAGAGCTTGCTTGTGAGCCTCGTCGATGAGGGTACGAACTTCCTTGTCGATGGCTCGGGCCGTCTCGTCGGAGTAGTTCTTTTCTCGGTAATTTTGCATGCCGAGATACTGACCGGACTCTGTCTGTTCGTCATAGGAAACGGTGCCGAGCGTATCGCTCATGCCCCACTCGCAAACCATCGCGCGGGCAATTTTGGTCGCTTGGGTAATGTCATGCTGGGCGCCGGAAGACATATCTTGAACAAAGATCTCTTCAGCGGCTCGCCCTCCTAAGAGAACGATGAGACGGTCTAAAACTTCTTTTTTCCAATAGCTGAGGCGATTTTTCTGAGGCATGAAGTGGGTAGCGCCGAGAGAAAAACCGCGAGGGATGATCGTGACTTTATCCACTGGATCGCTGTGCGTAACGACGAGACCTGCGATCGCGTGCCCCGATTCGTGATACGCTGTCGTTAGTTTCTCTTTTTCATCCATCTCGAGACTGCGCCGCTCTTTACCATAGCGAACCTTGTCGCAAGCCTCTTTCACTTCAACAGATGTCACAGCCGAACGTCCCTTACGCGCAGCAAGGAGAGCTGCCTCATTGAGCACATTTTCTAAATCAGCCCCAGAACTGCCAGGAGTAGCACGGGCCACATCCATCAAGTCGACCGATGAATCGATTTTAATTCTTCGAGCGTGGACTTTAAGAATTTCATAGCGCCCTTTAATGTCAGGCAGATCGAGAGTCACGCGGCGGTCAAAACGGCCGGGGCGCAATAAAGCGCGGTCTAAAATATCGGGACGGTTCGTTGCGGCGACTAAAATCACTCCCTCTTTCGTGTCGAATCCATCCATCTCAACGAGAAGCTGGTTTAAAGTCTGCTCTCTCTCATCATGGCCTCCGCCGATGCCAGCGCCGCGATGACGGCCGACAGCGTCGATCTCATCCATGAAGATGATGCAAGGAGCATTTTTCTTCGCTTGGTCGAACATATCGCGAATGCGACTAGCTCCGACTCCCACAAACATTTCCACAAAATCAGAACCGGAAATCGAGAAAAAGGGGCGGTCCGCTTCTCCGGCAACAGCTTTTGCGATCAAGGTCTTTCCCGTTCCTGGAGGACCTACTAAAAGCACCCCTTTAGGGATGCGGGCGCCGAGAGCTGTGAACTTGGAAGGATCTTTTAAAAAATCGACGATTTCAGTGAGCTCTTCTTTAGCCTCATCAGCGCCAGCCACATCTTTAAAGGTGACTTTGTTCGTCTCTTTCGTCATCAATTTTGCCGGCGATTTACCAAAATTCATAGCAGACGAACCCACGCCTTTCATTTGGCGGGAAAACACAAAGTATAAAAAAAGCACCACTAAAAGCAGCGGCAAAACAGTCAAAAGATAGCTAAAATAGTTAGGAGAAGGCTCTTGGCTTTTAAATGTTCTTTCCAATACTGTGTTGCGAGCTTGATCAGGCGCCCGATAGGCAAGCCCCTTATTTTGTTCAAAACTCTTCCACTCCTGCTGAGCAGAAGCGAACCAGTGGCCATACACTTCTGGATCTTGCTTTTCCAATGCTCTCGTCGAGAGCTCTTGGTTATTAAAATACCAAATGACCGAAGAGACTTTTTGTCTTGATTTATCGAGGAGCGCCGTGTTTTTCGCCAAATTCTGCTCCACTTGCGCGTACTGCTTTAATTCTTCCACGTAGCCGCGTACGCTGCGTAAAACTCCCAGTCTTACGCCATCTTGCTCTGCGCCTAATAAAGTCATAAACGTGGTCAATTCAGAAATAACATCGCGATATACGCGGAGCTGACTCTCAGGCTCTTGCCCTTCCGCTTGCTGCAGCGTCCGATCGAGCGCTTTTAACTTTCCTTTCGCTTCCTCACTGCCAATCCCCAAAGCTGGAGAGCGAAGCTGGGACACAAACTCCCTCAGCTCTTTTCCTACGACATCTACATGCTCAAATGTAGGCTGGCTTTGAGCCAAACTAAACGCTTTTTGGATTAGCGGCAAGCTAACGACATCCGAGTCTGACAGTTGTCTGATCACAATCGAGCTATCTCTATCTATTGTATCATAAGACGCACCCACCACTGTATAACCTGAGCGAGACAAAGAAGTGCCTGTGAGATGAAGAAACAAATCGGCCGCATCGCGCACATTTTTCTGCAAAGTATCTAATTCAGCAGTCAGTCCAGCAGCTTCGCTGGAAAGTGTATGGTGCTCTTGCAATAGCTCTAAATAGCGGTAGCGCTCTATGCTGTCGGATTCGAGCTGGGTGCGGAATTTTCCGCTGAATGTAACCAAATTTTCATTTTGGGCAATTTTTCGATTTTCTTCAGGAACCGTCAAATCCAAGTTGATCAAATGCTCAACTTGATGGCTAAAAGAGACTGTCGCTTCTCGATTTGAAGTAAAAGTCTGAATGCCAAAAATGATCAAAATAGCCGCCAAGAGAACTAAAAAAAATCCTCCAGGAAAACTCTTTTTCGCGTCTGGTTTCATGCGTAAGCCGCCTTATTCAAATAAACAGGCCCCCATCCCAACCATGTTCCCACGTAGGATACGAGCTCTTAAGTGTATAATCATAAATATGTCGGGTCAATTAAAGCACCTTTACACCATAAAAGTAAAGGTCTCATCGCCAAAAATCAGCTCATAGCAAAAAAAAGATAAATTGTCTCCGATCTAAAGAGAAAAAACTTTCATTATACTGAACAAAAGTGATTTGTATCGCAAGAAAATCGAACACTATAGCCCTCAAGAGACTGCAAACTAAACAAATCGGACACCCACCCCTCTTGGCCATAAAGATGAGGAACATGGGGCCTTAAAAAAGCTGGAATTTTTTGTTGACAGAGCTTTTTAGCCTCCAAGCGGTCTCCCGCTTCTTGCAGACCAACTTGATAGCTGCCAGCAGGAACAGTGAAAGAAGCTTCCCCTAAGAAAAAGTCAAGCCACGTACTCGCCTTTTTCTTTAAAGAAGAAATTTCAACCCGCCAATCTCCAGAATAAAAAACCCCCTCTCGCAAAACGACAGGCTCCGCAAACCTAGGAAATGTTTCTGCCAAGTAAAAAAAATACCCCCTATCCGCCAGTAAGCGAGGGCCAAACGAGCGGTGGGCCAGCTTTTTTGCCAAAGCATCGGCAAGCCCCTCCAGCACAGTCCGGCTCAAATTCAACTTTAATCTCTGTAAAAGGTGGCATATTTCCAAAGGTTCAAGAGAACTCGGGGGCAAAACCCAGCCCCAAGGCCCTTTTTGCAGCTGGGCAAAAGCTTCTTCCGTTTTCCTATCTAAATAATCGTGCAGCTGCAAAGAACGCTTAGCCAAAAGGGCAAGATTGCCAGAAACCTCTTTGCCAAAAGAGCTAGATAAAGCAGGCAGCATCTCGACTCTCATCCTCGCCCTTAAATACGCAGGATCCCTATTCGTAGCATCTTCAATCGCCTTCAACCCTCTTCTTTCCAAATCACGCAACAAATCTCGGCGAGCGATCGAAAGCAAAGGCCGCCAAATCGTCATCCCCCGCAAAGAAGAAATCGGCTTCATTCCGCTTAAATACACTAAATGAGCCCCCTCAAGAACCCTCTTAAGCGCCGTCTCAGCCCAATCATCCGCCTGATGAGCGAGCAAAAGGGCCTGAAAAGGGATCTTTTCAAATAAAGAAGAAAAAAAACCCAACCGTTTTTCTCTAGCCGCTAATTCGCTAGGCTCCGGCTCCAATCTGACCGTATGAAAAGGAAGACCCAAACCATCAGCCTCTTCTCTCAACGCTTGAGCTTCCGCTGCACTCTCCTCTCTCCACCCATGATCCACATGCGCCAAATGGGGACGAACTCCCGCTTCAAGAAGAAGGTAAAGCAAAGCCTTAGAATCAGGTCCTCCTGAATACCCCAACAAAAGAGGACTTGTTCGATCCCAATGCTCATCTAAAAATTTTAGCACCTGGCAAGTTAAAGACATCATAATGAATTGTTGTTTGCAAAATTGCAATTTTAACACAATTTATGCTAAATAATCTAGGAACTCACCTCTATTTAAGGGCTTCGCCCTTAACAACCCACCAAAGGACTTCGTCCTCTGGACTCCTATTGTTTTTTATATAAAATCAAAGGGGATTCCAAAGGGCGACAGCCCTTTGGTGGGTTCTTAAGGGCGAAGCCCTTAGAAAAAAAACTTCGACAGGTTCATACATGCCTATTTTATGGCGCTATCTTTTATTTAGCTATTTGCGCGTTTTTTTTCTGTCTGTGGGCTCATTTGTGGGTGTGCTGTTTGTTTTGCGGTTCAAAGATATCGCCCGTTTTGCTGCTTTGAGCGCGGATGGGATGAAAACTACGTTGTTTATCCTTTATCAATTTCCTCATATTTTACCTATTGCGCTTCCGATTTCGGCGCTGATTGCGTCGTTTCTTTTATTTCAAAGATTGAGCCGCAGCCATGAGCTTACGGCGCTACGGGCGTCTGGGGTGGGGCTTTTTTCTTCGATTGCCCCTTTGCTTTGGATCTCTTTGTTTTTGAGCCTTGCTAATTTTTCGATATGCGCGAGTTTAGCGCCCTATTGCAGACGCGAAACCAAAACACTTCTTTATCGAAAAACCTCTGTGAACCCTCTTGTGCTACTCCAAAGACAGCAATTGGCTAAGATTAGAAATACCTATTTGGATTTGGATGTGCAAGAGGAAGGACAAAGAGCGAAAGATTTCATTTGCATCACTTATAATGAGAATAATGAGAGGCTTAATCTTATTAAGGCGCAAAAACTATCAATCGAAAAAGATGAGTTGCTCGGAAAGCAAACAGCGATTTTATCTCATTTGCCGGGAAATGAAGCGGAAGGGTTTGATTGCACTTTGTTGGAAAATCAAAAGACGATGTCAACATCAGCTCCGCTTCTCTCGCTTGCTTTAAAAAAGAAACGACCGAATATGGAGGCGAATGCGCTCAGTTTGCAGGCTCTTTTCTTGCAAATGAAGGAGGGGCCTAAACAAGAGAGATTGGCAAGGATTGAAGCTTTGCGACGTTATAGTTTAAGCGCGGCGGTGTTTAGCTTTACTTTTTTAGGATGCGCTTTCGGGATTCAAATGGGAAGAAACCCTCGAAAAACGCCTCTGCTTTACGCTGCAAGCTGGACGCTTCTTGTCTTAATCAGTTATTTTTTAGGAAAGGGGCTCAAGGCATTTCCGATAGCTGCGACGATGGCATTTTTACTTCCCCATCCACTTCTTTGGCTGGCCAGCGTAACTCGTCTTCATGCGCTGAATGAGGGCAAATCATGATTCTTTGGCGCCGTTATTTGCTCGCTCGCTTGACTAAAACATTTCTTTTTATGCTCTCATCGATTTTTACTTTATTTGTCTTTGTCGATTTGGCTACGCGTGGCGGCAAGATGCTCGGCAAGCAGTTATTACCAAGCTATGAGACGATTTTTTACTATTTCTATCAATTTTCCAACTATTTGCACTTTTTCTTTCCCCTCGCCTTTCTCCTTGCCTCGATTCAGGTGCTGCTCGATTTAAATGCGCATAATGAACTAGTCGCCCTGCAAATGGGAGGCCTTTCGCGAAGGAAGCTGCTCTCCCCTTTTTTTCGACTCGCGTCTTGTCTTTTTCTCCTCTTGCTCGCTAATCATGAGTGGATAGCTCCGACTGCGCAAGATTTTGCCTATGAATATGTCAAAGCTTACGCGCGCCATAAAAAGAGACCTTTGAGAGAGCATTTGCATGTGGTTACCTTACATGACGGCTCCGAAATTGTATTTCAACAATTCGACAAGAAAAAAAAGGAGCTGTTCGATGTATTTTGGCTGGCTGATGAATCAAGTATTTGGTACATGAAATTTCTCGAAATCAGTCCCCCGAAAGGTCGATTTGTCGACCGATTTGCATGGACTGGCGCTACTTGGGCCAAGACTGATCGTTATGAAGAGCTTGATTTGCCCCAAATCCTCATCGACGAAGAGAAAGCTTTGCAGCCATTTATTCCTTATGAAAGAAGATCTCTATCTGAACTAGCGCGAGGAGCCTTAAGCGCAAAAGGAGAAAAGCCAAAACTTTTATCGCACCTTTTCTATAAACTCTTTTCCTCTTTTCTGCTTTTTGTGTCGATCATCGTCATTGCGCCGATATGTTTTGTATTTTCTCGAAAAACTCCCGCGTTTGCAATTTTAGCTTGCTCCCTTTTTGGATTCTTGAGCATGATGATGTTGTTAGACGGCCTGCTTGTTTTAGGAGAAAACCAGGTCATCCCAGTAGCTGCAGCCTTTGGACTGCCTCTTGCCCTATGGATCGGACTTTGCGCCCGGCCTTTTAAAAAATTATCACATTGAAAAAATGATGAAAAAAACTCACCCTCTATTTGTTGAACTCACCGAACAATCCAAAGAAATCCATACCTACGGATCCATTTTAAGCTTGCTCCATTGGGATCAAGAAACGCAAATGCCTTCCGGAGGCATAACAGCTCGCAGCCAACAAATCGCTCTATTGTCTAAACATGTGCATGAAGAAAAAACCAGTAAAAAATTTCGCTCCAGGCTAGAAAAGCTGATCCATTTATCTTCAGGAAAGCCCAAAATCAAAGGGTTGAGCAGACCAGAATTGGTTTGTTTGAGGGAATGGAGAAAAACGTTTTTAAAAGACACTAAGCTGCCCTCCCGTTTTGTCGAAGAATTTTCCCAAGTCACTTCTGAAGCGACTCAAATTTGGGCAGTCGCTCGAGAGCAAAACAAAGTCAAACTTTTTCTCCCTTTTTTACAGAAAATCGTCGATCTCAACCGCAAAAAAGCCGATATTTTAGGTTTTCAAGATCATCCCTACGATCCTCTCTTAGAATGCCATGAACCTTGCATGACGACAGCTCGGGTAGGAACCATATTTAATGATTTGCAAAAAGATCTCACGGCTCTATTGAAAAAAATCACAGCGGCCAAACCTCTCGACGATCGGTTTTTACATAAACTCGTCGGCAAAGAAAAACAAATGGAGATGGCCCGATTTTTTCTCACCAAACTGCCCGTCGACCCTTCCTATTTCCGGCTTGACCTTTCAAACCACCCTTTTTCCACCGGGCTACATCCCCATGATGCGAGGATAACCACTCGCGTCATTCCTAAAGCCTTTATGAGCAACATCTTTTCACTACTTCATGAAGCTGGACACATGATGTATGACATGGGTTTGCCCACCAAATATTGGGGAACTCCTTTGGCAGAGGCGGTCTCTCTCAGCATCCATGAAAGCCAATCCCGCTGGTGGGAAACACTAATCGGAAGAAACCTCCCCTTTTGGCGCAGTTTTTACCCTTCTTTGCAAGAGCTCTATCCGCCATTAAAAAAAGTTTCTTTAGATCAATTTTATCGAGCGGTCAATAAAGTCTCCCCCACTTGCATTCGGGTTGAAGCCGATGAGGTCACCTATTGCCTTCACGTTATTTTACGTTTTGAAATTGAAAAACAACTCGTCTCCGGTTCTCTGGCCACTGCAGACCTTCCCGATTTTTGGAATAGCAAAATGCAAGAACTTTTAGGCATTAAACCTAAAAGTGACACGGAAGGATGTCTCCAAGATATTCACTGGTCGCTCGGCGAATTCGGCTACTTTCCCACTTATGCGCTGGGAAATCTATTTGCCGCCCAATTTTTTAGCGCCTTTGCTGGCGAACATAAAGATTGGGATGAAAAAATCACTCAGGGCGATCTGGCCTTTATTCGAGAATGGCTGAAGAAAAATATCCATCAATGGGGCCGCACTTACGATGCGGAAGAGCTCGTCAAAAAAGTGACGAAGCAAGGACTCTCTTCCGATGCCTATTGCACCTATTTAAAAAAGAAATACGCTGCGATTTACGGATTTTAATTCTTTCCTAAGCGGTGCTTGCGGCGAACGTCTGCCTCTTTATATCGCCGGACTTGTTCAGACGTTTCTGGAATGACAGGGATAATTTCTATCGGTTTATTGTCATCGTCTACTGCCACAAAAGTAAAATAAGCAGACAAGATCACTTTATGCTCAAGAGTGCGAAAATCTTCTGCAATGACTTTCACCCCCACTTCCATAGAAGTGTGCCATGTGCGATTCACAGAAGCCATGCAAACTAAAATATCGCCTCTTCGAGCGGGATTCACGAAACGAACCGAATCAATGCCTAGCGTCACACATACTTTTCCTGTGTGTCTTTTGGCCACGATAGCCGCCAGCGTATCCACAATCTGCATCACACGGCCTCCAAACAAGGTTCCGTGCGGATTCAAATCGTTGGGAAAAACTTCGACTACTTGGTCAATGATAAAAGATGCTGATACAGGTTTGCCTTCCATAGTTTCCACATAACGAAACAAGGCATTAAACGCAATCGGATAGGAAAAGTGGGGGGAAGAAGAATCTGGGGTTTCGAACAAAACCCCAGAAAAAAGAATTTATCGCTTCGAGAATTGGAAGCGTTTACGAGCTCCGGCTCTGCCGTATTTCTTACGCTCTCTTCTGCGAGGATCGCGAGTAAGATAACCGAGTTCTTTTAAATCGCCTCGGATCTCTTCGTTCTCTTGCACAAGCGCGCGGCTGATGCCTAAACGAGTGGCAATCACTTGCCCCTCAATCCCGCCGCCTTTTACGCGGATAATCAAATCGCACTTTTCTGGATTGCCGAATTTTTTCAAAGGCGCCATGATCTCATCGCGCTGCAATTGAAGAGGAAA
Source organism: bacterium (assembly GCA_021780355.1). Taxonomy (GTDB): domain Bacteria; phylum Chlamydiota; class Chlamydiia; order Chlamydiales; family SM23-39; genus SZAS-17. The sequence goes on along the minus strand of JAJXYX010000097.1, from coordinate 40,285 downwards.
ATATTCCTCGAATGTACGGCCATTCACATCAATAATACCAGTTCCACGACGCACACGAACGGAGGATACAGAAGTTTTTCTACGGCCGATGCCAATTGTCTCTTTCAACATAATCTACCTTTAAATGTTTGCAATCTGTGGATTTTGGGCTTGGCTTTCATGCTCTGTACCGGCATGGATACGCAATTTCTTAAGCTGCTGGGAACCCAAACGAGTCTTAGGCATCATTCCTTTGATCGCATGACGCAGAATATGATCTGGCTTACGGGCCATCATCGTTCTATAAGGGGTCTCTTTGAGTCCTCCGATGTAGCCTGTATAGCTGCGGTAAATCTTGCGGGCCTCTTTCATCCCTGTCACTTTGATTTTGTCTGCATTGATAATGACAACGCCGTCGCCACAATCCACGTAGTTTGTAAAGTCAGGGCGATGCTTCCCTCTCAGGATTTTCGCCACTTCTGCAGCGAATCGACCTAACGTCTTGCCAGCTGCATCGAGCTGCAACCACTTACGGGAGCTCACAGCCTGCTGTCTGGTTAGAAGAGTAGATTTCTGTTTATAGTTCATCTGGATAGACCTTTTCATCAAAAAACTTAAGTCAACAGGATAGCCGATTTCCAGCATTTCTGCCAAGAACTATTCTTGAGCCTTGCGCAAAGAGAGGCAAATCTGATAAGCTCACATGTCAAAAATTGATTTTCTATGGAACCTAAAACTTATTTTATCCGAACCTACGGCTGCCAGATGAATGAGCTCGATACGGAGATCATGGCCGGCCAGCTAGAAAAACGGGGCCTTGTCCCCTCTTCTAACGAAGAAAACGCCGACCTCCTGATTTTCAACACCTGTTCCATCCGGGATTTAGCTGAAAGGAAAGTCATGGGAAAATTAGGACGGATAGGCAGAGGTCAAAAAAATCATGCTATCATCGGCGTCACGGGCTGCATGGCCATGGCCAAAAAAGACGCCCTTTTTCGAAAATTCCCCCATCTCGATTTTGTCATGGGGACCAATAATATTACAGAGTTAGGCGCGATCGTCGACGAGGTCCTCTATACGAAACGGCCAGTCTTTAAAACCGACGACCACTTCGAAGAAAACCTTGACTACCTGATCGCCAAAAGGGACAACAAACTCAAAGCCCACGTCTCTATCATTCGAGGCTGCGACAAGTTTTGTACCTATTGCGTCGTCCCTTATACGAGAGGCCAAGAGGTATCCCGGCCTCCTGAAAGTATTGTTGAAGAGTGCCGCCGGCTGGTCGACGCAGGATATAAAGAAATTACTTTGCTCGGCCAAAACGTCAATAGCTACGGCAAAGATAAGCCGGAGTGGAACTGCTTCTTCCATGATCTGCTCTACAAAATCGATCAAATTCCCGGCATGGAGCGAATCCGCTTCATGACATCCCATCCGATCGATATTACCGTAGAGCTCATGCAGGCCGTACGCGATCTGCCCTCGCTTTGCGAATTCGTCCACTTCCCTATTCAGGCAGGATCGAGCCGTATATTGAAAAAAATGCACCGCATCTACACTAAAGAGCAATATTTAGAAAAAGTCGAACTGCTGAGACATTACGTCCCTAACGTCTCTTTAGGCACCGACATCATCGTAGGCTTCCCAACAGAAACGGAAGAAGAATTTTTAGAAACGTTTGAAGTGATGAAACAAATCCGCTATTCGATCGCCTTTATCTACGCCTACAGCCCTCGCAAAGGAACGCCTGCCATACGCTGGAAAGATGACATTCCTGAAGAGGTAAAGCAAGATCGATTGCAAAGGCTCATGGACCTGCAAAATGAGATCGCCAATGAGGAGAGACAACACCTGCTAGGCCAAACATTTGAAGTCCTCGTCGAAAGACATAATAAAGACGGAAAGATGCTCAAGGGACGCACCCGATGCTGGAAAAAAGTGATTTTTGAAGGGAGCGAAGATTTGATCGGCACTCTTCAGCAAGTGAAAGTCCACAGCTACGGCCACCAAACATTTATCGGGGAATTAGCTTCTCCTCTCCACTCCCTATCCTTAAGTTGCAGGTAATGGATTTATGATTTGCTCTCTTCTTTCAAATGATGTTAAAAGACATATTTCATGGGTTTGCCATTATGATTACTCCAAAATCGCCAACGTAGCCACACATGCGCTGCGCTTCATTTTTGAAATGGCAAACAAATTGACTGAATGGCGAGGCTCGCCTGTTGCCCTGCCGATTGAGGTCCCCCAAAACGCTCCTCAAGAACTCATCTTACTCATCAATCGGTTAAATCGTTGGCAAGCTCTAGGAAAGCGAAGCGAACAAAGACATGACGTCTGTCTAAAAGTTTTAACATGCCGAGAGCAAATCCTTCTAGGTCATGGCACCTCTTTAGATTTATCTAATAGCAACCTAAAGGAGCTGCCTCCGATTTTCGATCTAAGCCCCTTTGAACAAATCACCCATCTAGATCTTGCTAACAATCGCCTTGATCGTTTTCCGGACGCTATCGAACGACTTACCGATCTCCTCGTACTAGATGTCTCTTGCAACGGGCTAAGAGCTTTGCCAAATATGGCGGCATTCACCAAGCTTATGGAACTAAACATCCATTATAACTACTTGGAATCTCTGCCGGATGAGCTCTCATCTCTTCAAGAATTGAGCTCATTGAATGCAAGTCATAATTTCCTTCAAGCGCTGCCCGAATCCTTTTATTACTTTACACAACTAACCACGCTGGATCTATCCTACAACATTTTAAAAGAAATTGCCGACGAATTAGGCTTCCTTGACAACCTAACAACTTTGCGTCTAAACGACAATCACCTAAGAGGCGTACCAAACGCACTAAAAAACCTCAAACACCTCTCTCTGTTAAGCCTTCAAAACAACTTATTTCAAATAAGACCGGAAGACCTTTCCTATTTTCCGCCCACCTGCACGATCATGATCAATGGAGAAAAACCTCAAGCTCGAAAAATGCCCCCTTTTCATTCAGGCCCATCCGCTCCCCCTCAAGAAGGACCCAAAATCTGTTTTTCACCCTATGAAGATAGGGAAGGAGAAAGCGTCCAACAAAACGTAAACGAAAAAATATCGCGCCTCTTTTCCATCGCAAAAAAAAGAGGAGCAGCTTTTCCCCACTTAGTTCTTTCGGGGCAAAAACAAACAAAAAGCCTTTTCGAGTGGCTCAATCGACTACTTCCCATTTTGTCAGAAAACGCAAGCCAAGCCAAACAGCTAGCCCGCCGAGTCGCTTCCTATCTCAAACATGCAGAAAGGAACCTTCCCTTCCAGCAATTCTTCTTTGGGCATATTCAGGAAGCAACAGGCAATTGCGACGATCGAGCTATTTTCCCTATGCTCAAAATCGATATTGGCTATCAGTTAGCTTGCATCGACAAAAACAACATCAATCAAGTAGCTCAATTTCTCCTAAAAACAGTCTGGGCTATAGACCTTTTAGATGAATGCGCCCAAAGAAAATGCATTCAAGATCATTATGCCGATCCTATAGAGGTCTTTATGGCCTATCCGATCCAATTAAAAAAACGGCTAGACCTAGAAATTCCGCTGAAAAGCATGAAATATTTTCAATCCAGCCATCTCACTTCTCAAGAGCTCCGAGAAGCCAAACGCCTAGTCCTCTCACGGCGCAACACGCCGGAAGCCCAATGCCAATTCCTGAAAAATCAAGAAGCCTGGCAAGAAGCTTTGCGCATCGCCTATCCCAAAGAATACCAGCAAATGGAACAAGAAAACGAACAAGATTCAGAGCTCTACCCAGTCGATCTAGATTCCTACCTTGAAGTCAAAAAAAACGCCCAAATCCAAACCGAACGAAAAGAGAAGCGCATCATCCATCTCACCCAAATAGCGCTCAGAGAAAAGTGCAGCTCTATTAATTAATAATAAATAATGGGAGTCCAGAGGGCTTTGAACCTATCCAAGTAAAAAGCTTCGCCGATTTTGGGGATTATTTTGGCCGATTTTCGATTCTTTTTGCAGGGGTTGTATCAACTTCGTATACTACCCCTGTAAAAAGAATCGAAAATCGGCCAAAAGAACCCCAAAAGCGACGAAGCTTTTTACTTGGATAGGTTCCTAGTCCTTTGGCGGGGCATGGGGCAGAGCCCCATCTTCCACGCACTCCGAATGGCGGAATGAGCGGGCGAGTTTTTCTACTTCTGCGAGTTCGATGAGTTCTTTATTGAAAGCTGCGGCGCCGGCTTCTTTGAGTTTGCGAGCGGAGACGAGGACGCGGGATTCGAATGAAGAGAGGCTTTGATTGTAGGACTCGACGGCGGCGTTGAGCGAGCGTCCGACGCGGTTCCAGTGCTCGCAGACGATGCCGACCCGTTCGTAAAGTTCTTGGCCGAGCCTTGCAATCTCTTTGGCGCTTTTAGAAAGACTTTCTTGCTTCCAACCATAAGCCACAGCGCGAAGGATAGCGATGAGAGTGGTTGGCGTGGCGACGATCACATTTTGTTCTGCGCCAACTTCGATGAGAGTGGGATCGCTTTCGAGAGCTGCGCTGAAAAAAGCTTCTGCCGGGAGAAATAAAATCACGTATTCGGGAGAAGGAGCGAACTGCTTCCAATACTCTTTATTGGCAAGGTCCTTCATGTGCTTGCGCAGGTAAAGGGCGTGGCTTTGAATTTTTTTGGTGCGAAGAGCCTCATTTTGCGTTTCAGACGCCTCTAAATAAGCATCCAAAGGCGTCTTTGCGTCGATGACGATTTGCCTTTGTCCTGGCAGGCGAACAACGACGTCAGGCCTTTGAATCCGTCCTTCTGTCTCGGCAGTGTGCTGCTCGGAAAAATCACAGTGGTTTAAAAGACCGGCGAGCTCAATGACGCGGCGAAGGTGCATTTGGCCCCAAGAGCCCCGTATCCCAGGAGAACGAAGAGCCTGCGAAAGCTGCTGTGTTTGGAGGCGCAGCTCTTTTTCAGAGGCGACCAATATTTCAAGCTGCTTGGAGACGGAAGCATAAGCCCCCTCCCGCCTCTTTTCCAATTCCCGCTGATGAGCGTCCAGCTTTTGCATGGTCTCGGAGATCGGAAGGAGCGATTCGGCGATCGCTTTTTGCCGCCCCTCCAAATCTTCTTTAGCTAAACTTTGATACTTATCAAGATGAGCCGCCGCCAAATCTAAAAAAGAGCGCCCGCTTTTTTCCAACGCATCAAAGGAAAGGGATTGAAACATATCGCGCATGTGCTTGGATTGACGCTGAAAGATCAGCCAGAAAAAAAACAAGCCGCCTAAAAATAAAAAACCGAAAGCAACGAGTAAGATCATTTAATGCAACTGCTCAAAATCATCGGATTCAGGCTCGAATTCTTCCAATGTCTTGGACTTTTTGCCAGCAATCAGCCGAATGACCGTCAAAACAAAGGCGACTAAAATATAGCTCCAAGCAGCAAAAGCCAAAATCAAGGGGAAAAAATATAAAATGCCATACAAGACAAAAACAGCGATCACAACGCCCAAAAAGACCCAGTGAAACGATGGAATCCTAAAATGCAGCGATTTCAAACTAGGAAATTTTAAGCGGCAAACCATCAAATACCCTAGAACGATCATCACGCATGTCAAAAAAACAGATCGATCGAATGTGTTCAAATCGATCCACTGCCGAACGAAAGGAGAAAGAAAAAATAGATTCGCAGAAACTGCCGCAGCAGCTCCCGCCGGGATCGGCAAGCCCGTAAAATGCTTTTTCTGCGCAGCTTGCAGCTCTTCATTTCCTCTAGCCTCCGAGGCCTTTACGCTAAATCTCACCAGCCTAAGCACCCCGCAGAGAGAAAAAATCATCGCACCTGTCGTACTAAAAAAAGAGAGAAACGTCCCTTGCTCCAAAGACAGCGTCTTCAGCAAAATCACAGAAGGCGCCACCCCAAAAGAGATGGAATCAGCCAACGAATCGAAAACAAGGCCAAACTGACTCTCGGCATGAAAAGCGCGAGCTACCGCCCCATCCAAAAAATCGGCCAAAGCCGCCACCAAAAGCAAAAGAGCCGCCGCATACACCACCTCATAATCCCCGCTCCCCGGCTCAATCATGTTGACCTTGAAAATCACAAAAAGACCACAGGCCAAACTGAACGCAGTGATGATATTGGGAACTAAATAGACTCTCTTCATAATCCCCATAATAACACAAACCCTCCCGCATCCCAAGCTAAAATTCGCAACGCCTAGAAATACCTCATCATTTCATGTTGGGGCTTCGCCCCACCCCCCATTAAAGGACTATCGTCCTTTAAAATCCTTTTTGATTTTATATAAAAAAAACGGGATTTTAAAGGACGACAGTCCTTTAATGGGGTTTGGGGCGAAGCCCCAAGATGGAGAGCGCACAAACTTCATTCGCGACAAAAAAATCGCATGTTTTGATGATTTTTGCTACCCTTAACGACTCTGTGTAAGTGGGTATGCAATCGCGGTTTTTTTTTCTAGACCAGAAACCCACAACTACAATATATAGTTATGTAAACCAAGAAAACCTACCACATCTGGTAGGTGACATAAGAAATTAACCAGTTATTTACAAACCAAAACACTGCGCTGGACCTTAAGTTTTTTTGCGCCAAAGAGGTAAAGACAATGAAAAAGCAAACCAACCACGACACCACCGCTTCATTTCTCGATCCCGCTTCTTTAGTAGAAGCGTGCCATGAAAAGGGAGTGGGAAAAAAAAGCACATCTTCAAAAGAGGCGCAATATACTGTAGTCAAAAGAAACGGGACCTTAGTTCCTTTTCGTCGGGAGAGAATTTTCCGCGCGATTGAAGCGGCTTTTCGAGACACCAAAAACATAGAGGAAGCAGCGCCTTTAGATAAGGAACTGCAGGCGGTCATCGATCAAATTACGAGCAGCGTAGCTAAACAAGTGCTGAGCTTAGCATCAAAGGGCGCGAGTCTTACTGTAGAGGGAATTCAAGACGTCGTGGAAGTTACTTTAATGAAAAACGGATATCACGATGTGGCCCGCGATTACATTATCTATAGAGACAGCCGCAAAGCGACCCGAAAAGAGACTCCGCAAAATGTAAAAATCTACCGCCGCGACAAAACGACGCCGACCCGTTTTAACCCCATGAAGATCGCCTCTTCTATAGAAAGAGCTTTTCGCAGAGCGAGAAAGATTGAAGAGCAATCGCCAGATGAAGTGGTTGATGCAGTCAATGTAATTACAAAAAAAATTGTAGACGAGATGATTTACTTGTCCTCTCAAGGAGAGGCTCTTTACATCGATGCCGTAGAAGATCGGATCGAAAGGGAGCTTATGGGAGAGAAATATTTCGATGTTGCGAAAAACTATATTCTCTACCGCGCTGAAAAAAATTTGCAGCACGAAGCGGCTGCGATTTCTCAAGAGGAGGGAGCGTCGGTGCGGGAATTTGAAATCGTTGCTGTCGATGGCAAAACCGTCGTCATCAATGAAAACCAGCTGCGCAAAAAACTCTCCTTTGCCTGCCGGGGCTTAGAGTCTGTTGTCTCGGTCGACGAAATGCTCGATACCTCCCTCGCCCAATTTTATGTAGGAATCAAAGAAGAAGAGGTCGATTTAGCCCACATTATGGCCGCCCGCTCGAAAATTGAAAAAGAGCCCGCCTATTCGCAAGTTGCATCGCGTCTGCTTCTCGACATTTTATACCGAGAAACGATGGGCCTTCCAGCTTCAGATTCCACAATCAAAAAGGCGCATCAAAAATATTTCAAAAAATATGTCAAACAAGCGATTTCCTATCAGCGGATCTCTCCGGATTTGCTCGATTACGATTTAGATCTTTTGGGCCAGGCGATGGATTTGTCTAGAGATGATCTTTTCACCTATCTTGGCCTGCAAACTCTATACGATCGCTATTTCCTCCATCACGAGCAGCGCAGGCTGGAAACTCCTCAAATTTTCTGGATGCGCGTTGCTATGGGACTTGCTCTCGGCGAAGGAGAGCAGAAAAATGAAAGAGCCATAGAATTTTATCATGTGCTCTCCCAGTTTCACTTTACCTCATCCACGCCGACTCTCTTTAATTCAGGGACGCTCCATTCGCAGCTTAGCTCTTGCTATCTATCTACTGTCATGGATGATTTGCACCACATCTTCAAAGTTGTCGCGGACGACGCGCAGCTATCCAAATGGGCAGGAGGGATTGGCAATGACTGGTCGAACGTTCGAGCCACAGGCGCTCGCATTAAAGGAACAAACGGCACTTCGCAGGGAGTTATCCCCTTTCTTAAAGTTGCCAATGATACTGCAGTCGCTGTCAATCAGGGGGGGAAACGGAAAGGAGCGATGTGCGCTTATCTAGAAACCTGGCATTTGGACATCGAAGACTTTTTAGAGCTGCGCAAAAACACAGGCGATGAGAGACGCCGCACGCACGATATGAATACGGCCAATTGGATTCCTGACCTCTTCATGAAGCGAGTCAAAGAGGGAGGTTCTTGGACCCTTTTCAGCCCAAACGATGTGCCTGATCTCCACGATCTTTACGGACAGGCTTTTGAAAAACGCTACGATGAATATGAGCGAATGACAGAAACAGGAGAAATCAAGCTCTTTAAAAAGCTCGAAGCGCTCCAGCTCTGGAGAAAAATGCTCAGCATGCTATTTGAAACCGGCCATCCTTGGATTACATTTAAAGATCCGTCTAATATCCGCTCTCCGCAGGATCACCAAGGGGTCGTCCACTCTTCCAACTTATGTACAGAGATTCTTCTCAATTCATCAGCAGAAGAAACAGCTGTCTGTAACTTAGGCTCGATCAATTTAGCCAAACATATAACGAGCAAAGGGCTCGATGAAAAACGGCTAGCTGAAACCATTAGAACCGCTGTAAGAATGCTCGACAATGTGATCGACATCAATTTCTACCCAACAGTAGAAGCGAAAAATGCGAACCTCAGACACCGGCCCATCGGCATGGGAATCATGGGCTTCCAAGATGCTCTTTATCTACTAAATATCAGCTACGCCAGCCACGAGGCTGTTGAATTTGCAGATAAAAGCATGGAGATGATTTCCTATTATGCCATCCTCGCTTCGACAGAGCTAGCGGCAGAGAAAGGCCGCTACCCCACTTATGCAGGATCTAAATGGGATCGAGGCTATTTGCCTATCGATACTTTGGAAATTCTAGAAAAAGAGCGAAACCTTCCCATCGATGTGGACCGCTCCAAGTCTATGAATTGGGCGCTTGTTAGAGAAGCTGTCAAAAAGCACGGACTAAGAAACAGCAACACCATGGCGATCGCCCCCACGGCGACGATTGCCAATATCACGGGAAGCATTCCTTCCATTGAACCGATGTATAAGCATCTGTTTGTCAAATCGAATCTGTCTGGCGAGTTTACCATCACGAACCCTTATCTCGTAGAAAGGCTCAAAGCAGAGAACCTTTGGGATGAGGAGATGATCGACGATCTCAAATATTTCGATGGTTCGATTCGAGAAATTGAGCGAATACCCGATGAGATCAAACAACTGTTCCTTACAGCGTTTGAAATTGAACCAGAGTGGATCATCGAATGCGGCGCACGCAGACAAAAATGGATCGACATGGGCCAATCTCTCAATCTCTATCTCTCCGAACCGAGCGGCAAAAAATTGCATCAGATGTACATGCAAGCCTGGGAGAAAGGACTCAAAACGACCTACTATCTCCGCTCGCTTGGAGCCACGCAAATTGAAAAATCTTCCATCGATATTAACAAACGAGGCCTCCAGCCCCGTTGGATGAAGAGCAAATCAGCTTCCAGCAACATTAAAGTAGATAGAGACGCTTCCACTCCAACCGTCTGCACTTTAGGAGAAGGCTGCGAAAGCTGTCAGTAATTGGGGCTTTGCCCCAAACCTAACCATTGGACTATCGTCCTTTGGAATCCTATTTTTTTTGATGCAGGGCACAGGCCCTGCATGGGAAACTTGGAAATATTAGAAAGAGGATCTACATGCAAAATGTAATGAAAACAAACAAAAATCGAATCGATGTCGCAAGCAAACGGCTCATTAATTGCCATGCCGTGGATGTGAACCAACTCATGCCCTTAAAATATACTTGGGCTTGGGAACATTATTTAAACGGATGCGCAAACCATTGGATGCCCAATGAAGTGCCGATGGGAAAAGACATCGAATTATGGAAATCCAACGCCCTCAATGAAGACGAAAGACGCGTCATCATGAGAAATTTGGGCTTTTTTGCCACTGCAGAAAGCTTGGTGGGAAATAATATTGTACTCGCTATTTTCCGCCACATCACCAACCCCGAAGCGCGGCAATATCTTTTAAGACAAGCTTTCGAAGAGGCGATTCATACGCACACTTTTTTATACATCGTGGAATCTCTCTCTCTTGATCAGAGCGAAGTATTCAATATGTATAATGAGGTCAATACCATTCATAATAAAGATGCGTTTGAAATGCAGCTGACCGCAGATATTCTCCAGCCTGATTTTACGACGACTACGCAAGAGGGCGCTCAAAAATTTTTGGAAAACTTGATCGGCTTTTACATCATCATGGAAGGGATTTTCTTCTACAGCGGCTTTGCTATGATCCTCTCGTTTTTGCGTCAAAATAAAATGGTAGGCATTGGCGAACAATTCCAGTACATTTTAAGAGATGAAACGATCCACCTTAATTTCGGCATCGATCTGATCAATACGATCAAAGAGGAAAACCCTCATCTCTGGACTCCGGAATTTCAAGCGTATACCATCGATAAAATCCAGCAAGCCGTTGAATTGGAAATCCAGTACGCAGAAGACTGCCTGCCACGCGGCATTTTAGGCTTAACTGCCCCCATGTTCCGCGATTACGTGCAGCACATCGCAGACCGAAGACTCGAAAGAATCGGACTCAAAGCCATCTACCGCTCTAAAAACCCTTTCCCTTGGATGAGCGAAACAATCGACTTGGGCAAAGAGAAAAACTTCTTTGAAACGCGAGTGACTGACTATCAGAAATCTTCTAATCTTGTCTGGAGCTGATCTGTCAAGAAAATCTGAAGTTTGGACAAAGTCCAAACTTCAGTGCGATCAGTGATTTACACCTTAGTTTTTGCTGCTCTCATCATCAGCTGAATCATCTTCTTGCTGTTGAAGTAAATAGAAGTTGCGATTCTGAGAAGTCTCTTCGCTGCCCTCTGTGCTGATAACAACTTCTGATGAAGCTTCATCTTCTTGAGCATAAACGCCTACAGCAGAAAAACAACCCAAAGTGATGAGTAGTGCTTGTGCTAATTTTCGCATAGATACCTCCTTATATGTTATGTTTTACGCGAAAGGAAAATCCTAATACAAAAAAGATTTATATGCGACAAAATCCATGCGCTCCGCCTGAAAGGCGCCGAAAGGACCGCATTCAAAGCCTTTATACCGTTCGTAACTCAAGAATCGGCTGTTGGACGGGATTGAAAGCTGCCAAAAATCGATTGTCATAAAAGGGGGTAGTATATAGCGCTTCTGGTTGAAAGGCACCCAATCTTTTCGTTTTTAACAGTTCAATTTTCCAACTATTTTGGCAGGGTCCTATGATCTTCGAATAGTAACCCTGCCAAAATAGCTGGAAAATTGAACTGTTAAAAACGAAAAGATTGGGTGCCTTTCAACCGGAAGCACTATATAGACAAAGTTCAGTAGCCTTGTTCGCTTCCTTCCATTTTTCTTGTTTTAATAAAATATTTTCTATAAATTAATCCTTCGTTAAGAAATGAGCTATATGGCAATCTCTCCAAGTTTTTCTTCCTCCTCCTCATCTTCTTCAAGCGCCCTCGCTACAGACAGGTCTTTTGATGAAAGCTCTCTGCTCCCCGATTCCACATCGTATGATCTCGTCACTCCTCTCCTTCTGCATGGTAGATCAAACAAAGAAAACGATCTAAACCATCGAGATTTTTCCTATTTTCATCATTGGATGCCTTTATCCTATTGCCATGATTTTTTCTTACAAGGGAAAATCTGCAAAATCTGGAACCGGATATTAGACCAAAGCAAATATTTTCAAGAAAAGCCCATTGAGGTTGACCCTCATTCACCTTATTTACTTCTTTTCCTTCTCAAGATCCAGCCGCATATCCAATCAGCTGTATATAAAAAAAAGCGCATTCACATTTCTCTTTTTGAAGAATCATCTTGCCTACCACCTTCATACCCGGAAGAAGGCTCCAAGGATCTTTTCAAGTTATTGCCAATCATTCAATCAGTTGAACACGTACAAAGCAGATCCATCCGCCTTATCAACCCCGATCGATTTCAAGCCTCTTCGAAATATCTACATAAAGTGGCCGAAATTGCGAAAAAAATAGAACTAGCAGTTGCATTCAAAAGAAAAAAAATATTCGATCCTGCAGCAGGGTATGATCGGCTGTTTCTAAAAAAAATTATTCTACAACTTTTCCCAAAGCAAGTCAGATCCGTTCTCACTGAAACCCAGACCCTCATTGGCGGTGTACACATCGGGCTGTACAAAAACGCCATCATCAATCAAAAAGCTCTACACGTTTTTACGCAAATCGAAGAGGCCTTATCTTACTTAAAGCAGCAACACTCCTCTTTTTCCCCTCACGAAAAAGATCCGATCGATCTTCAATCCCCTGCAAGGAAGTTAACGAGCGCTCCCACTGTCATACTGGATGATAGCTTGCAAAAAGAGTTCAACTCCCAAAATTCCATTTTTGCCAATTTCATAAGTTTTACCTTGCATCAAAGACAAACTTTAGCCCCGCCGCCTGACGACATCGATGCTTGGGAAACAATCTGCAAAACCAGCCTTGAGATCCCTTTTATTTTACGCACCTTTGGAGGAACGTTGCAACCATTCTTATCTGATTGCAACGCAAAATCTTCTAAAAGAATAAAGCGGCTGGCCCAATCACAGAATCTACACAATTTATTTGCCCATTTTGAGGCGATGCAAGACAGAGAAACAACTTTAGTTTGTCAAGAAAAATTCACAGCTTATTTAAAAACTCATTGCAACTATTCCCCTATCCGCATGCATTTATTGTTTGGATTTAAGGGTAGCGCTCAGTATAAATTAGTTAATCAAACAGCTGTTTTAAAATATCAAATCGAGTCCGTTCAATTCCCCCCGCTCACTCCCCTCACAATGGACATGCTGGCCAAAATTGACATAGAACAAGTCAGCCGATCCTACTACCCCCGTCATTCTCAAAAACCTATCACCTCCGTGTGGATCAATGGAATGGAACTGCTCCCCCTCTATTCATCGCTTTCTCCTCTTGAATACTATCAGCAATTCATTGAAGCCCTTTATTATACATCCCACGCAAAGACAACTACTTTACTCGATTCTTTGATGATCTCAGAACCTCAAGAGATCCCCTCTTTTGATGCTTTACTCTACGCTCAAGACCTACTAGAGCATCGGGAATTGGCTGCCATCCCTGAAATCGCCTTCATATTAAAAGCTGGCTCATTTTCTTCGTGGGGCTATGCGGATTCCACTTTGCGACGCCGAATCGCTAACCCCTTGATTGAAGCAGGTTTTACAATCAAAGCATCAAATCCCCAAGATTATCCCACCTCTGAATTTTATCTAGCTACAAATAAAGACTTTAAAACAATCCTCACAAAAATCTATGAGATCCAAAACGACGATCTTAAAGTGGGAGAATTTGTTGTTAAATGGAATGTGACCATGCAAGGCGGCCTCCTATCTTCTTACATAACCATTGCTATGATCGAGCTTTTAGAGGTAGGAAACAATAAACACGAAACCTTTTTAAACCTTTTTAACATTCATTAATAAATTCGCAAAAAACTTAAAAGCACAAATTAACACAAATAAATTTGATTTTTTATCAACAGATTGATACTATAAAGAAAAGAAGGTAAAAACCAAAGAACCAAGAGGCTCCCATGGTCAGAAAAAAAAACAAGGCAACTTACTCAAAAAAAGCAAAATACAAACAGCCAACTACTTATCCCGCCGACATGATCAATCCTCAACTCCAATGGGAAGCCTATAGAACCATAGAAAAACAAATCAACGCCGCCTGGGCCAAGCTCCAAAACGATGTAAAAAGACACGCAAGCCCTCAAATCCTGCTCGAAGACAAAAACCACCTTATGCTTCTCTTGGGAGAATGCAACTACATGGCCCGCGAATGCGTCCGATGGATCGACCACCTTCCTAAGCAGCCTAAAAGAACTTCCAAAAGAGTGTAATTCAACATCTTGCATCTCCTGAAAAGGGGATGCAAGGTGTATACCGTTCGTGACTCAAGAATCGATTTTTGGCGCTTTCAATCCCGCCTAGCGGCTAAATTTTGCATCACGTTAGGTATAAACTCCCCTTTCGTATAGAATGAGCTTCTTTTGAAAAGGGACTTATGAAAGCACTCAACGCCATCGGACAAACTTATCACCAATTTCGCATCACCCAATATCTCCCCTTAGCAGAGCTGCAAAGCACTCTCGTTGAACTGGTTCACGAACCCACGGGGGCCCGCGTCATGCATATTGTCAACGAAGATGAAGAGAACCTCTTTTCCCTCTCATTTCAAACTTTGCCTGACAGCTCAAATGGAGTCGCCCATATCTTAGAGCACACCGTTCTTTGCGGCTCTAAAAAATTTCCCATCAAAGATCCTTTTTTTGCGATGACAAGGCGCAGTTTGAATACCTACATGAACGCGCTAACAGGGCAGGATTTTACTTGCTATCCTGCGAGCTCACTCGTGGAAAAGGATTTTTACAATCTACTTGAAGTCTATCTGGATGCTGTCTTTCATCCCAATTTGAGAAAAGAGAGCTTTTTACAAGAAGGACATCGACTTGCCTTTGCAGAACCTGAAGACAGTTCTTCTCCACTCACTTTTCAAGGTATTGTCTATAATGAAATGAAAGGGGCGATGAACTCCCCCGATTCGCGCTTATCGAAAATGTTAGGAGCCTTGCTGACACCCGATCTCACTTACGCCCATAATTCCGGAGGAGACCCGGAAGAAATCCCCAATTTAACTCTCGAAGAATTGATCGAGTTTCATCAAACATTTTATCACCCCTCTCGATGTCTTTTCTTTTTTTACGGCAATCTGCCGCTCGTCCAACATCTCGATTTCCTTCTTCATCACGTGTTCAAACAAACAAAAAAAATTCCCCAGCTGCCCCCAATGCCTTTGCAAAAGCGATTTACAGCGCCACGGCATGCTGAAGGCAAATATCCCATTTCCGCTCACGAATCTCCTGAGAAAAAAACACTCATTGCGATCAGCTGGCTTACAGCGTCCATTTCCCAGCAGACAGATTTGTTAGGGCTTAGCTTAATTGCCAGTATTCTGATGGACACAGATGCATCCTTTTTGAAAAAAGCGCTTCTTCAATCGGGCCTTTGCGGACAAGCGGAAGCTTCTCTCGATTTAGAAATGAGCGAAGTCCCTTTCACCGTTATAGCCAAGGGATGCGCAAAAGAGGCGGCCGAAAAGATCAAAGCGCTTTGTTTTGATACGCTGCAACAATTTATCGCCCATCCTATCGATCCTCAAGCCATCGAAACGGCCTTGCACCAACTAGAATTTGAGAGGACAGAAATCGGCGCAGAAGGGATCCCTTTTGGCCTTACCCTTTTCTTTCGGGCCGCTCTAGCAAAACAGCAAGGCATCGCACCTGAACACACTCTATTGATTCATTCCCTCTTTGACGATTTGCGCAATCGATTACAAAACCCCTCCTTCTTGCCCGATCTTGTGCGAACGTATCTTTTAAACAATCCCCATTACGTTGTCCTTTCGATGCATCCCGATCCTACATTAGAGCAGCAAGAAAAATCGCGGGAAGAAAAGCGTTTAGAAGATTTAAAGCAGCAAATGACCTCTAAAGAATGCGAAGAGATCGTTTTACAAGCAAAAACTCTCAAAGCTTTTCAAGAAGAGCAAGAAAACATCCCGCTCGATTGCCTGCCCACAGTGACACTGCACGACGTGCCTCGAAAACCGCAGCATCTTCCGCTCGCTTCCGAATCCATCAACAATGTCCCTATATTTTATTCCGATTGTTTTACCAATCAAATCCTCTATGCAGACCTACTGTTCGACCTCCCTGAAATTTCTGCTAAAGAACTTCCTCTTCTCTCTCTTTATGCCCGCTTATTCGCAGAAATGGGATGCGCCGGACGCAACTACGCAGACAATTTAGCCAAGATTGAAGCCTGCACAGGTGGCGTATCGGCAAGCCTCTCTCTTTATCCCACTTTTGCAGATCCCAACCAATGCACCCCGGCTTTTGGCATTCGGATCAAAGCGCTGAAAAGACATACCTCATCTCTTTTCGAGTTGCTCAGGGATTTTTCGAATGGCATCGACTTGACAGATGAAAAAAGATTGCGCGAATGGCTCTTGCAACATGCCACAGAACTGCAAAACCGCTTTAACAAAAGCGCACTGCACTACGCCATCCAGCTAGGCTTCAGCGGCCTTTCAGCTTCCTCTTTTGCGTACAATGAATGGCATGGGCTCCCTTATTTTAAAGCCGTACAAGCCTGGACAAAAAATACCGATTGGATCGATGGCTTGAAAGCCCTGCAAAAGATTCTTTTTACAGGACCTTCCCAACTCATTTTAGCCTGCGACGAAACACACCGGCATGACATTGAGCAAAATCGCTACTACGGCCTGCCAGAAAAGCTAGGTAAGATGAGAAAACCGACATGGGAACCATGGACGGGAAAATATCATGTCCCTTTGGTCTCTTCTCAAGCCCATGTCATCGCCTCGCCCGTTGCATTTACTGCGCAAACTCTGCGTACTTGCAGCTGCAAGGAAAAAGAGAGCCCTTTTCTCCTCATCGCCGCCGACCTGCTCGACAATATCGTGCTGCACACAGAGATTCGGGAAAAAGGAGGAGCCTATGGTAGCGGGGCCAATTACTCCCCCACCACGGGTAATTTTTATCTCTATTCCTATCGAGATCCTCACTTATCCAAAACTCTTTCCACCTTCCAGCAAGCCTTAGAACAAATCGCCGCAGGCAATTTTAATGAAGACGATTTGGAAGAGGCAAAATTTGGCGTTATCCAAGGATTAGACACTCCCACTCCGCCAGGATATCGAACCCTGACGCCTTATGGCTGGCACCGCTCTGGAATAACACAAGAGCAAAGACAAGCTTTTAGGAATGCAATCCTAGAGGCCACTTCTTCGGACATAGCAGCTGCCGTCCAACATCGCTTGCTTCCGCTTCAAAGGACGACAATCACCTTTTTAGGCGCGGATTTATATAAGCAAGAAAGAGAACATATCGCGTCTCACAACATTTACTGCGCAGAACTCAGCGCTCCAATAGCCGATTCTTGAGTCACGAACGGTATAAAAACTGTTTTTTTTGGAGGGAAAACGGCTTGAAATATTTTCAATAAATTGCTACATTCAAGGGCTTTTTATCAAGGAGGAAAAACCCAATGGCATCACCTAAAAAAACCCATCTTTTCTTGCTTGGAGCCCTTGCTTTCTCTGCCCATTTCCTGTTTGCAGAAGAAAAACCTGCGCCAGAAGGCAACGGAACGAGTTTACTAGAACAAACCTCGAAAGCTTTTACCCGAATAGCCAAAACAGCTATGCCTGCTACAGTCTTTATTAAAACCACCCTTTGCGCTCCTCAGCAAGAAGAATACATGAGTCCATTTGATTTCCGTGGAGACGATTTTTTTCAGCGCTTTTTTGGCAATTCCCCCTTCGGCAGACCTCAACAGCCCATGCAGCCACCAACTGCTAGCGGATCTGGATTTTTTATTTCGGCAGATGGCCATATTGTCACGAACTCCCATGTGATCAAAGACGCAAAACAAATCACGGTTGTACTCAATGACGGCAGGGAATTTACGGCCATAGTCAAAGGCTCTGATCCTAGAACAGATCTGGCCGTTCTCAAGATTGAAGGGGAAGCATTTCCCTTTTTAAAATTCGGAGATTCCGATTCTTTAGACATCGGAGAATGGGTAGTGGCCATCGGCAATCCGTTTGCTCTTGAAGCGAGTTTAACTGTCGGCGTCGTCAGCGCCAAGGGGCGGCAGGACTTAGGCATTGCAGCCTTTGAGGATTTCATCCAAACAGACGCAGCTATCAATCCAGGCAATTCAGGAGGACCTCTACTCAATTTGCACGGCGATGTGATCGGCGTAAACACAGCCATCATGACCCGAAGCGGCGGCTATATGGGGATAGGACTTTCAATCCCTAGCAAAATGGTCCAACATATCGCAGACCAAATCATTCAAGGTGGCAGCGTCAAGAGAGCCTATCTAGGAGTGCTTCTACAACCTGTAGATAAACAGCTCGCCGAAGCGATGTCGCTCGAAAAACAAGAAGGCATTTTGATTTCGGATGTCGTCAAAGGATCTCCCGCCGAAAAAGCCGGTTTACAACAAGGCGATATTATTTTGGCCTACGACAATAAGCCGATCAAATCGATGACAAAGTTCCGCAATGAAATCGCCATGATGCCTCCAGGCTCTACGATCATGCTCACCATTTTGCGCAGCGGGAAAACGATAAAAATTACCGCCTCCATGGGATCTCAATCGGAAGGTGAGATCATCTCTGCAGAGGTGATTCAGCAGCTCGGCTTAGATATTGAAAATCTCACCCCCGAATTTGCGTCTCGTTTTGGCTATGGATCCGATGTAACTGGCGTTGTCATCACAAAAGTTAAACCCGGATCGATAGCGGCCTCTGCAGGCCTTCGCCCCTCTTTTATCATCACAGGCGTAGCTACCGACTGGAACGACCAGAAAAAGGTGCATAATGTCGAAGAACTTGAAGAGGTTTTAAAAACCATCGGCAGCAAAAAATATATTATTTTGATCATTCGACATCAAAATTATCAACGTTATTACACACTTAAAATCAATTAGCAGATGATGACCTTTTTGCTTGACCGCTTGCCGCTTTTCGCCATTTTTTGGCTTACCGCCATTCAAGCCCAAGAGAGCTGCGCACCTGGCTCTCTAAAGCAAGAAGGTCTTTCCTTCCATTCCATACTGCCTGATCACGTGGGCTACGCAAGCTCAATGTTCCAAGATTCCGGCATCGGATCTAGATATTCGGCAACACAAGGATTAGAGGGCACTTGCCATTGGGATCCTTGGCTTACCTCAAAACATATTGATGGAACTCATGAAAAAGATTTTCCTCAGTTTTTCATTGATATCCTCCGAGATCCTGAGGCTTACGTCAATATTCTTAAAAAGCAAGGATCCACGGCGTACCGTTTTTCTCTCGAATGGTCCGTGATTCAACCCGCTTTCAAAGGAACCTATAGCGAAGAAGCGATCGCTCTTTACCGCCGCTTCATCCACCTCTTATTAGCCAATCACATAGAGCCCTACATCACGCTTCATCACTTCGTCCACCCTTTATGGTTCGAAGAAAGAGGAGCGTTTAAATATGAAGAAAATGGTCCTGTTTATAAAGAATACGCGCTAGATATGATCCAGCTCTTTCCTGAAGTCAGCCATTGGTACACATTCAATGAGATAGGAGCCTTTACATTAGAGTGCCTGTTGAAAGATCATCCCTCGCAGATCAACTCACTCGATCAAGCAGCTAGAATGATCGGCAATATGCTAAAAACCCACTGCGATATTTATGTAGAAGCCAAGACGTTTTCACCAGAAACTCAAATAGGGATCACCCATCAATGGCTTAAATTCCATGCGATCAATGGGAATCCACTAGAAAATTTTGTCTGCGATTTAGCCAATAAAGTAGCCCACCGAGCTATTTATGAATTTTTCAAAACAGGAAATTTTACTTTTCAAGCTGGCTTCTTATCTAATATCCATTTCTCCATCGCTCCTGAACAATTCACGCAGCATAATGGCTTTTTGGATCACATCGGACTTCAATTCTACGGGCCTGCCTACATCATTTTAGGAGGCAATGGAGGCGTCGATTTTCCAGGCCATCGAATCTACAATATGGGCTGCAAATCATTGGGAATGGGACTTTCTTTTGGAGGAACCTGCCCTCCTGGGAAAAGCGTGATGAGCTTTGGTCCTACCGTCGACCCTGAATCCCTCAGCGAGAATTTACAAGAAGCGATCGAACTGGGCCACCCTGTCCACATTTCAGAAATCGGATGCGACGCTAGAACTCAGCCCCATGGCAAGCCCTCTTTTGAAATCGATGAAGAAAAACAAAAACAAGTTTTCAAACAATACGTACCCATTTTAGCTCCTTTCAAAGATCACATCACCGCCCTTTTTGTCTGGACCCTCCACGCAAGTACCGGCTACAATGAAGATGGCATGTTAAAGCCAGCTCAACTGGAATGGAACCGAGGAGCGGAATCCGCTCTTGGCGTATGTAAAATTTCTAAAAACCAAGACCGGCAAGTCATAGGCTACGAGCTGCGTTCCGTCGGCGAATGGCTGCAAAAACACTTTCAAACCAAGCGAGATGAACTCGAGGCCAGGCGCAATCAAGATGAGCTCCATAGTTTCCCTCCAGTCTCATACGAATAGATAGACATTTTTCAAAATCTGCTTCTTTTCCCTCATTTACCCATTTCCCTATCTTTTATTATAGAAACTTGATATAACTATCTGACCTAACAAATGGAAATATATACCAGATATGGCGTTTACAGAATTATCTTTACACCCCCTCATCTTGAAAGCGATCGAAGAGATGGGACACACCACCCCCACTCCGATTCAAAAAGAAGCGATTCCCAGCATTTTAAAAGGCTGCGATCTAAGAGCTTCCGCTCAAACAGGCACGGGAAAAACAGCGGCGTTCATCCTTCCCGCCCTGCATAAACTCATGACTCCTGCTGCCAAAAAGACCCGAGGCCCACGTGTATTGGTTCTGACGCCAACCCGCGAATTAGCCATGCAGATTGCAGTGGAAGCAGCCAAATATAGTAAATATCTCTCTAAAACAAAGACTGTTTGCATTTATGGAGGCATCCCCTACGGCGTCCAAAATAGAGACCTCTCCCGCCCCTATGAAATTCTTGTCGCGACGCCAGGAAGGCTGATCGACCAATTAGAACGGGGACGGATCGATCTCTCTGGAGTTGAACTCTTCATCCTCGACGAAGCGGATCGGATGCTCGATATGGGCTTTATCGAGCCTGTTCAAGAAATTGCGGCGGCCCTCCCCGCTTCAAGACAGACGCTCCTCTTCTCAGCTACCCTCAAAGGCAGCGTCATCAATTTATCCAAAAATTTATTGAAAAATCCTCTCGAGATCAGCGTTGCCCATGCCCATGAAAAGCATGAGCAAATCGACCAAAGGGTCCATAAGGTCGATAACATTAACCATAAATACCAGCTGCTAGATCACTTTTTATCCGATGAGACGGTCTATCAAACGATCATTTTCACTGCGACCAAACATCAAGCCGATCAGCTAACCGACAAGCTCGTCGATCAAGGACACAAAGCAGCGGCGCTTCATGGAGACATGAACCAGCGTCAAAGGACGAGAACCCTCACGCGCCTGCGCCGATCCGAGATCCGCATCCTCGTCGCCACCGACGTGGCCGCCCGCGGCATCGACGTGCAAACCATCACTCACGTGATCAATTTCGACCTCCCCATGAGCCCAGAAGACTACGTCCACCGCATCGGCCGTACAGGAAGAGCCGGCGCGACAGGAACCGCCCTCTCATTCGCCGCCCCCAAAGATCGCCACCTCGTTAAACGGATTGAACAGTTCACAGGACAATCTCTCAGCTTCCACGTCATCCAAGGCATGGAACCTCAAATCCAAGAAAAAAAATCCTTCCCGCGTCCTAAGCGAAAACCCTCATTCCGTCCCAAAAGATCACACTTCAACAAACCTAAGAGATAATTTTTCATCTCCTCAAATCCGGGGCTTCGCCCCGGACCCCATTAAGGGGCTATCGCCCCTTAAAACCCCTTGATCCTTGGGTTTTTTATTAAATATAGAAAAAAAAAGAAAACGGGGTTTTATACCCAACGTGATTCAAAATTTGGCCGCTAGGCGGGATTGAAAGCTGCCAAAAATCGATTGTTACAAAGGGGGGTAGTATTAAATCAATACAATCCCCTTTTGTAACAATCGATTTTTTGCGCTTTGAACCCGTCTAGCGGCCAAATTTTGAATCACGTTGGGTATAAGGAGAGACAGTCCCTTAATGGGGTTTCGGGCGAAGCCCCCCAAAGTAAAACGAGCTCGCGCCCTTTGAAATCCCTTCTATTTTTTGGAGTTCTTCTTTCGAAGAAACCATTTTTGATTTTTCTTTTGGAAAAACACAAAAATAAGAAGGGACATCAAAGGGCGCGAGCCCTTTGAGGAATTTTGGTTAGTAGATGCTAAACGGTCCGCTGCCGATCACGATGAAGATAAAAAGTTCACCGAGAATGGCTAGATCTTTCATAAAAGAGAGCTTTTCAAAATTTCTCTCCTGGCCCTGGTTCATATTCCAGAAATTATGCACTTTGTACATATGAGCGATCATATGAAGAGCTAAGAAAGTCGCTCCAATGTCAGTGTATAACCCTAAAACGATCGACAAACCGCCCACAAGTTGTATAGCCGTTGAAAGAGGCAAAACGTAAGAGATATAAGGCACTTTTTTCTTCTTTAAAATGCTCGCAGCTTCATTCCAATGCCGAATTTTTTCTGAAGCTTTCCAAAGAAAAAAAACCCCAATCAGCACTCGACCTAACAAAAATAGAAAATTTTCCCAATCGCTCATAAAACCCCTGATATTTCCTTCATAATTTAATTAATACACAGCGTGAAAAATAATTTCAACTTTTATAATCAGTTGTTAATAAAACAAATTAACAATGAAGAAGTTGGAGCTTAGAAATAATAGACAGAAAAAACGGGAGAGCGCATACTGAAAAGGACGATCCTTAAAACGACAGATATGACTCACTCTCAATCACTAAAAAGGCTTAGCGTAGCACTGCTCTTTGGAGGGCCCTCTCGAGAAAGGGGGATTTCCTTAAATTCTGCCCGCTCTTGCTTGGATCATCTTCAACCTCTGCCCGTTCATTTGTCTCTATTTTATCTCCATCCAACAGGATTGTTCTACCAACTCTCTTCGACAGAGCTCTACTCCAATACCCCTTCCGATTTTGATTTTAAGCTGGCGGGGTGCAAACAGGGGTTACGGCAAGAAGAACTGATCGAAAAACTTCTCCACGTAGATCTCGTATTTCCCTTGATCCATGGCCCTTACGGCGAAGATGGTACGTTGCAAGCATTCTTAGAAGATCATAACATTGCCTTTGTTGGGAGCTCGAGCGCTGCATGCCGCAAAATGTTCAACAAATATGAAGCCCGCCAATGGCTTGCAAAGCATGGCTTCTCCTTGCTTGAGGCTCTTCGTATAGAAAAGAAAGATACGCCGATAGAGACTTTTTGGACAAAGCATATCGCCCAACACGCTGTCATTAAACCCACCATGTCTGGATCGAGCATTGGCGTTAACATGGCTTCTTCTTTAGAAGAGGCCCAAAAAATCGTAGAAGAGCTTTGGGAAGAGGGATTTCATGAGCTGCTCTTAGAACCTTATAGCGAAGATACTGAATTTACTGTTTGCGTTTTGGAGCATGAAGGAGCTGCCGTTGCGCTGATTCCTTTAGAAATCGATATCCAAAAACAAGGTATTTTCAATTACCGAAAAAAATATCTCCCCTCGCCGCAAACCCGCTATTACTGTCCACCCCGATTTCCTCAGTCGATTGTTGCCAAGATCCGCACCGAGGCGGAAAGACTATTTCATGCCTTTGGCTCCCAAGGATGCATCCGCGTCGATGGCTGGCTCGCGCAAGATGGATCTATCCGGTTTTCCGATTTGAATCCGATTAGCGGAATGGAACAAAATAGTTTTCTTTTTCAGCAAGCCGCCCGGATCGGGTTATCCCATACGGATCTTCTCGAATACGTCCTCAACCAAACTCTTCTTCGCTATGAAAAACCGAGCCTAGCCAAGCGTTTTACATCTAGTCTACACAAAAAACCTGTGTATATTCTGATGGGAGGCAACACATCGGAAAGACAAGTATCTCTACTCAGCGGCACAAATGTGTGGCTTAAACTGCTTCAAGCCGCTGAATATAACCCCACGGCCTTTTTGTGGGATCAGCAAGAAAAAATCTGGCAGCTTCCCTATGATTTTGCTTTGCATCATACCGTAGAAGAAATGTCCGAACACTGCCATAAAGCTCGAGAGCTACGCCAAGAGACCCACCCCATCGTTGCAGAGATTCGAGGCCGGCTAGGACTGGCTCCTCTCTCTCTGCAGCCTTCTCCTCTAGCTATGGATATGAAGACGTTTCTCCTTGAGGCCAAAAGAAACAAAGCTTTTGTTTTTCTCGCTCTTCATGGAGGTTCTGGCGAAGACGGAACTCTTCAAAAGCGGCTCGAAGAAGAAAAAATCCCTTTCAATGGCTCCAAATCGATCGCATCGCAGCTATGCATGGATAAACATGAAACCGCAAATAAAATCCACTCGCTGCAAGACCCTCATATCTTGGCTATGCCCCAAATCGCTTTTCGCCTCGGAGAAAATGCTGCCGCTTTGTGGGAAAAAGCGATCATGCAATGGCATACGAATGATTTACTCATCAAACCGCAAAAAGACGGCTGTTCTACAGGAGTTGTTCGTTTACATAGCCAAAAAGAGCTCGCCTGCTACCTCAATCTTTGCTTGCAAGGCCAAACTCAAGCCCCAGCTCAGCTCTTTGTCCATCATAGAGCCCCTCTTGAAATGCCAGGCAAAGAGCAAACCGATTTCTTACTAGAACCCTTTATCGAAACAGATCGAGTGTATGCCCTCCAAACAGAGCTGCATCATGAAAAAATTTCTGGCTGGTGCGAAATGACGATTGGCGTATTAGAAAAAAAAGGAAACTATCGAGCCTTTCATCCCAGTCTTACTCTCGCTCTCAACCACATTCTTTCCGTAGAAGAGAAGTTTCAAGGAGGAACCGGGATCAACATCACGCCCCCTCCCGAATCCATTCTCCCTGCCGACATGCGAAAACAAGTCCAGAAAAACGTATGCAAAGTAGCCCGCGCGCTCGGCATTGAAGGTTATGCAAGGCTCGATCTTTTTGTCGAGTGCAAAACTGGCGCCATCCGCGTAATTGAAGCCAACACATTGCCAGCCCTCACCCCCTCTACTGTCCTCTATCATCAAGCGCTAGCAGAAACCCCCGCTATCGAACCCCAAGAACTCTTAATTCATTTGATCGAGTCCCCATGAGCCTTTTATATAGCTGCCAATCGCTGAGTAAATCCTTTAGCACCAGAACATTATTTCAAGATCTCTCTCTTCATATCTTTGAAAAAGACCGAATTGGCCTCATCGGACCTAACGGTTCGGGCAAATCGACTCTACTCAAGATTTTAGCTGGCCTTGAAACAGCAAACGAGGGAATTTTATCGCCCAAAAGAGGGTTGAAAATTGGTTATCTTCCTCAAACCTGTGAATTTCCCGACGAATCTCCTCTCAACATTCTCATCCATACTCTAAAAGAGGGGCCCCACTATGAAAAAGAGCGTCTAGCCGAAACGTGGCTGAGTAAATTGGGGTTTACTGGCGATGAACGTTCTGCGGCCCTGCTGTCAGGGGGCTGGAAAAAACGGCTTGGCCTTGCTAAAGAGCTGATCTTGCAGCCCGATCTTCTGTTTTTAGATGAGCCTACTAACCATCTCGATCTTGAGGGAATTTTTTGGCTCGAAAAATTTTTAGCTAGAGAAGCTCCTTCTTATCTTCTCGTCAGCCACGATCGTTATTTTTTGCAGCACGCTGCCAACCGGATCGTAGAGATCAACCCTGCCTATCCCAAAGGTTTATTTGCCATCGATGGCCCTTATTCAGAATTTCTCTCTCGAAAAGAAGAGTTTCTCTCGGGTCAACTTCAGCAAGAGCGCTCGCTTGCCACCAAAATGAGACGAGAGACCGAATGGCTTCGCCAGGGAGTTAAAGCGCGCACGACAAAATCCCAATCGAGAATTGACGAAGCGCATCAAATCATCCAAGAGCATGCAGAGGTCAAATCCAGAAACACCTCCAAACGAACCGAAATCGCCTTTGTTGCATCAGAAAGGGAAACGAAAAAACTCCTCTCCGCAAAAAACATCAGCAAAGCGGCCGGCGAAAAACTCCTCTTCCAACACCTCGATCTCCTCCTCTCCCCCGGCAGCCGCATAGGCCTCATGGGGCCGAACGGTTCTGGCAAAACCACGCTGCTTCGCCTGCTCGCAGGAGAGCTCCAGCCTGATCAAGGAACGATCAAGCGGGCCGACGATTTGAAAATCGTCTATTTCGATCAGCATAGAGTCCAACTCCCCCCCAACATCACGTTAAAAGACGCCCTTTCGCCTAAAGGTGATTATGTCACGTACCACGGAAGACAAATCCATGTAAATGGCTGGTGCAAACGATTTCTGTTCTCCCCCGATTTATTAGATTTATCGATCGATAAGCTATCCGGCGGCGAAAGAGCCCGCATTTCTATCGCCCATCTGATGCTTCAGCCAGCCGATATTCTTCTTCTCGACGAACCCACCAACGATCTCGACATCCCCACCCTCGAGGCTCTCGAAGAAAGCCTTCTCGACTTCCCCGGAGCCGTCGTCCTCATTACACACGACCGCTGCATGCTCGATCGCCTTTGCAATACGCTTCTCGCCTTCGGCCAGCCAGATCAAATGAAATATTTTGCCGATCTCGCACAATGGGAGTCCTTTTACGCCTCTCACACCAAAAAAAACAAAGACCCCAAAACCTCTCCCCCATCTCCCCCAAAACCATCCCAAACAAAACTCACCTATGCCGAAAAAAAGGAATTTGAGCAAATCGAAGCCAACATCTTATCGCGCGAAGACGAGGTAAAAAAACTCAACCTACAACTCGAAGACCCAGCCATCGCCAATAACCCAGCCCGCCTCCAAGAAATCTGCACCGCTATCGGCCTTGCAGAAACACAAATCGAACAACTCTACCTACGCTTCGAAATACTCGATAAAAAACAACGTTAAGGGCTTCGCCCTTAACAACCCACCAAAGTTGCTATGCTGAAATAAAGCATAGCAACTTTGGTGGGTTGTTAAAGGCGAAGCTCTTAAAAAAGATCAGCGAGGATGAAGACATTTGATAGCAGAGAAAAAGATGTCTCGAAAGACGAGAGGGAATTCTAATCCGTGATAAGCGACTCGATTTAAAAAAGAAAATTGGCCTAAAGTACAGAGAGAAAGTAGGGCGGCGATCGTTCCGATGGCTCCTTGCGCCAATCGGAGCGCAACAGCACAAATCCCATAAATGCCATACTGCACTCTGGCTACTATATGTCTGCTCAAAAAACTATTCTCATGAGCCGAGCGATCTGCTGCAAGGCATATATCTCGAAGATTCCCTTCTCCCCAATGATCTTTATCGGAAAGCTCAGGGACAAGAGCTCTTGGATTCAAGATAAATAAAATATGAATGTAAGGAAGAGAAACGATTTTTCTTGCTTCAGATAAACGATATCTGGACAATTCGATTGCATACGGTCTAAACCCAAGAGTTGCAAGAGAATAAAGACCTAACGCAGTGCCGCTAAATAAATTTCCCGTGGCAATGATCGTCTCTTCCGCTGCAAGACATAAATGATCGCCTCTTAGTTCGAGCTCCCGAACTAAAGAATCTCCAAGAGAACGAAACCAATGATAAGACACTGAACAAATCGACGCCATCATTTCACCTACACCCATTTTTTAGGGCATTTGATAATAGCATATTTTTTTTGCTTCATCGAGAACTTTTTGTTATATGTGGGATTATGCACCACTTCAAACTATATTTCACTTGCCTTGTCATCTATACGACCATGGATTTTGTCTGGATCAATTGGGTAGCTGCGTATTGGTTTCAAATGAATCTAGGATCTCTTTTAGCCGATTCGATCCGCTGGGAGGCTGTTTTCCTTTTTTATCTGATCTATCCCGCCTCTCTTCTTTTATTTGCCATCAGTCCTTCGCTAGATAAAAATAAATGGAGCCACGCCTTATTTTATGGCGGCGCTTTAGGATTTAGCTGCTATATTACGTATGATTTAACCAATTTAGCTACGCTCAGAGGATGGCCCACAAGACTTGTCATTCATGATGTACTCTGGGGAACCTCTCTTTCAGCGGCGGCCTCTTTTCTTATATTTACAATAGCGACAAAATCATCGTTTTTTTTCAAACATCATGATCCTCAAATGTAAATATACCCGTTCGCAACTCAAGAATCGGCTATTGGACGGGAGATCGCTGCCAAAAATCGAATACGGCAAAGTGGGCTAGTATGAGGCAATACAACCCACTTTGCCGCATTCGATTTTTGGCGCTTTGAACCCGTTCAATAGCCGATTATTGAGTCACGAACGGTATAAATGGCGGCTGGGAACTTCGTGCAAAGGTGCGCTTCCTGCAAATGCATTATCAAACGCAACTCGAAACCTTTTGCTTTCAGGCTCCATGACGACACGGTGCGTCGTGAGCCAATTATCCACAAAAGGAAGGGCGAGAGCCTGTTCAACCGGCCTGCCAAACCGACGATTAAAATATTGATTCACTGCCTGACTTCTCTCTAAGCTATGATGCAAATCATTTTCAACTCTATCGACATCATAGCAATAGTTAAAAGTAGAAAGCGGCTGTCCAAGCTTCCAAGAGCGGATCACATGCTGCGAGGGATCTTTGGAAGATTGGAAAAAATGAATCGAACAGGCTTTGTTTGCATCTGCAACAGTGAGATGGTAAGGTCCCATAGGGCGCGGCCCTTGAGTAAACTCAACCACTTGATCAACAGATGAAAACGTTTCTAGACACAT
This sequence comes from bacterium, assembly GCA_021780355.1. GTDB lineage: Bacteria > Chlamydiota > Chlamydiia > Chlamydiales > SM23-39 > SZAS-17. The sequence continues at coordinate 11,481 of JAJXYX010000097.1, read as the reverse complement.
GCGATTGTAAAACACAGCTGGCATGCCCTCGATCTTTTTCGTATCGCCAGAACATACGTTCATAGCAAGAGAGAGCCCAAAACGATTCATTCCCGTCAAAAGTCCCACAAAACCAGGAACGCTTACGCCAATCGTATCTGTGTGTTGATGATGGATCACCAAACTATAAGCGCCGGCTAACCCAAAAGAAGGCCAATCCATATTTCGTGCAAAAACAAGCTGCCCTAATTCATTTTCTTCGACAAGAGAAGAACACGCGACGGCTGGATGTAAAGAAGATCTATGCAATCCCTCTAAAACTGCCGGCGTAAAATGGCGCGAATCCGGCATCAGATGAAAAAGCAAGGCATCCTCAAGCGTTAATTTCCCATAGGAAAGCGAATCTGCATGCAGCTTTGCCCACTCATTATAGCCATCTACGAGCCCTTGCATTTCCAAAAGATAACGTTCGGGAATAAGCTCCTTTACTCTAGCCAGCGTATTCGGCAATTCGTGAGCTCGAGGCTGTCTGGCTAAAGTATGCAGCACAAAATCAAAACGCTTCACTAGAAGGGAAATCGCCTCGCCGCAAAGAACTCCTTGAGCCTTACCTGCTATAAACGGATCGGAAGAGGTTAAAGAGAGAATCGGCACATCTCCTTCATAATAAAGAACTCCCCCTTCGCACTCAGCTGGCGTATACATATGAACGCTCATTTGATGGTGGGGAGGAATCAAAAGATCCAAAAAGGCTAAAGCTAACCCAGAAACTAAAGCTAATAACGTCCCCGATGATGCCGAAAGAACAGCGAATCCGATGCCGCAAAGCGGCGCCGCAAAGGGAAGAGTCAATAGCAAGCCGAGACCCAATACAAGACCGGCTACCCTGATCACTTTGCTAACTGTAGGATGTTCATGAATCCAACGAGCCGTCCTATCCCAACAGGAAGCGGACGGACTAGTCGACAAGGAAGAAATATTTTGCATAGGAAACGCTCTTTTTTTTGCGCTGAAAAGTAAAACACTTCCATGAGAAAAAAACAAAGCCTTTCAACAAATGTTCACAAAGCATTGAATATAAAACGCTTGAAAATTTTACCCGACTACCATATACCGAAACGAAAAACAACCAGAGGAGTTTATGGTTCAAACAGGATTCGATTTTCTCGTCATTGGGGGCGGCATCATGGGCCTTGCCATAGCGCGCGAACTCAAGCGGACGCGCAGCAGAGCCCGTATAGCCCTGATTGAAAAAGAAACAACTTGCGGCCATCACGCAAGCGGCCGCAATAGCGGCGTACTCCATGCAGGATTTTATTACAGCAAAGAGAGTTTAAAAGCCAAATTTTGCAAAGAAGGCAACCGGGAACTCCGGCAATATTGCCTACAAAAAAACATCCCCATTAACCAGTGCGGAAAACTCGTCGTTGCATCCAACGAACGAGAAGTAGAGGGACTCCATGAACTATTCAAAAGAGCGAAAGCCAACCAAGTCGAACTCTCTTTCATTTCAGAAATACAAGCCAAACAGATCGAACCTCGCGTCAAAACCGCCGGCTGGGCGCTTTATTCTCCCACGACAGCCTCGGTCAATCCTGCTGACGTGCTCCGATCGCTTCATGAAGACGCTCTGCAAGAAGGGATCGATATACGAACAGACGCGAGCTACCTCAAACAAACCGCAGATGGCATTTTAACCTCCAAAGGTCCTTTGGCCGCGCATTTTATCATCAATGCCGCGGGGCTCTACGCAGATCGAATCGCCACCGATTTTGGCTTTTCAGAGCACCACCGTATTTTGCCTTTTAAAGGACTGTATCTCTATTCCAGCGAGCCGGCCTATTCCCTACGCACGCATATCTATCCTGTTCCCGATCTCAAGTACCCTTTTTTGGGAGTTCATTTTACCCTCACTGATGCAGGACGCATCAAAATCGGACCCACCGCCATTCCAGCTCTTTGGAGAGAACAATATCAAGGCTGGTCTCGGTTCAAAGGGGATGAACTCTTTGAAATCGCCATGAGACAAATGAAGTTGATCTTCTCTTCGACTTGGGATTTTAAACGGCTTGCTTGGGAAGAAATCCAAAAATATTTTGGGAAAAAGATGGTAGCGCTTGCAAGCAATTTGGTCGAAGGGGTTTCCCCTTCCGACTATCGCGTTTGGGGCAAACCGGGCATCCGCGCCCAGCTATTCAACATAAAAACCGAGCAGCTGGAAAATGATTTTGTCATTCAAAAAAGCCAAAGCTCTTTACATATTCTTAATGCCGTCTCTCCAGGATTTACGGCAGCGTTTCCTTTTGCCCGCTATGTCGTGGAGAAAATTGGCTCATGACGATTGCAAAAAAATAAAATAAATTTTAATATTTTATTAAAAATCCCCACACGGGAGGTTTATATGTCGTTAACAGTTCCGTCCTCTTCATCTCCCCCCGCACGCATAAAACCTCCTTTGCTGGCTACTTTCATCGGCGACGCAACAGAGGTTGCTCAAACGCTTGTATCTACTGGATCCAACACAGAGCAAGCGCAAGGCCAAATCGCTCAAGACATACAAAACATCACAAATTCTCTCGCTAACAATACTTTCGCCACACAGTTTGCTCATGGAGGCTTCGGAACGATCATTGCCGGCTTTGCTCTTCATACCGCGGTAGAATGGAAGAGCAGAACCGAGTCTGACAACATTATTCGCGTCGTTTTTATCGCTTCCCTCATGCTTTTAGCGTGTGCTTACAAAGCGCTGTCTTGGCATAAAGAAAAACACGCTCTATTACTGCAAACAGCAGAGAAAAACAAAAAAAACATCAACGATCTCATCAAGTTTAAAGCAGTTCTAGAAGAATTCTACAAAATGGCCTGCATCTGCACTACACCTGATCCAGACAATAATCTCCCCTCTCTTTTTGCCAATTTTCTCAATGGCATCAACTCCCTACCTGCCAATATTGTCCCTAATTTTCTGACGAGCCGATGGAAAGAGGTAGAATTGATTGTCAATAAACCCAACTCCGGAGATAGGCAAAAAGAATTAATAAACTATATGACCGTCTTGATGTTTCCTTATATTAAATACTACGCTCGAGAAATCGATCGTAAATTAACTGAAACAGGATATATCTTGCCTTCTGAACAGAAGCTGGATCTAGAAGCATTAGAAAACATAGGCGGCAAGATTCAACCGCTACCCCAATATCCCGTAGTATCGAGATCTAACTCTTCAGGAAAAGAAAAAGAAGTGATCATAGACGATCTCGATGGGACAGATTAAAATGAGACGAATCGGATTCTTTTTTTTCATGCACTTTTCAGCGGCCAGCGCTCTGGTTGCTCCCATTCCGCTGATCGTCCTTCCTAATGACGCCTCTACCTATAGTTTGATCAATAGCGTAGATTTCCATCCCAAAGAAAATCTTTGCGCCGTTGTCTACACTCACAATAATAAAATTACCCTCTATCAAATAGGAGAAGAAGGGCAACTTAAAATCATCCAAACGCTCCACAATCCTTCATCAAGGCTCGATCAGCCACAACACGCAGCTTTTTCTCCGAATGGGAACCAACTCGTTGTAGCCAATTGGCTCACCCAAACGTTGAATGTTTACCAGAGGAATTCCAATAGACTTTTCTCAAAAAAGCCCATAGCTGTCACTCTTCCCCCAAAAATCCTTCAACATTGCAAGCCCCACGGAGTGATGTTTTCTCCTTGCGGAAAGTATCTTGCTATCAGTTATGGCGCAGCGAGCTATTTTGAGCGCGCGATCGTTTTATTTAAACAAGAAAACAACCGCTTTACCTGCATAAGTCTGTTGAAAAATGAAGAGCTGCCAGGCATTCCGAAAGGGATCGCTTTCACTCCAGATGGGACTCATCTCATCGCCACATTTGCCGAACCTCCCAGCCTAGGCATTTTCTCCATAGAAAATGAAACGATTGCTTCAAAACCCCATCAAATGATCGAAGGCCCACGGACACAACTATCCCGTCCCGAGGACGTAAAGTTCTCTCCCGATCAAACCTGTTGCGCCGTCACAAACAGCGATCAACATACTGTCACCTTTTATCTTTTCGATCGGGAGTCTAACTTTATTCTACAAACCACCCCTTTTCAAACTCTCCAAAATCCAGAGTCTAGACTTCATACCCCTCATGGGATAGCTTTTTCTTCCGACGGACGGCATATGGCCATTACACAATTTGGCGGCATTACTTTTACGTCTGAAGGAGACGTCATCTGGGAAAAAACAATGAAAGCAAAAGAGGCTACTCTCAATCTCTACGAAATCGACATACCCTAATAAGCAATGAAAAACCTTATCAAGAAGGCGCTAGCGCAGTTCTATCACTCCGCTGCCAGACCAATGGCCAAATGACGTCAAATCGATTTTGGGTAGCTCGATACTTCTCCACATACTTAGCATGGTCCATACGCGAATATCATCAAGCACACAAAATACTTTGTGAGAAAACGGAATTTTTTTTAGGTTTTCTAAAAGGCGCTCTTCCAAATCTCCGTCGTGGGAAGCGTCGATAAAAATGAGTCCAGCCTCTTGAATGGAAGAAGCATAAAAATCCATAGAGGATGCAAGGCTTAAATCAGCTACATGCTGTACGAGCTTGTCGTCAAAATCCTCTGGCTTAAATAGCGTGTCTGGATACTGCTGCCAAGGCACAATATCAAACGTCACAACTTTTCCATCAGAGGGCAAATAACGCTTCAAACATAAAGCCGAAAGCCCCGTGGAAGTTCCTATTTCAATCACAACTTTCGGTTTCAAAGCAAGCATAAACCCCGCCAACAAACGGTAATGCTCTCCAGGCCAAAGATCGGCATACCTTTTTGCCTGTTCATTCCTCTCTCGGAGCTCCCCCAAATCGACACTGGCAGCGTACTCTATCGCCTTCAAGCTCACTTGAAGCAGCTCTGGCGTCAAGACAGCAGGACAATCACGGGCAGATAAGATCATCGAATATTCGCCGTGTTCCGCCTTCACAGGAGGAGGCAACAGATCTTTCAGAGATTTTTTTTTCCAAAATGACAGTGTACTTTGATAACTCATAAGCCTCTCATTGTTGTCGATATATCGAAGAAAGCTGAAGGACCTGTCTATAAGCCGATTCTTCAGCTTTGTTTGGTATACACATTAAAGATATATTGCATACAGTTCAAGTTGCAAAAAATATCTCCTTGAAGCAATGTGAAAAAATCTTCGAAGCGATGCATGAGAGAGAAAAAAACTTTCTATATATACCCATTCCTGACTCAAGAATCGGCTTTGAAGCCGTCCAATAGCCGATTCTTGAGTCACGAACGGTATAAATAAACGGAACACAAATGATCCGCAAATTAAAAGATGGCACATATCGCATTTATTCTCTTTCCGTGAATCCCGAAACAGGAAAAAGGAGAAATCTTGGAACATTCAAAACGCGTGAAGAAGCCGTGAAGCATGAAAGAGAAATCCAATATTTCAAAAGACGAAAAGGATAAACTGGGATCATCTCTCAGCCTCAATGCCCACTGACCGAAACAGGTCTCATAAAAAGTAAGCGTTCAAGCCATGGTGTCAACTTAAGGTCTCCGCCCCATAGACCTCAACCTATCAAAAATTTATCGCAAATTTTTGATAGGTTGAGGCCTATGGGGCGGAGACCTTAAGTTGACAGCATTGCCTGAACGCTTACAGTCATTATTCAATGAATGTTCACAACATCTGTAGCGCTCGCGCTGGCAGTAGCTCCCCCGCCTGATGCTATCGCGGTTAAGCTAACAGAACTTGGCGCATTACGGCTTACATAGACTCCCAAAGTAATAGGAGGATAGCTTGAGCCTGCTGCCAGAGCATTGCTCCGGCTGCAAGTCAAAGTGCGTTGATTAAACGTCCACCCCGCACCTTGGAAAGATTTATAAGTAAGACCTGTCGGAAGGACGATGCTTACAGTGACAGAACCCGAAGTGGAAATGTCGCCTTGGTTAGCGACAGCGATTGTGTAACTAGCGCTTCTCCCTTTGACAATAGAACCAGCGTGAGTCATCGACACAGCCAAAACTGGCAAAGAATGAGAAACCGCCTGGATAGACTGCGTCAAACTGGCCAATAAAGGAGCTCCGTTAAACGATCCCCATCCTGAGGCATTATCATAGCCCGCATGAGCGTGGTAATATAAATTATCACCCGAGGTGATGTCATGGAAATCATTCGTGTAAGATGATCCAACTCCAATAGAATAAAGAAAGGGATTTGCAAAACCTAAAGTAGATTTTTGCTGAGCCAGCCGCTCTTGATTGACCCGAGCCGTAAAGGCTGCCCAAAGAGGCGCTGCGCAGCTAGTGCCGCCGTAGATTGTCCACTGTCCATTATAATAAATCGAATAGCCTGTATTGGTATCCGCATTCAAGGCGACATCGGGAACATTTCGATGGGTTGTCGAAGCCACGCCGGCAACATTTTTCTGCCATGAAGGGATCGGCCAAAAACCGCTAATGCCTCCGCCGCCTGCACCATTGCCCATACCATCATTCCAAACAGATTCACTACCATAGGCGCCTGTCAATGCATTCACTGTCAATCTCGTCCCTCCTACGCCAACTACGTAGGGCTGAGAAGCCGGATCGTCGACAACCAAGGAGACATTATTCGGATATTCATCATAAGCGCCGCTATCGCCAGCTGCCGCATAAATGGTTTGTCCGTGAGCTGCCATCTGAAGAAAAATGGCATTTTCAGCGCGAAGAAATTGAGCGCTTGAGAAACTTTCCCCCAAACCCCAAGATGTACTGACTTGTTTAGCCAGGTTATCTGTCGCAATGCGATTATAGGTATCCAAAACTCCCTGGTCCGAATTGGGACCTTCATAAACATAAATCTGACTAGCAGGAGCGAGCGCTACAGCTAGCTCAATATCTAGTGTCACTTCAGGATCAATGCCGCTTTTCGATCCGCCGTCGACCAAAATATTGGTCAATTTGGCAGAGGGCAAACCAAAATGGTTCGTATATTGATCGATATCGCTTGCAAGATAGCTTCCCAGTTCAAACAGAGCAATGATCTGATTGGATCCATCGACAGACACTCGATTGAGATTGTAAGCGGTCAAAATATCATTGGGAGAATAGCCGCCTCCAGGCCCTGAAGGATGCGCTAAAGAAGTCGAATGAGACACTCTGACAGCTTCTCCCATCTCTTTATGCCGATTGTACGTATGCCGCAAAGCATGATTGTCCAAACCAACAATCCCATGAATCACACAGGCAATCGCAGAAGGAACTTCAGGTTCATTGTCGGGAGCATGAAAGACCTGGCCGTTATGTTTTTGGTAGTGATGAAACTTCAAATTAAAAGCAGATTCTAAGGCGGCTGAAGGACCTGAAACATTCAGTAATGTACGATTAGCGTGAGTTCCCGTCACAGTCAAACCTAAACTCTGCGCATAGGCTGCAACTTGTTCATAGTCCTCTTGAGTCGGAGCAAACTGCTCGGCAAATTCTTCAGGTGTCAGATAGTTGCCATAATGCTCTTCATCAGATGGGTCGTACATACGCTGCACTAAGGCCTCCAATGCCTCTTGATTGCGCAACGGCAAAACAAACGTAATAGGCACTTCAACGGCACTATCTAAACGCTCCAAATGGGTTGCATGGGACACCGCCTTAGTAGGGACGTGTCCAGAAAGTCTTACAGAAGAAGATTCTGCACTCGCCTGAAGAGCAAAGGCTAACATCAATGAGATAAAATGCGGAAGATGGTTTTTCATCATAAAATTTCCTGTTTTTAACTTAAGAAAAGGCCACGTCAGCACGAAGCCTCTCCAAGGCTAAAACATAAAAATTTTTTTTACAACCTTCTTTATAAGAAATTTAAGTAAATTGAGCCAGCCAGACACCTATTTAATGTAAGATTTTTTCTAAGATTCGAGGTAAAAAAAGGTTGGCTGCAGCTTTTTTTTGCGAACAAAATTTTTGATTGGAATTATTTACCTATTTAGATACATTTCCTTGAACTTTTCATAGGTCAACACATCTAAAATATGTCTCGAAAAAAAAGCTTTTTTCTTTTTGCGTTTCTTTTTGCCAGCACAGCCTTTACCCATTTTTTTCACTTCCAACCCAAAATCAAAATTGGGATTGTGAGTGATGCGAAATACTGCGGAGAAAGGGAGGTCGCCTGGAGGATTAAAATCGCAGCTGAACATTTAGGCTGGGAGGTTTTTTTAGATGAAAAAGAAGGGCACAAGCTCAAAAAGAAAAAAAAACTCAATTGGATTATCTGCCTTCTTCCTAACAACCGGCGGATCTATAAATATTGCCCAACGTATCTGACCATTTTCCATCCATTTAATTACCTCAACTCTGAAAGGAAATTGAAACCTTTCTATGAAAAATACGATGGGTATCTGCTCACAATCGATCAAACAGACGAGCTCGAAAATGATTTCCAATTAAAAAACAGACAATTTTTTTCCTCTGCTTTTTACCCAACGCTGCAACATGTTGATTATAAGGAACTGGTTTTAGATAGCTTGATGACCATGATTCCAGTCTGGAGCAACCGACTCACCGACGAGAAATTTAAAACGATCTACAAAACGCTTAGCCGAAGCGGTTTCACAAAGTTTTACGGGATCCATGAAAATAAGGACATCATAGAAGACGGCTACATGGGAAAAATTCCCTTTGATGGAACCTCTGTGATTCAAGTTTTACAAAAGCACGGGATCGTTCTGATCTTTCACTCTGAAATCCACAACAAAGAGAAAATTCCCTCTTCTCGAATTTTTGAAGCCGCTGCGGCTTCGACGGTGATTATTTCTGATGAAAATGAATTCGTGAAAAAACATTTCAAAGATACTATTTTCTATGTTGATACTTCCTTGTCCGCAGAAGAAATTTGCGCCCAAATTCGACAGCATATGGATACAATTCGCCAAAATCCAAAGGACGCTCTGGATAAGGCCAAAAGAGCCCATCAAATTTTCACAGAAAAATTTTCTATGGACACTCAGCTCATCAATCTGCAAGCCATGCACAATCGAATCAAAAAAAGTAAAAGCCCCTGTTTTATATCATTCATGAAAAAGGAATCACCATGCGAATCATGATTTTTTTCTTATGTTTGTCTTACTCCCTTCTAGGAATCGATTTCGTCCTTTTCACCCAACCTAAAACGGGAACGCATTTACTAATCCCCATTCTTGAAGAACTGACTCATAAAAGAATTTACTGGGCTCCAGAATTTACCAATCAATTCAATAGAGATACAGATACTTTATGGAATCCAACAGATCTCAATCACTTTCCTTTTTCTGTAAACAAAACTCCTTGGAGCCATCTGACTATGGAACAAGTTTGGAAGGAAACAAACAAACAAAAAGCGTTCCTCCATTTGCACGCACCTTATTCTCTCGCAATGGAAACCTATTTAGCCCAAAAAAAATGCATCAATTTTTTTGTAAAAAGAGATCCGAGAGATCAAGTAGTTTCCCTGCTAAATCATTATAAATACATTTCTTCAGACCATCCCCAACTCAATGAACTCTCTTCCGATGATGAAAAGCTTCTCCACCTCATTCAACATGAACTTCGTAAAAATTTTATCAGTTTTCAAGGATGGCTGCAAAGTTCGCAATGCTGCGTTCTAGATTTTCATCGATTAATGGGATCTCATGGAGGAGGCGCGACAGAGCGGGAAGCGCTTTTAGAACTTAAAAAAATCACACAAACCCTATCTATCCAAATCACAGATGCGCATCTTCTTGTCCTCTATAAAAAACATTTCGGAAAAGGGTGGAATTTTTTTCGAGGAAAAGTGGGATCTTGGAGAGATTATTTTAAACAAGAGCATAAAGCTGCAGCAAAACAAGCAATTGGAGATTTACTTATCGAACTAGGGTATGAATCTAACGACCAATGGTAAGAGACGAAGAACCTAACCAAATTCTTGGCATGCACTTTTCGCGCTTTCTTCAGTATATATACCGTTAGTAACTCAAGAACGGTATAAAACAAAAATCTTGGGTGCCTTTCAACCGGAAGCGCTATATTAGTCTAAAAAATAACCATATTTTCTAAATTCAGGCTTCACCTGTTCAATCAATTTTTCAATCCAATAAGTCAATTCCTTAGGAGGCTTATAAGTGTCAGATTTAATATGCTGACCATGAAAACCAGAAAGAGGCCAATATCCCTCAAAATCAGGAAAAAGTTCAACAGAGGAAAGCACATTTTCCCTCCCGTATCCTTTTTGCATAAGAATCCTATCCGCTTGATCAATATGTATAGCAAAGCGACTTTCAATTCGATCAAATATGTAATCTATATTCTCTGCAAAATCCTCATATTTTAAGAACAAAACATCTTTCCCTTTCTGCCTTAAATCTTCATAAAATTTTAGAAATTCCATATATATTGCTATTCGAAACTTAACAAAGTTCTGAATATTATGAATTTTATGCGAATAAATTCTATAATGAGAAGTAATCGAATCGATAGGATTTCTGATCGTTACTATATAGATGATAGGAGAACCGTCTACCTGCTTAATTTCTTCAAATCGCTGAGTTTTCAAAACGAGGCAATTTAAATTAAATTCATTATGAAAATAAGAAAAATTTTCAGGAGCCTCAAAGAGATATCTAAATATATTGTACACCAAGGAGCTTCCTGTTCTTGGCAAAGAAAAAAGAGCAATTTTTTCAAAAGAATGAATAGGGTATTGCTGAGTTCTTAGCATAGGAAGCTTTTCAACGTCAAAACTCTCCCCAAAAATTTTCAAAGAAAAAGAACATAAAATCAAAAAAAATCTCTTCATCACCCTCCACATCAAATAAATAAAGCTTCTAGTTGAAAGGCACCTAAAATTTGATCTCTCAACTTTGAACCGATTCTTGAGTCACGAACGGGTATATCGACCAAATTTTGAGTTCATTTCGGCGCAATTAATCATATAAACTTCGAACAGTAGCGAACCGCTTAAGATACCGTTCCCACAAATCCGGTTCTATTTTAATGATATATTCATCGATAAGTTCAAGGAGCCCAGGCCTTACATCCAATGAATAGAAAATAGGTTTGGGCTCGCCAATGGAAGATTTTCCGCCACAATCTTTTTCGTGTTGCTTTCGATAACTCTCGAAAACTCTCCGTTTGTATTCTTCTTTGTGATCCATATAATCTTGAAAATAAGCAGGAGTTATATTCATAAAACGCAATACATCGAGAATACCCCCTTGTTCATTTGCAATTAATTCTTCGTAATAAACCAGCATCTTATGATTCAAATCCCAGGAATCAAAAACTTTAAAAGGAGCTATACCCAAGTAATCTCAAAAGTTGGTCGCAGGCGCCCCAATAGGCTTGAATTTATCCCTCACCTGCCCCCTTAACGCCTGCCCTAAAACAGACTCCGCAGTCACAGTCGACAACACCGCGAAAAATCCGAAAATTGCTTCCTTAAAATCTTCAAAATGTTCGTAATATGTGTTGTAAATCACCCTCTCCTT